>JAEDJF010000047.1 GCA_016296485.1 Oscillospiraceae bacterium
GAGGGGGAGCCCGAGGAAGAAATTTCCTTGGATAAGGCGGAAGAAAATACCCCCAAAGACGACACTATTATTAAAGAAGAAGAGGAGGTTTGCTGATGCCCGAGCTTAAAGAAAAGCTCCTCCTTAAAAGGAGCCTTGACCACGTTTTCTTTTCCAACCCGGTTCTGGTCGGCGGGCTCGTAATCGGTCAGCTTGCCGCCGGCGCCACCAACCTTCAAAACGGCGTCGCCCTCACGGTGACATTCTTTTTCGTGACCCTCCCGGTGCTTGTTTTTGCCGCCGCCTGTGGAAGATTTCTGCCCCGGTGGTCAAGAATTATCGCTTATATGCTCATTTCCGGCGCGATGCTCTTCCCGGCTTACCTTGTCTGCCGGAGCATTTCGCCGACGATTCTCGACTCGGTGGGCGTTTATCTCCCGCTTCTCGCGGTGAGCACCGTTCCCGCCCTCTATTCCGCAAGGTTTTCCGAGAGCCACCCGGTTTCCGTCGCTTTTCTTGACGGAGTTTTCCTAACCGTGGGCTTCGGGCTCGTTGCCGCCGTTCTCGGCGCGGCGAGGGAGTTCTTCGGAAGCGGAAGCCTCTGGGGCGTAAAGCTCGCCAGCCAGAGCTTCCACGCCGTGAGCCTTCCTTTCTGGGGCTTTATACTCCTCGGATTTATGGCGGCAGGAGTGAGCGGAATAAGAATACTTTTAAAACTGCCGGACTACGTCCCGCCGGTTGAAGAAGGGGAGGCGGAGTGATGGAATACATAGCTCGTTTTTTCCTTATGGTGCTGACTTCGCTCTTCGTTGAGAATATTATCTTTACGAGGGCCTTCGGCACGAGCCGCGTGCTCTATATTCTCCGTGAGCCGAAAACTCTTTTGAGGCGCACCGTCCTTCTGACCGGGGTGATAACCGTCGCGGGAGCCGTAGGCTACCCCCTTCGGGGACTTGTCCAGTCGAAGGAACACGCCTACGTGCTCGTTCCGATGCTCTATATCGGCTGCATAGCCGCGACCTATGCCGCGGCGTATGTCTTGATTAAAAAACTGATGCCCGGATTTTTTGAAAACGTGAAAGACGACCTCGGACCTGCGGCGTTCAACTGCGCCGCCCTCGGAAGCCTTCTCATTCCCTCGATACAGAGGCTCGACTTCGTCGGGACCCTCGGCTACGGGCTCGGAATGGGGCTCGGCTTCGGGCTCGCGGCGGCAATAATCGGCTTCGGCGTGAAGCGCCTCGAGCTTTGCCGGGTGCCCCGGGCTTTCAAAGGGCTCCCGATACTGCTCATATATCTCGGGCTTCTCTCTTTGGCGTTTTACGGACTCGTGGGGCATCAGCTTCCGACCTGACCAATTACAAAAGGGTGCTGTTAGATGGATAGAAGATACAAAGTAAAGCATTACAGATCAAGGATCTATAACCCAATTCGCGGGAAAATAATAAGAGCGGCGCTGGCGCTTGCCGGGGCGGCGCTCCTTTTCGCCCTGGGCTGGTTCGCCTATGAGCCGCTTATGGCGAAAATCAATTCCGCGAACAAGGAGATAATCGAGCAAAACCCCGTTTCAAAACCCGAACCGGAGAAAAAGCCCGAAACTCCCCCTTTGGATTTTATTGATAAAGAGACCCTTGCGGTAACGGTGCCCGAGGAAAAGCTCTATAACGCCGCGGATTACTACCTCTTTCTGAAGTCCCTCGACAAAGAGGTGACGGCGGTGGTGATTGATATGAAAACCGCCGGCGGAACCGTAACCTATAAATCAAAACAGGTCAGCGTCAACGACTACGGCACCGCTTCGGAAAACGCCGTGGACCTTGAAAGCAGGATAAAGACCGCCCGGAGCCTTGGGCTCGACGTAATCGCGAGAATATACGCCTTTGAGGACAGCACCGCTCCGTATAAATCCTACGACATGGCGATTCGCTACGAGTCGGAGGAGGGAGTCCTCTGGCTGGACGACAGCGTTGACAACGGCGGAAAGCCCTGGCTCAACCCCTACTCTGACACCGCCCAGAAATACGTCCTCGACATAGTCTGCGATGCGGTGGACTTCGCGGTGGACGCGGTGATTCTCGACGGCGTGCGCTTCCCGGACGCCTACGGAATGGATTACGCCTATTTCGGCGCGGCGGCGGAGACCCTTGAAAGGGGCGAAGCTTTAAGCCAGTTTGTCCAGCGCATCTATTCCGCCACCGTAACGAGCGAAACGGACCTTCTCCTTGCCTATGACGGCTTCGAGGTCATTTCCGGCGGAGATATTTACGGCGGCTCGCCCGCAGCCTTTAAGTGCGACGGGCTCGCCCCGACGATCGACCTTAACGATTTCGTCGGGAAAAAGATGGGCGATATGAACTATAAAGTTCTGCCCGAGGACGTGACGGAACTTGCCGGGGAAATATACGAAGCCCTCGGCTACGCCACGGATATAAAGGTGTTCCCGACAATAACCTGCGCGGGGCTCGAAAAGTCCCAGCTCAAGACCCTTAAGTCCGTTTTAAGCGAAAAGGGAGCTTTCGGGTTTGTGCTCGTATATGACGAGGTTTTCTTCGGCGACGCGCCGGAGGAGGAAAAGCCCGAGGGCGGCGAGAGCGCCCCGGAAAGCTCCTCCCAGCAGCAGCCGCAAAATCCCTACACCCCGCCCGAAAGCAGCTCCTCGGCGCCAGAGAGCGTCCCGGAGACGCCCTCTGACGAAAATTCCGAAAGCTCCTCCGAGTCCTCCTCGGAAAGCTCCGAAAGCAGCAGCTGGAGCGGCGGACCAATCGTCCTCGGCGGAGATTAAACGAAAAGAAGCGGCGGAAACGCCGCTTTTTTTGCGCCCCGGGGCGCAAAAAAATGTTGTAAAATGTTTTGTTTTAGTATATGATTGAATTAAAGGAGGGGAAAGCTTATGAAAACCGAAAGACGCGACAAGATAAATTACTACCTTGATATTGCCGAGACGGTGCTCGAGCGCGGGACCTGCCTTCGGCGGAGGTACGGAGCGATAATCGTAAAGAATGACCAGATAATTTCAACCGGCTACGTGGGCGCCCCCAGGGGGCGCAAAAACTGCAGCGACCTTGGCTGGTGCACCCGGGAAAAGCTCAACGTCCCCCGTGGGGAGCGCTATGAGCTCTGCCGCTCCGTCCACGCCGAGGCGAACGCAATCATCCACGCCGCGAGGGTGGATATGATAGGCTCGACCCTCTACCTCGTCGGCAAGGAGGTCTCCACCGGCGAGTACGTCAAGAACGCCAACCCCTGCAGTATGTGCAAGCGCCAGATTATAAACTCCGGAATCGAGACGGTGATAATCCGTGACGACAACGAAACCTACCGCGTGATAGACGTGAACGACGAGTGGATCACGAACGACGAATCCCTCGAGGGCGTTTTCGGGTATTGATGAAATGAAATAAAAAAGCGGGCGGCGAAAGCCGCCCGCTTTTTTATTTCGCTTTGTTGTAATTTGGATTTTGCAGGATTATAATAGCGCTGTGGATTTTAATATTTTCGAAAGGGGCGAAAAGAAATGAAAACTCTTACAAAGGCCATTTGTTTTGCTGCCGAAAAGCACGAGGGGCAAACAAGAAAGGGAACGGATATTCCCTATATCACCCACCCGATGGAGGCCGGGGCGATAGCCGCCACCTTGACAGATGATGAAGAAATAATCGCCGCGGCGGTCCTCCATGACGTCGTGGAGGACTGCGGCGTGACGGGCGGGGAACTTACCGTCCTTTTCGGAGAGAGGGTGGCGTCGCTCGTAGCGGCAGACAGCGAGGACAAAAGGGAGAGCCTTCCGGCGGCGGATACCTGGAAAATCCGCAAGGAGGAAACCATAGCCGATATAGGCAAAATGAACCGGGACGAAAAAATCATAGTGCTTGCAGACAAGCTTTCGAATGTAAGGGCTATCTACAGGGACTACGCCGTCCTCGGTGACAGGCTTTGGGAAAAGTTTAACTGCCGCGATAAAAATGAGCAGGGATGGTACTATAAAAGCATCTGCGACGCCCTTCGGGAGGATTTTGAAAAGGATTTCGCCTGGCTGGAGCTATTCGAGCTGACAGCCCGGGTATTCGGCTGAAAGTCCATAACAAAACAAAAAAAGCGCCCTTGCGGGCGCTTTTTTATTTCACTTTTCAGTTCCCGCTGGCGGAAGCGGAGGAGCTATTCTGACTTTCGGAGGAGCTTACCTCGGAAGCGCCGGGATTTACGGCTTTAACTTCTTCGCTGGGTTTCCAGTTTTCGGCGTAGCCGTTAAACTCCTCGGAGTAGCTGTCCGGAATGGGAGCGTCGGCGTTGATGGTGAAGGACGCGTTCTTGACTACGAGCGCCTCCTCGTCCTCAACGAGCTTCGCAACGATAACGAAACGGTAACGCTCGCGGTTTCCGAGACCGAAGCCGACGGTGCAGGTAGAGAGGGTGAGAATCTTGTCGTCGGTTGTTACCTCCACGTCGTAATCGTAAAGGGAACGCTCCTGAACGGTGTCAAGAAGGGTCTGGTACTTGGTGCCGGGCTCCGGCTCGATGTACCAAAGAGCCTTGCCGCCGTCTATCTTGGAGTCGTTATAGAATACGGCAAAAACTTCCCAGACGTAGTCGTGGTCGGCGGTGGAGAAATAAATATAGGGGGTCGCCTCGGCGAAATTCGGGTCTTTGAACTTAAAGAGCTGGGAGAAAAGCGGACCGTTGGGGTCGTCGTTGGTATAGGCAAGATTGGTGATACCGAGGTCGCTGTGTCCGAAAATTACGGTGTTGGTGGAAAGACCGTCAACTCCTTCGCCGAAGGTGTTGCGAAGGTGAGTGTAATAAGCGCCGTTTATCCAGTAGGTGCCGTTTACCTTTTTGCCGGTGATGTCGCGCTTATTGTAGGAGTAGCTCTTCGGGTCGTGGCAGACGCCTGCGTCAACGTCGCTCAATCCCGGGATATAGAGCCAGCCCACAACGTCGTTGTTGATGTTGAAGGCGTCGGCAATCTTGTCAAGGCGGGAGGGAACAACGAGGGCTTCGGGTCCTTCCTCCTCTTCGGTATTGTCTCCGGCGGAGCTTATCTGGACCTTGCTGGAGGAGTTGTCGTTGTCGATGACGGGGGTCTTGGTGCCGCTGCCGCAGCTGGTGGCAAGAATAAGTATAAGGGCTACGACCACTACGATGAGCGCGGCCGCGCCGCCGATGACCGCCCCGGTGGGGAGGGAATTGAGCTTCTCCATAAAAGCGTTTCCGCTTCCTGCGGGAGCCTTTTTCTCGGCTTTGGGAGCGGCTTTGGCTTCGCTCTTGGGCTCTGCTTTGGGTTCGCTCTTGGGCTCGGACTTGGGCTCTTCGGGCTTCTTTTCGGGAGCTTTTTCCGCTTTAGGCTCGGCGGATTTTTTGCCGTCTTTCTTGGCGGCGCCGGCTACGGTGTCGATTCCGGCGGAGATATTTTTGCCGACAGTCTTTGCGCCGGCGGCGGCGCCGGCAAAGAATTCGCCGATGAAACCGCCCTTTTTCTCTTTCTTTTTCTTTTTGCCGTCGTCCCAGCTTGGGTCGTCGTTGTATTCCTTCTTCTGCGGCGCGACTTCGACTACGCGCACAATTTTGTGCGGCTTCGTTTCCTCCATTTCCTCGTCGGAGGGAGCGGGGATACCGTCGGCAAAGCTCTCGTCCTCAGCCTTGGCGGAGGGTCTTTTCTTGGGAGCTTCGTTCTCATCAATGAAGTCAGGATTCTTAAAATCGTCGTTCATTATCTTAATTCCTTTCCGAAAAATAGTTTACTAAATATATAATATAACATTAAACACACGCAAAAACAAGCGAATACGGGAAAAATAGCTGAATCAATTTGAGATATTTTTCCGTTTTTGCCCCGGAGGGGGAAAAGTACATTTAATAAGTGCGCCGAAGAGCCCTTTTTGTTGCAGTTTTAAGGGAAAAATTCTTGTTTTCCGTCGGGGAGACGATAAACGGCGGGGCAAAGCCCCGCCGAAATGTTAAAAAGTATAGCAAAGCTCGCCGATAGGAACGACGGGCTTCGGCGGAACGAGAGGCTCGTTAAGCTGCTTTTCGAGGGTCACAACGCTGTGCCAGGCGCCCAGCTTGTACCCGGAGTTTTTCAAAAAGCCTGCCTCTCTGAAACCGTATCTTTCGTGCATCTTTATGGAAAATTCGTTGTCCGCAGTGATGACGGCGTAGCAGATGCAGAAATTCTGCTTCGTAAGTATATCGAAAAGGACGTCGTAAAGGGCGGAGCCGATTCCCCGACCCCTCTCTTCGGCGGCGACGTAAAGGGAGCTTTCGACGGTCCACTGGTACGCCGCCCTCGTCCTGTCGGGACCGGCGTAGGCGTAGCCGAGGATTCGCCCCTCCTCCTCATAGACAATCCAGGGGTATTTTTCCGTTATCTTTTCGACCCGCCCCCGAAACTCCGCCTCCGTCGGGACGTCGTACTCAAAAGTGATGGCGGTATTGAGAACGTAGGGAGCGTAGATTTCGAGCATAGCCCCGGCGTCCGAAGGCACCGCGAAGCGGATTTTTCCGTTTAATTTTCCTCTTTCCGTAGCTGATTCCTCCTGATGAAATACTGAATAAGCGTAAAGGGCAGCATAGCTGCTAAAAGCAAAGCCGCCGCTTTTCCGAGGGGCACGAGCATAAATACCCCCGGAAGAAGCCGCACCGCGACAAAGAAAACCGCGGCGCAGAAAGCGATGAGCGCTCCTTTGAATTTGTTGAGCGGGAGGCAGGAGCAAAGGAGGGTCACAAGGCTCGAAATTCCCGTGAAAACCGTGCAGACGGTGGAAATTTCGTCAAGGGTGAGCCCGAGGCTCCCGCCCGCGGCGACGGAAAACATTATTCCCGCGAAAATCGTCACGGCTCCCGCCGCCGCCCGCTTGAGCACCGTGCTCATAAACTGCTTCGGCACCCTCTTGAAGTTAGGCTCAAGGGCGAGTACCACCCCGGGTATTCCCGACGCCACGGCGCCGATGAGCGTAAACTGTATCGGCGCGAAGGGGTAGGCAAGGGGAAGGAAGAGAAGCGTCGCCGCAAGGGCGAAGGAGTACATTGTTTTCATAAGGAAAAGGGAAGCCGCCCTCTGGATGTTGTTGATGACCCGCCGCCCCTCCTTAACGACCTCCGGCATGGCTGAAAAGTCCGAGTCGAGAAGCACGAGCTGGGCGGCGTGAGCCGCCGCCTGGGCTCCGCTCGCCATCGCGACGGAGCAATCCGCGTCCTTAAGGGCGAGAACGTCGTTGACGCCGTCGCCGGTCATGGCGACGGCGTGGCCGCCGCTTTGGAGCGCCTTGATGATGACCCGCTTCTGTTCCGGGCTGACCCGCCCGAAAACGGCGGCGCTTTCCGCCGCGGCGGCAAGCTCTCCGTCCGAAAGGACGGAGGCGTCAACAAAGTTTTCCGCCCCGGGAACTCCCGCCTTCTTCGCGATGGCGGAGACGGCGGCGGGGCTGTCGCCGCTTATGACCTTGATGGCGACGTCGTTTTTCTTAAAATATTCAAAGGTTTCCATGACGTTCGGGCGGATTTCGTCTTCTATAAGTATAAAACCGAGGGGATTTTCCGCTTCGTATAATTTTCCGTCGAATTTTGCGGCGCAGAGGGCGAGGACCCTCGTGCCGTCCTTGGCGAAGCCGGCGGCGGTTTCAAGCTCCCTCGGGAACTTTTTGCCGAGAACAAATTCCGGCGCCCCGAGCATATAGCATTTTCCGCCGCCGAAATCCGCCGCCGCGTATTTCTGGGCGGAGGAAAAGGGAAGGGTGTGGACGGCGGCGGCGCCTTCGTCGCCCTTGCCGCCGAAAGCCTCGGCGACGGTTTTCGCGGTGGCGTTGTCGACCGGGAGCACCCGGTAGAGGTTCGCCGCAATGGCGGCGACGTCCTCCCCGGTGAGGGAGACGGTCTCCCGAACCCGCATTTTCCCGGAGGTGATGGTTCCCGTCTTGTCAAGGCAGAGGACGTCCGCCCTCGCGAGGGACTCGAGGGAATAGAGCTGCTGGGTGAGGGTGCGGCGCTGGGCAAGGCGCACGACGCCCACGGCGAAGCTCATACTTGTGAGAAGATAGAGCCCGTCGGGTATCATTCCGACCATGGAAGCGACGGTACTTATCATGGACTCGGCGTAGCCGAGGTCCTGCACAAAATAGTGGCTCAAAAACGTGAGCATGCCCATGGGGACGATGACGGCGGTGACCGCCTTGATGATTCTGACCATGGTGGTTTTGAGCACGGACTTGGCGGTTTTGAGCTTTTTTGCCTCCGCCGTAAGGCGTTCGGCGTAGCTGTCGGCGCCGACGGCGGTGAGCCGGACGGCGCATTCGCCGCTTATTACGAAGCTTCCGGAGAAAAGATTTTCGCCGACGGTTTTGAGCACCGGGTCGCTCTCGCCGGTTATAAGGCTCTCGTTAAACCGCGCTTCGCCGGCGATTACGACGGCGTCGGCGGTAATCTGGTCCCCGGCGCCGACGATTATTACGTCCCCGAGCACCAGCTCCCGGCAGGGGAGAACGACCTCTTTTCCGTCCCGGACCGCCCTTGCGGTGGGGGCGGTGAGGACGGAAAGGCTGTCAACGACCTTTTTCGCCTTGAGCTCCTGTATGGTGCCGATAAAAAAGTTCGATATGACGATTCCGAGGAAGAGCATATTGCGGTAGCTGCCGGTGGTGGCGACGAGCACCGCCAGCACAAGGTTGAGCATATTGTAGAACGTAAAGAGGTTCGAAAACCAGATTTGCTTCACGCTCTTTGACGCGGAGGAGGGGGAGACGTTCGCCTTTCCCTCGGCGGCGAGGCGCGCCGCCTCCGCCGAGGAGAGGGAGGACCATTTCGGGTCGATTTTCAAAAAATACCTCCTCCTTTCCGAATCGCAATTATAGGTTTATTATATTCAGATAAATAATTTTTTTCAATATATATTTTGCCAAAGAAAAGCGCCGCTTAGAAAGCGGCGCGGCGTTTTCGTTCAGCTTATCTTCTTCCGTGAAGGATTGGGGAGAGGGGCTTATAGATGAGGAAACAGATAAGCGCGTCCACGAGACCCTTGAAGAAAGTAAAGGGAAGGTTGAACGTAAGAAGGCAGGCAAGAAGTCCGTCCACTCCGGGGTTTATCGCCTGGTACATTCCGACGATGGCGTCAAGGGGCATGCCGTAAAAAACGACGTAGGCGGGATAGACGATGAAGTAGTTGTACGGGACGGAGACAATTGCCATAACGGCGGCGCCGAGGACGGAGCCTATTGCGGCGCCCTTGCGGCTTTTAATTTTTTTGTAAACGAGGGCGGCGGTGCCGACGAAAAGCGCGCCCATCACGAAGTTAAAGAGCTCGCCGACGGCGGCGGTAGAGGTGCTGGGGAGCTTGATGAGGTTCTTGATAAGGCAGACGACGACGCCGGAAACGGGACCGTAGGCAAAGCCCGCGATGAGCGCGGGAAGCTCGGAAACATCCATTTTGATGAACGCCGGCATTATCGGAATCGGGAACTCAAGATACATAAGTATCGTCGCAACTGCGCCGAGCATTGCGGTTCCCACGAGTTTTCTGATGTTTATTGAAGATTTTGCGTTTTTCATAATAATACCTCTTTTTTAATTTGTTATGAACAAAGATTTAAGAATGGCTTTGCAAAAACGAAAGATTTTTAATTTGGATAAAAACCACCTCCGAAAAAGAAAATGCCCCGAACGGGAAGTTCAGGGCATTTCGGGTAAGCGGAGCTTGTTTTTAACACCGCAAAATAAAAAACTCCGGAATTTCAAAGAATTCCAGAGCGCGCGGTGTTCCGGCGCTGTATGCGCCGTACACAATCTTCTTTTATCCAGACTATACTGTCGGCTTCGGAGTTTCACCGAATCATACCTTGCGGCTCGTGGGCTGTAACCACCGGTGGGGAACTGCGCCCCGCCCTGAAGATTTATCAATTTGACATCAGTATACTACCGCAAAGGCTCGATGTCAATACGTATTTTATGAAAAAAATCGGGTCCCGGTTTAAAACCGGGACCCGCAGAAAGACGGATTATTCTTCGTCCTCTTCCTCTTCTTCGTCCTCGTCGAAATCGAACTCAAGATGCTCGCCGCAGTTGGGGCAGTCCATCTCGCCTTCGTCAACGATGGAACCGTCGATGCAGATAACTTCGCCGCAGGCGGGGCACTCTACCTCGTAGCAGTCGTCGTCATCGCAGCAGTCGCAGCCGCAGCCGCACTCGTCGTCGTCGCACTCGTCATAGTAATCGTCCTCAAGGGCTTCGAGGTCCTCGTCGATGAGCTCAACCTGCTCGCCGACCTCGGCAAGGGAATCCTGAACGTCTTCGAGGTCATAGGCAATGTCCTCAAGAATGTCAGCGATGGCGCCGAGAACTTTGTCCTCACAGTTAAGTCCTTCCATAAGTCCTTTAAGGTGGGCAACCTTTTCAGAAATAGTCATTAGCTTTCTCCTTTGCCAAAAGGCGTTAAATTTGTTTATATTCTTTAAGCTCTGCCGATATATTCGCCGGTACGGGTGTCGATCTGGATGCGTTCGCCTTCGT
>JAEDJF010000048.1 GCA_016296485.1 Oscillospiraceae bacterium
TTGCCCTCCTTGCGAAGCTCGCAAAGGGTCGGGTTCCACCAGTTCATTCCCGGGGTGCGGAAAACGACGTCCGCGTCGATGTCGTCAAGGTAACCCTCGCCAAGCTTCAGAACAGCCCCCGCCTTTTCGAGTTCGTCGGCAATGTCGCCGAGCTTTTCCCGGTCGGCTTTGTCCCTTGCCTCGGTGGCGATGCCCTTTTCGGCAAAAAGGCGGATTACGTCCCGGTTGCTGACGCCGATGCCGATGAAGGCGACCTTTTTGGATTTTATTTTTTCAAAAAACTTTTCTATATTCGTCATAAAATACCTCCGAAAGGAGAAAAAATATAAATTAACAATTTAGTATAACATATTTATCCGACTTTTTAAACATATTTATAGAAAGTTGGGCGATAAAGAATGCCTTTCGGCGACGCTCCTGCAAAAGAAAAGCGCGCTGCAATAAAAAAATCATTGACTTTAATAGTTCAAAG
Source organism: Oscillospiraceae bacterium (assembly GCA_016296485.1). Taxonomy (GTDB): domain Bacteria; phylum Bacillota; class Clostridia; order Oscillospirales; family Ruminococcaceae; genus UMGS1668. The sequence goes on from JAEDJF010000048.1 coordinate 473, forward strand.
TGTTACCATAGAAAAAGATTTTAAAAAAGGAGGGCTATCCGTGACAAACGAAGAAAGAGAGGCAATGTTCGGGAATATGAATATCCTCGAAACCGAAGTTGCGATAAAGTTTATTAAGGACAGCTTCGAGCGCGAGCTTGCGGACGCCCTTGAGCTGACCCGTGTTTCCGCGCCGCTTTTCGTCTTTCCCGAAAGCGGACTCAACGACGATCTCAACGGCGTCGAGCGCCCAGTGAGCTTCGACATTCTCAAAATACATAAGGACGTCCAGGTGGTGCAGTCCCTTGCCAAGTGGAAGCGCCTTGCGCTCAAGAAATACGGCTTTGAGTGCGGAACCGGGCTTTACACCGATATGAACGCAATCCGCCGGGACGAGGACCTCGACCCGCTCCACTCCGTCTATGTGGACCAGTGGGACTGGGAAAAAATAATAAATCCGGAGGAGAGAAACCTCCATACGCTCCAGATAGCTGTGAAAGATATTTATGAGGCGCTCAAGGAGACCCAGTTCAAGCTCTGCGGACGCTTTTCCTGTATAAAGCCGTTTCTTCCGGAGAAAATCGCTTTCGTTTCGACCCAGGAGCTGGAGGATGAGTTCCCGGATTATTCTCCGAAAGAGAGGGAGGACGCCATAGCGAAGCGCCACGGCGCCGTTTTTCTGATGCAGATAGGCGCGCCGCTCAAAAGCGGCAAGCGCCACGACGGGCGAGCCCCGGACTATGACGACTGGTCGCTCAACGGCGACATAATCCTCTGGAACCCGGTGTTGGAGCGGGCGTTTGAAATTTCCTCCATGGGAATAAGGGTTGACCCCAAAGCCCTCGACGCCCAGCTTGAAGCGAGCGGCTGCGAGGAGAGGGCGAAGCTCCCGTTCCATAAAGCCCTTCTCGCCGGCGAGCTGCCCCAGACCATGGGCGGCGGCATCGGTCAGTCCCGCATCTGTATGCTCCTTCTCGGAAAACGCCACATCGGCGAAGTCCAGTCCTCCGTCTGGCCGGAGGAGACCCTCGCCCGCTGCGAGGCGGAGGGAATACATATCCTTTAATCTGACATTTTTTCTTCCCGACTTTTATAACACAAAAAACGCCGCACCGAAGCAAGAACGGAGCGGCGTTTTTTGCTCTTTGGCAATAATCCCGTCGGGGCGCAATAAATCCGCTTGATTTGTTCACAATTATATTATAGAATATGCCTATGACGAAGAGCCCCTTTAAAGGAGGAATTTTAAATCTATGTTTCCAATAAGTATGATAACCGGGGAGCCCCTTTGGAACTCGCTCCCGGCGGCAAAGATAATAAACTATCCCCTTGAAAAAGCCGACTATAAGCCCTACGCCCAGGCGCGGCTCTGTATTTCCAACGACGACCTCCACCTCCAGATGCTCGCTTTTGAGGTCGAGCCGGAGGATAAGAGCGTCGTCGGCGCGGCGCTGGCGTTTTTCCCGGAGGAGGACGGCGGGAAGCGCTATTTCTGGTTCTCGACGAACCGCCGGGGCGACCTTTTCTGTAAATTCATAAACGAAGCCGACGGCACCGAAACGGACGTCACCAAATGCGTCGCCGTAAGGATTTATTCCGGCGAGGACGAACAGGGCATCTACTGGTGCAGCAATTTCACCCTTCCGCTTTCGGTGGTCGAAAAATTCTGCGGAGTACACTATCTTGAGCCCGGGCACAAAATGAAAGGCAATTTCTATAAGCTCTGCGACGGGAAGAGACCCCATTACGGAAGCTATTACCCGACGGATTTTACCGACCTCAACCCTCTCAAAAGCCGATATTTCGGCGACTTCGAGCTGGTGACCTACTAAAAGGAGGGAACGCAATGCCGAGATTTTTTGTTGACTCCGTCGAGGGGGACTCCGTCGAAATAACCGGCAGCGACGCGAGGCATATCGCCCTTTCCCTTCGTATGAAATGCGGCGAAAGCCTAGTTCTCTGCGACGGAAACGGTCGGGAGGCGGAATGCGATATAAGAAACATCTGCCCCGAAAGCGTCGTTCTCGACGTTCTTTCCCGCCGGGACTCCGCCGCGGAGCCGAAGGCAAGGGTTGTTCTTTATCAGGCGCTTCCGAAATTCGACAAGCTCGAATACATAATACAAAAATCCGTGGAGCTGGGCGTTTCAAAAATCGTGCCCGTGATGACCTCCCGATGCATCTCCCGCCCGGACGAAAAGACCATGGCGAAAAAGCTCGAGCGGCTTCGCAAAATTGCGGACGAAGCCGCAAAGCAAAGCGGGCGCGGTCGCCTTCCGGAAGTGGGGGAGCTTTTGAGCTTCAAAAGCGCCGTAAAGGAAATGAGCACGGCGGACCTCCCCATATTTTTCTTTGAGCACGCGAAGTATCCGCTTCGGGGCTGTATGGAAAAATATAACGGTGGGGAAATTGCGGTGCTCGTAGGTTCCGAGGGCGGATTTTCAAATGAGGAAGCCGCTTTCGCGGAGGAAAACGGACTTCTCTGCGCGAGCCTCGGTCCGCGGATTCTGCGGTGCGAAACCGCGCCGGTGGCGGCAATCTCCGCAATAATGTACGCTGCCGGAGAAATGGAGATAATTTGATTAAACGAAAAAATTTTATTGCCCTTTTGCTGGCGCTCCTGCTGGCGCTTTCCGGGTGCTCAAAAGAGAAAGGCGGAACAATAGCCGAGGGCGACGGAATACTTATTACGCCGAGCGAAAGTAAGTCTGAGCGGAGCCAAAGCGAGTCTGAACAAAGTGAAAGCGAGCCCGAACACAGCCAGAGCACTCCTGAAACCAGCCAAAGCGCCTCGGAAAGCTCCGGGGAGGAAAGCTCCGCCGCCGAAGCCGGCGGCGAATACGGGGAAACGGACCCCTGCCTCATACTTGTGAACCCGGAAAACTATATTCCCGACGACTATACCGTGGAGCTTGAAACGGTACAGGGAAAATATAAGCTCGACGTTAAGGCGGCGCAGTCCGCGAAGGATCTCATCGCCGGGGCGAAGGAGGCGGGCTACGATATGCAGATCTGCTCCGCCTACCGCACCATTGAAAAATCCGCCGAGCTTTACCAGCGCAAGGTGCAGCAGTACTTAAACGCCGGCTACTCGCAGGCGAAAGCCGAGAGCGAAGCGGCAAAATGGGTCGCGCCGCCCGGCACCAGCGAGCACCACACCGGGCTTGCGATGGATATTGTCTCCTCGGATTACTGGGGACAGTATTCCGACCTTGAGCACGACTACGAAAAGTTCGATTCGTTCAAATGGATGTATGAGCACTGCGCCGAGTACGGCTTCATTCTCCGCTATCCGAAGGACAAACAGGATATAACGGGGATAACCTATGAGCCCTGGCACTACCGCTACGTCGGCGTCGAAGCCGCGACGTACATTATGGAAAACGGTCTCTGTCTTGAGGAATACCTCGATTTGCAGTAAAAAAAGCGCCCCTCGAAGGAGGGGCGCTTTTCTGCGCTTATTTGCCTTTGATGAGCCTTGAGAGCTGAATCAAAACTGTTGGTGCCGCCGCAAGAAGAATTATGCTTGCGACTTGGCTTCCGGAAAGGGGAGCGACGAGGAAAAATCCGCTGAGCCCCGGAACGAAAAGCACCGCTCCGAGGAGCAAGACTCCCGCAAGGAAAGCCCCGGCAAGGTAGGGGTTGCCATTGAAACCAAGGCGGAAAAGGGAATTTTCGCCCCGGCAGTTGAAGCCGTGGAAGAGCCTTGCAAGGGTGAGGGTGGCAAAAGCCATGGTCATCGCGACGGCTCCGCCGCTCCCGAGCCCGATATAATAGGCGGTCATGGTCGCCACGGCAATAAGCCCGCCCTGCACCGCGATTTTGGTGAAGAGCTCCTTATCGAGAATGGAGCGGGAGGGGTCCCTCGGCTTCTGGTCAAGAAGCCCGTCCCTTGCGGGCTCCATGCCGAGGGCAATCGCCGGGAGGGAGTCGGTCACAAGGTTAATAAAGAGAAGGTGTACCGCCGCGAAAGGCGCGGCAAGCCCCGCCAGCGCCGCATAGAGCACCGAGAGGATTCCGGCGGCGTTGCCGGAGAGAAGAAAGCCGATGGAGTTTTTAATGTTGGTGTAAACGGCTCTGCCGTTTACGACGGCTTTAACAATGGTCGCGAAGTTGTCGTCCGCAAGTATCATCGAGGCGGCGTCCTTGCTGACCTCCGTTCCCGTAATGCCCATGGCGACGCCGATGTCCGCCTTTTTGAGCGCCGGGGCGTCGTTGACGCCGTCGCCGGTCATGGAAACTATGGAACCTCTTCTTTGCCAGGCGCTTACGATTCTTATTTTGTGCTCAGGCGAGACCCGGGCATAGACCGAAACCTTGGGAAGGATTTCGTCGAGCTCGCTCTCGCTCATATTTTCAAGCTCCGAGCCGCTCAGAGCGACGTCGCCGTCTTTGAAAATGCCGATTTGCCTTGCAATGGCGGTGGCGGTGACCTTGTGGTCGCCGGTTATCATAACGGTGCGGATTCCCGCCCGGGCGGCGTCTGCTACGGCTTTGACCGATTCGGGGCGGGGCGGATCCATCATCGCACAGAGCCCAACGAAAACAAGGCCGTTTTCAAAGCTGAGGTCGAGGTTTTTGGGAACTTCGGGAAGCTCCCGGTAGCCGAAGGCAAGAACCCGGAGCCCAAGGTTAGAAAATTCCTCGTTGGTTTTCTCAATCTCCCGGCGGGTCTCCCCGTCAAGGGGAACGACGCCGCCGTAGGTGAGAATACGGCTCGAGCGGTCGAGCATCACGTCGATGGCGCCCTTCGTCATAAGGGTCGGAACGCCGTCAAAGGAGCAAAGGGTGCTCATAAGCTTCCGGTCGGAGTCGAAGGCGAGTTCGGCGATTCGGGGATAGAGCCGCCGGTATTCGCTTTCGTCGATACCGAGCTCGTCGCCGATGCGGATGAGGGCGACCTCCGTCGGGTCGCCGATGGGCGCGCCGGTCTCGGCGTCGGTGGTGGCGTCGCTGTTGAGAAGGGCTATTTTTAAAAGGAAGCGGAGGTTTTCTGCGGAAAGGTCAAAGTCCTTAGCGTCGATAATTTTGCCGTCGGTGAAAAATTTCTGGACGGTCATGCGGTTCTGGGTAAGGGTTCCGGTTTTGTCGGAGCAGATTACGGACACGCACCCGAGGCTTTCGACGGCTTTGAGGTCCTTGATAATCGCCTTTTGCTTCGCCATTTTCTGCGTTCCCATGGCGAGAACTATGGTGACAATGGAGCTGAGCGCTTCGGGAATGGCCGCCACCGCAAGGGCGATGGCGAACATCATCGCGTCAAGGTAGCCCATTCCGCTCCTCCAGACCGAGAGGGCAAAAACAAGGACGCAGATGGCGAGAATGCCCACGGCGAGCTTCTTTGAAAAATTGTCAAGACTCACCTGGAGCGGAGTTTTGCGCTGTTTTGTGCTGTTCATAAGGGTGGCGATTTTTCCGATTTCGGTAGCCATACCCGTTTCGGTGACGAGGACGTTTGCCCGTCCGTATGTAACGAGTGAGCCGGAAAAAACCATGTTTTTCCGGTCGCCGAGGGCGGCGTCGCCCTCGATTTCTCCGTCGGTCTTGTCAACGCCGAGGGATTCGCCCGTAAGGGCGGATTCGTCAACTTTAAGGGCGAAGTTTTCGATAATGCGCCCGTCCGCAGGAACAAGGTCCCCGGCTTCGAGCAAAATCACGTCCCCGGGAACAACCTCGGCGGAGGGAATTTCGAGCCTTGTCCCGTCCCGAAGAACCTTCGTGATGGGCGAGGACATTGCTTTAAGGCTCGCGAGGGATTTTTCCGCCTTCGCGTACTGAACCGTCCCGAGCAGGGCGTTGAGCACGAGCACGGCGAAAATAACTATCGTGCTCTCCCGGTCGCCGGAGATGAAGGAAACGATTGCGGCGATACAAAGTATTATTACAAGAAGGTCCTTGAACTGCTCAAGGAAAACGAGGAAAAGGCTTTTCTTCTTTTCTTCGGTGAGCTGGTTCGCGCCGTGCTCACGAAGCCGCTTTGCGGCTTCCCCGGCGGAAAGCCCCTCCTCCGATGAGCCGAAACGCCCGAGGGCTTCGGCTTTGCTTTCTGTCCAAATCTTTTTTTGTTGTTCTTCCAAGACTATTCTCTCCTTTTTGAAAATAAAAAAGACTTTTCAGGCAGCTTTGGAAAAACTGTCTGAAAAGTCTGGTTACCGTTTTGCGGTCCGCGCCGCCAGAAGCGTTTTTTCAAAACGCAACGGGTCTGTTGACGGCGTGGCTGAACTACTCCCTTTTCATTTTGGAAAATATGTTGTAATGTATTATATTCGCTTTTTCGCCCAAAGTCAACGAAAAAATTGGAAATTTACAAATTATTAAAATCCGTCCGCGCCGAATTATTTTTCCGCCCAGTTTTGAGCGCGCTCCACCGCCCGTTTCCAGTTCCGGTAGTCCCTTTCGCAGTCCTCCGCAGGGCGCTCGGGGGTGAAAACCCGGTCGCAGCGGTGCGCCGCCGCGATTTCGTCAAGGCTCTCCCAGACCCCGGCGTAAAGCCCCGCAAGGGCTGCGGCGCCGAAGGCGGTGGTCTCGACGACCTTCGGGCGCTCCACCGGGATTCGGAGAAGGTCTGACTGAATCTGCATCATAATGTTGCTGACGGAGGCGCCGCCGTCAACGTGGAGGACGGAAATCTCCCGCCCGGAATCCTTCCTCATGGCGTTCATAAGGTCCGTTACCTGGTAGGCGATTCCCTCAAGGGCGGCTCTTGCGATATGCGCTTTGGTGGTGCCCCGGGTGATTCCGAGAATTGCGCCGCGGGCGTACATATCCCAGTAGGGCGCGCCGAGACCGGTGAACGCCGGTACGAGAATAACGCCGCCGGAATCCGGAACGGATTCCGCAAGGGGGTTAACTTCCGGAGCGGAGCCGATTATTCCGAGCCCGTCCCGGAGCCACTGAATGGTGGAACCACCGTTAAAAACGCTGCCCTCAAGGGCATAGGTCACCTTGCCGCCGATGCTCCAGGCGATGGTCGTCACAAGCCCGGAGGCGGAGCGCGCCGGGAATTCGCCCACGTTCATAAGGGTGAAACAGCCGGTGCCGTAGGTGTTCTTGGCGTCGCCGGGCTTGAAGCAGGCCTGCCCGAAAAGAGCCGCCTGCTGGTCGCCGGCGGAGCCGCAGACAGGAACACCCGCAAGGCTTTCAAGCCCGGGAATCCCCTCGGTAACTTCGCCGTAAAGGGCGGAGTTCTCAACGGGCGTCGGGAGCATCGCCATAGGTATATTGAGCATCTCGCAAAGCTCTTTGTCCCATTCAAGAGTATGTATATTGAAAAGCATGGTGCGGCAGGCGTTGGAATAGTCCGTCACGTGGGACTTCCCACCGGTGAGCTTCCAGATGAGCCAGGTTTCGACCGTTCCGAAAAGAAGCTCGCCCCGCTCGGCTCTCTCCTGCGCCCCGGGTACCCGGTCGAGAATCCATCGTATTTTCGTCCCGGAAAAATAGGCGTCGAGCTTGAGCCCGGTTTTGGCGGTTATCATTTCGCCGAAGCCCTTTTCATCCAGCCCGTCGCAGAGGTCGGCGGTCCTCCGGCACTGCCAGACTATGGCGTTATAGATGGGGCGTCCCGTCTCTTTTTCCCAGATTATCGTGGTTTCGCGCTGGTTTGTGATGCCGACGGCGGAAATGGGAACGTTGGCGAAGCCAACAGCTTCCGCGGCGGCCATTCGTTCCGTCTCCCAGATTGCCTCCGGGTCGTGCTCGACCCAGCCGGGCTGGGGATATATCTGTTCGTAAGGATACTGCCCGACGGAGACGATTTCGCCGCTTTTATCGAAGACAATGGCGCGGGAACTGGTGGTTCCCTGGTCAAGAGCAAGAACATATTTGTTCAAAATGAAAAACCCCCTATCTTTTGCCGCTAAATTGTGATAATATAAATATAGCAAAAAAAGCCCACGGTTTCAATAATTATTGTGAAGTATGTTAAAGGAAGGTGAAAAAATCACAATGACAAAGCACAGCGAATTTTACTTTCCGTCCTCCGACGGAAAGACGAGCATCCACGCCGAGGAATGGCTCCCGGAGGGGGAGATAAAGGCGGTTTTGCAAATCGTCCACGGAATATCGGAGTACGTCGGGCGCTACGCCCCCTTTGCGGAATTTCTTAACGAGCACGGCTTCGCCGTCATCGGTCACGACCACCTGGGTCACGGAAAATCCGTCGCCGAGGGAGCGCCGATGATTTATTTCGGCGAGGAGGACGGCTGGAAAAACGTCGTTGACGACGTCCATAAGCTCCGCCTCATGGGCGGCGAAAAATTCCCCGGCGTTCCCTATTTCATAATGGGTCACAGCATGGGCTCCTTTATTACGAGAACCTACCTTATCCGCTACCCGGGGGAGGTTTCCGGCGCGATAATCATGGGAACCGGGCAGCAGAGCCCGCTCCTTATCGCCGGCGGAAAGCTCGTGGCGAAAATGGTCGGCGGCAAGGGCGGCTACGACAAGACCAGCGACATGGTGACGAACCTTGCCTTCGGCTCATATAATAAGTCCTTCGCTCCGGCAAGAACGAATTTCGACTGGCTCTCCGTAAACGAGGAGAACGTCGACAGGTATATTGCCGATCCCCTTTGCGGCGGCGACGCTACCGTGGGGCTTTTCCGGGATATGCTCGGGGGGCTTTCGTTCATAAGGAAACAGGAAAACGTAAACAAAATGGATAAAGCGAAGCCGGTGCTCTTCATTTCCGGCGACAAGGACCCGGTGGGCGATATGGGCAAGGGCGTAAAAGCCGCCTATGAAACCTTTAAGAAGGCCGGGATTTCCGACCTTTCGCTGAAGCTCTATCCCGGTCTTAGGCACGAGATACTCAACGAGCGGGAAAAACAGGAGGTATATGATTATATCCTCGGCTGGCTCGAAAAAAGAATCTAAAAAAAGGAGTTCCCGCAAGGGAACTCCTTTTTTAAAATTTGATTTTCACCAAATCGCCGGATGCGCTTTCGACATTTACAAGGCACCAGTCCGGGTGGCTCGCTTTGAATCTGCTAATGTAGCGCCCAAGCTCAAGAACGGTTTCGGCGCTAACGTTACAGCCGCCCCGTTTTGAAAGCTCGTCGTTTATTTTACGGGCGACGAGCGGGGCGACGAAGCGGTTAAATATCAGACAGCTCGGAAAGATAAAGAAAAGGCGCAGTTTGTTTTCGGCGGATTTTATCCTTATTTTCATAGCTCACTCCACGAAGATGTTGACGGTATCGCCGTCGTGGGTGCTGACTTCTACGATATTTCCCATGGCGCCCTTTTCGACGAGCTCCATCACCTTGTTGAGGTCGATGTTTTTTATAGACTCGTTGCCGGTAAATTCGGATATGTCCATACCGCTGTCGAGGAAAACCTTGACAAGCCCCATCGGAAGATTGACGCGCACCTTGTCCCCTTCGTGTGTGTCGCAGATAATTTTGAGCATCATATCGTTTATGTCCTTGCGCTCTTCCTCCGGGACGTATATTATCTCGGGCTCCGCTTTGCCGGAGAGAAGGGCGTCAACCGTTACGCCGAAAAGCTTCGCAATTTCAGGAAGAAGGAGTATATCGGGGCAGGAGACGTCGTTTTCCCATTTGCTCACCGCCTGGGCGGAGACGCCGAGCTTTTCGGCGAGCTCCTCTTGGGTAAGGCTGAGTTTTTTTCGCTGTTCTGATATTCTTTTTCCAAGTGTGGATTCCATTTCAGTAAAGCTCCTTTCGTTTGATGCCTCAAGTCTACCATTCGCAGCCTCAAAAATGAACGAACCAAAGGTTGAAAAAGCCACTTTTTGGCTCAACCAAACGGCAACTTTCCTCCGCTTTTTCGGTTTTTTCTCTCAACCGGAGGTTGAAAAAGGGAAAATGGGTTGTTTTTAAAGCATTTGCGCCTTTATAAAGACAGAATATAGGTACTATTGTACTGCAAAACGCGAAGAGCACAATATACGGAAATATCCGAAAAAAGGCGCCCCGCAATGCGGGGCGCCTTTCGCTTTGGAATCAGTCCGTAAGGTCCTGGGTCATATAGAT
>JAEDJF010000049.1 GCA_016296485.1 Oscillospiraceae bacterium
TTTAGCAGGAGGTTTTATATATGAAAGCAACCGGTATCGTCCGGAGGATTGACGACCTCGGGCGGGTCGTGATTCCGAAGGAGATCCGCCGCACGATGCGTATCCGCGAGGGCGACCCTTTGGAAATTTTCACGGACAACGACGGAGAGGTTATTTTTAAAAAATATTCGCCCATCGGCGAGCTGTCCGAGTTCGCCGGGCAATACGCAGAAGTTCTTTTTAAGGTGGGCGGAAGCCCGGTGGTCGTTTGCGACCGGGACCACGTGATAACCGCCGCGGGGCTCCCGAAAAAGGAGCTTCTGGAGAGGCGTGTCTCTCCGGCGCTGGAGGACCTTATGGACCGCCGGGCGGTTTACAGTCGCGGCGGCGAGGGCGAACAGCTCCTCTTCCCCGTTGAGGGAATCGACAAATCCGCCCTTGCGGCGGCTTCCATCGTTGCCGCCGGCGACGTCTGCGGAAGCGTCGTCTATCTTTGCTCCGAGGGACGGACAAGAGCCACCGAAGCGGACAACAAACTCGTCGCCGCCGCCGCCAGTTTCCTGGGAAAACAGATGGAAGAATAGCATCTATATTTTATAGTATTATACTATAAAATATATTATTTCACAGCTGCCAATCCGGAAAACGGCTTATTTATGCGGTTTTTGAGAAAAAGAAGAGCTCTTTGCGGCGAAGCCGCAAAGAGCTCTTACTCAATTATAAGATTTTTAGCCCCCGCGCGCCCTTTCCCGGGGCGCGCAAAAAATCTCCCGCCCTCTGGGCGGGAGATTTCGCTTTTTTCATATTTTCCTTATTAAAGGAAGCCCTCGGTTTTGCTGTAAGGGCACCAGGGGCGCACTTCGATGATGTTTTTGCATTCAGGGTCGGTGCTTCTTACGTAGAAGCTGTTCTGCCAGCCGTAGGGATCGGGCTTTTCGAGGGGGTCGTAAACGTGGACGATATAGTAGCCGTTGTCGTCCTTATAGGCGCCGTCCTCAATCATATTGTATTTTTTTCCGTTATAGTTAACCTCAGTACGCATTTTTCAGCCTCCGATAATTTTCTGATTTTAGGATACTACAAAAACGGGACAAAAGCAATAGAATTTTATCATTCTGTGAATTTTGTGTTAAGTCTATTGCAATTAAAAAAATCCGCAGTATAATATGAAAGCGCAAAGTTGTTGAATATCAAACAATTTAATTACCTGCAAAAAGGAGGGAAGCTCCACGAAAGACAGTAACATCGGCGGAGAAATAAGGTGCCTTTCCCGAAAGATATCGCGCAGCGTTTTCAGTACCGGAAGGCATAAGGAAATCGATCGAATGACAAGCTCCAACGGCTGGGTGATAGCCTATATCGGCGACCACCTCGACCGGGACGTTTTCCAGCGCGACCTTGAGCGTGAGTTCGGAATAACCCGCTCCACCGCCTCAAAAAATATCGACCTCCTCGAAAAAAACGGCTTCATTGAGCGGCAAAAAGTGGACTATGACGCGAGACTCAAAAAGCTCGTGCTCACCAAAAAGTCCGAAGACATACTGGCGCTTATGAAGACCGGACGGGAGGAGCTCGAAGCAAAGCTCGTCAAGGGCTTCAGCGAGGAGGAGCTGAACACCCTCCACAGCTATATTCAAAGACTAATGGCAAATCTTGAAACAAACACGGAGGAAACAGTATGATAAAACGCCTTGCAAAATCCGTAAGGGAATACAAGCTCCCCTCCTTTCTTTCGGCGTTCTTTGTGTCGCTGGAGGTAGTGATGGAGGTGCTCATCCCTTTTGAGATGGCCGATATGATCGACCTCGGCATCAACGCCGGCGATATGGCGGCGGTCACAAAAAGCGGAATTGCCCTCATTATTTACGCCGCCCTCGTAATTCTTTTCGGCAACCTCGCCGGAAGATACGCCTCGACGGCTGCCTGCGGTTTCGCGAAAAATCTTCGCCACGATATGTATTATAATGTCCAGAATTTCTCTTTTTCAAACATTGATAAATTTTCCACCTCGAGCCTCATAACCCGAATGACCACGGACGTCAGCAACGTCCAGAACGCATACCTTATGCTCGTAAGAACGGCGTTCCGCTCCCCGCTCCTGATGATTTTCTCAACGGTCTTCGCGTTCCGAATCTATCCGAAGCTGGCGGCGATTTTCCTTCTCTGCCTTCCCATTCTCGCCATAGGGCTCAGCTTCATCGTAAAAAAATCCTTCCCGATTTTCAAACGGGTCTTTAAAACCTACGACCGCCTCAACCTTACGGTTCAGGAGAACCTTCGGGGAATCCGCGTTGTGAAATCCTTTATCCGCGAGGACCACGAGACCGAAAAGTTTTCTTCCACCTCCGAGGATATTCGCCGGGACTACGTCAGAGTTGAAAAGAACCTTGCCTGGAACGCTCCTCTGATGCAGGGCTGCTCCTACGGCTGTATGCTGCTCATCTCCTGGCTCGGCGCGAAAGCCATCATCGCCTCCGGCGGCGACCCGGCGGCGGGGCTTTCAACCGGTATGCTCATGAGCCTTATCACCTACGCGATGCAGATACTTATGAGCGTAATGATGTTCTCAATGGTATTCGTAATGATTATCATTTCCAAGGAGAGCGCCGGGCGTATCTGCGAGGTGCTCGAAGAAAAGAGCGACCTTGCGAACGGCGAAAACCCGGTTTACGAGGTTTCCGACGGAAGCGTTTCTTTCGACCACGTCTCCTTCCGCTACTCCAAACAGGCTGACAAAAACTGCCTTGACGACGTCTGCGTCGATATTAAATCCGGCGAGACCGTCGGCATCATCGGCGGCACCGGCTCCTCCAAATCCACCTTCGTACAGATGATTCCCCGCCTTTACGACGTCAGCGAGGGCTGCGTAAAGGTCGGCGGACGGGACGTCCGGGAGTACGACATCGAAACCCTCCGGGACAGCGTCGCAATGGTGCTCCAGAAGAACGTGCTCTTTTCCGGAACTGTCCGTGAAAACCTCCTTTGGGGCAACGAAAACGCCACCGACGAAGAAATCAAGCACGCCTGCGAGCTTGCCCAGGCGGCGGGCTTCATAGACGAGATGCCCGAGGGCTACGACACCTTCATCGAGCAGGGCGGCTCCAACGTGTCCGGCGGACAGAAACAGCGTCTTTGCATCGCGAGAGCCCTCCTTAAAAAGCCGAAGGTTCTTATCCTCGACGACTCCACCAGCGCCGTTGACACCAAGACCGACGCTCTTATCCGCAAGGCTTTCGCCGAGGAAATTCCCGACACCACCAAGATTATAATCGCCCAGCGCATCTCCTCCGTCAAGGACGCGGACAAAATAATCGTCCTCGACGAGGGCAGAATTGTCGCCGTCGGAACCCACGAGGAGCTCCTCGCCTCGAGCGACATCTACCGCGAGGTCTATGAATCCCAGAAAGGAGGTATGTCCGATGACTGATAAGAATATCAAAGGCAAAAAAGGCGGTCAACCGGTCAAAAACGTCGATAAAGCGACGGTAAAACGCCTTCTCTCCTATTTCAAACAGTACAGATGGAAAATGGTTTTCGTTTTTGTCTGTATCGTCCTCAGCACCGTCGCCAGCGTCTCGTCCTCCGTTTTCATAAAATCCCTCATCGACGACTATATCGCCCCGCTCATCGGCGTTTCGAACCCGGATTTCTCTGCGCTCATCGGCGCCCTTGCGGGAATGGCGGCGCTCTATCTCACGGGTATTCTCTCCACCCTTTTCTATAACCGCACCATGGCGACGGTCACCCACAACATACTCCGGGACATCCGCGACAGTATGTTCCGCCATATGCAGAAGCTCCCCATCAAGTATTTTGACACCCACTCCCACGGCGACGTGATGAGCTACTACACCAACGACGCGGACACCCTCCGCCAGATGCTCTCCCAGAGCATTCCGCAGGTTATCCAGTCCCTTCTCACCCTCACCGCCGTGTTTATCGCGATGCTGATGCAGAGCGTCTGGCTCACGCTCATCGTCGTCGTTTTCACCTTCTTTATGCTAAAACTCCTCGGGAAAATAACCTCCAAATCCGGCGGTTACTTTATGAAGTCCCAGCGCTCCATCGCAAACGTCAACGGCTACATCGAAGAGATGATAAACGGTCAGAAGGTCGTAAAGGTCTTTAACCACGAGGAAAAGGCGAAGGAAGCCTTTGACGAGCGAAACGGCGAGCTTTGCGAAAACGCCACCAACGCCAACAAGCTCGCCAACACGCTGATGCCCCTTATGAACGGTCTCGGCTACTTCCTCTACGTCATTATCGCCATCGCCGGCGGCTATCTCGCTCTCGGCGGCGTCACGAACGTGAGCCTCACGGGCGTTTCGACCCTGACCCTCGGCACCATTGCCTCCTTTCTCCAGCTTTCAAGAAGCTTCTGTCAGCCAATCGGTCAGGTTTCCAACCAGATAAACTCGGTGATTATGGCAGTTTCCGGCGCGAAGCGCATTTTTGAGCTCATCGACGAGCCCATTGAGGAAAACAACGGCAAGGTCACCCTTGTGAACGCCACTGAGAAAAACGGCATCATCGAGGAGACCGAGGAGCGCACCGAGCGCTGGGCATGGAAAATCCCGAAGGAGGACGGCTCCTTCGAGTACCGGGAGCTCAAGGGCGAGGTTCACCTTGAGCACGTGGACTTCTCCTACGAGGAGGGCAAGCGGGTCCTCCACGACGTGACCTTCTACGCCGAGCCGGGACAGAAGGTTGCCCTCGTCGGCGCCACCGGCGCAGGCAAAACCACCATCACAAACCTTATCAACCACTTCTACGATATTGAAAACGGCGTAATCACCTACGACGGCATCAATATCCGGGACATCAACAAGGTGGACCTTCGCCGCTCCATGGGCGTCGTTCTTCAGGACGTAAACCTCTTTACCGGAACGGTTATGGAAAACCTCCGCTACGGGCGCCCCGGCGCAACGGACGAGGAATGTATCGCCGCGGCGCAGCTCGCCAACGCGGACGGCTTTATCCGTATGCTCCCCAACGGCTACAACACTGTGCTTGAGGGCGACGGCAGCGGTCTTTCCCAGGGTCAGCGCCAGCTCATTTCCATAGCGAGAGCCGCCGTCGCGGACCCGCCGGTAATGATTCTTGACGAAGCCACCTCCTCTATCGACACGAGAACCGAAGCCATCGTTCAAAACGGCATGGACGCCCTTATGTACGGGCGGACGGTATTCGTAATCGCCCACCGTCTTTCGACGGTCCAGAACTCCGACGTGATAATGGTCCTTGACCACGGACGCATTATCGAGCGCGGAAGCCACGACAAGCTCATCGCCGAAAAGGGTCGCTATTATCAGCTCTATACCGGCGCTTTCGAGCTGGAGTAATAAAAATAAAGGAAAAAAGCGGAGCGTAGCCCCGTTTTTTTGCGCGCCGGCGGATATTATCCGCCCGCTTGCCTTCCCCTTGAGGGGAAGGTGTCGCCGTTAGGCGACGGATGAGGTTTTTCCGCCCAGCGAACGCATCGCACCGTTTTACGGTAGGGCGGGGTCTTGACCCCGCCGAAAAGCCTCCCCTATCAGGGGAGGGGGACCGCGTTAGCGGTGGAAGGGTGGAAACGTTTTAGTTTTTGTTATATTACCCCCATCTCTTTCTGCGGAAAGAGACGGGGGTAGCCGCCAGAGAAAACGGGAATCACCTCCTTGCGTTTGCTCCTACAAACGTCTCTCTTGCGGTGCCCAAAAATTTCTGAGGCATTCGCCTTATAATAGGAAAAGAGCCCTTTGCGCCAAGAGGATCTTGACCCGCCGTATGCCTTCACATTTCGGGGAGGCTCCGAAGTCAGGCGACCGGCGAAACGTTTCTCCAAAGTCGCCGAAATAAAACTTCGCGGCGTCACAGCGCCAGCGTTTCCGCCAGCATTTTCTCTATCTTTTCGTAAATTCCGTCCAAATCTTCGAGGGGAAGGGGGTTCTCCCCCTTCCCTATTTCAATGGTGAAGCCCGGGCGGCGAAAATTTTTTATGTACCAGTCCTTTAAGCCGCCGTGGGAAGCGGTGCTCTCGGGCAAAATCATCTTGTAGCTCGAAGCTTCCGCAAGGCGCTCGCCTATCTCTCGGCTCAGAAGGGGCGTTTCCGGTCCGTAGTACCAGTAGATTTCCTCCCCCTGGGAATGGAAGGAGTAGAGCCGGCGCACGTTAAAGGTGCTGCAAAAGCCGCAGACAGCCCTCGTTTCCGGCTCGGAAAAGGGGCGCGGTCCGCCGTATTTTCCCGGGGCGGGACCGTAGATTCCCGCCTCGTGCTCAAGCTTTTGGAGCGTTTCCCAGCCGGCGGCGAAATTATGGTTTAGGTCAACGCCCCGGGCGTTGGCGTTCCAATGGGAAAAATCGCCCCCGGAAAGGCGCGAAACACGCTTTTCGGCAGAAAGCGCCCCCGGGGCGCCCCGAAGGTTTATTTCGACTCCGTCCGGGTTGAGCACGGGTATTACCGCTATTCCTCTTTTAAAAACCGCCCTTCCGACGTTAACGCCGCAAAGGCTCTTTCCCTGCTCAAAAGCCGCGCAAACCTCGTCAAAAAAACGGAGCAAAAGGAGCGAAGTGAGCCACTCGCTGCCGTGGGTTGCGCCCACGAAGAGGGCGCAGCCGCAGGTGTTTCCGAGGGTGAGCACGGGAATTTTCCGCCCGAGCACGCTTTTCCCGATGCAGAAAGTCCTCGCCTGCGGATGAGCACGGAGCAGCTCCCGTATATAATTTTCAAGGTTTGCCGCCGTCGGCAGCTTGCAAAAATCCATAATTTCTTCTCCCCAACTATTCATTTCCGGGATAATATATGTTAGAATAGAGAAAATTAGGCTTCGGGAGGGCGAAATCGGTGCAGCATTTTGAAAAAACTCTTGATTCGGAAACCGTCTATGACGGAAAAATAATTAAAGTTCTCCGGGATAAGGCGCTTTTGGAGGACGGAAGCGCCGCCACCCGGGAGGTGGTGCGCCACCAGGGCGCTTCGGCGGTGCTCGCCGTTGACGGCGAGGGGCGGGCTTTCTTCGTGAAGCAGTTTCGCTACCCCGTCGGGCGCGTTCTTTTTGAAGCGCCCGCAGGAAAAATCGACCCCGGCGAAGCGCCCCTCGCCTGCGCGAAGCGGGAACTTGCGGAGGAGTGCGGCGTAGCCGCAAAAAAATGGACCGAGCTCGGTCCCCTTCTCTCCTCCCCGGGCTTTTGCGACGAGGTAATCTGGCTCTTCCTCGCGGAGGAGCTCTCCGACGTCGGTCAAAATCTCGACAGCGACGAATTTCTCGACGTCGTGAAAATGCCCCTTCGGGAAGCCCGGGAAGCGGTGCTCAAAGGCGCCGTACCGGACGCCAAAACCCAGGTCCTCGTGCTCAAAACGGCGGAAATACTCGGAAAATAAGCGGACGCCCCGGCATCGGGGCGTCCGCTTCGTTCGGCGGGCGGGTATTACCCGCCCGCAGACTATGTTTAAAAAACAAAAAAAGCTCTCCGAAAGGAGAGCTTTTTATTGGTGCGCTGTGGGGGACTCGAACCCTCGGCCTACTGGTTCGTAGCCAGTCACTCTATCCAACTGAGCTAACAACGCATAACGGTTTTTCACCGCAAAAGTTAGGATACCATAAATTTCGCTTTCTGTCAACACCAAATTTCAAAAAGTTTTGATTATACAAAAATATGCGGCTTTTTCCGGGAAGAAGCCGCATATAAATGCGAAAGTATTTCAGAAGAGGTTTCTTCTGAATTTGTTCCAGCGGCGTTTCGCGACGATAGTCGCCGCCGCCGCGAAGGCGGCAAGCACCAGCCAGAGCACCATTACGACGCCCCATCCGGTCTTTTCAACGAGGACGCCCGTGAGCCAGTTCACCGTGGCTATGCTTACGTAGGAGATGGAGTTTAAGGTTCCGGTTACGGTCGAGACCTTTCCGACCTTATAAAAATACATCGGGATATTGCCGATAATTATCATATGCTGCCCGAGGGAGCAGGCATAGGTCACCGCCAGGGAGATTATCGAGACTACGATTGAGAACTTTCCGAAAAGCGTGAGCACCGAAAGGCTCCCGACGGAAATCATAAACAGAATGAAAAGGGAGTAAAGCTCGTCACGGGTTTTTACGATGAGCCTGTTGGCAAGGTAAGGACCGAAAAAGCCCACTATCGGAAGGACAGCGCCGGTGAGAATCGAGATAACGGCGCCCATATCGAACATATCGGTTATGAAGGTCGGTACCCAGGTGGACATACAGTCCTTGAGCACGCCCTGCACTCCGCCGGCGAGGGCGAGCACCGCAAGACCGGAGACGGCGAAAAGTTTAAGAAGGTTCGACGGGACTTCGTCGTGGGGAACCTCCTCGCCGTCGTCGGCGGCGAGGGCGAAGCCCTCCTCCGCGACGCCGTTTTTGTCTGCGTCGTGCTCAATCTTCGTCGTTACAACTATCCAGACCGCCGCCGCGAAGAGCGTCGCCGCCATTCCGCAGATGAACGAGGCGGTCCAGCCGTAAAGGCTTATCAGCACGGCGGAGAGAATATAGGCGAAAAGCGTTCCGGCGGCGAGGGTCGTCGCCATCACGGTGCAGGCTTTCTGGCGCTTCGCGCTCGGAACGCGGTCGGCGACTATCTTGCAGATTGGAGCCCAGAGAAAAGCCTGGGCGAAGCCGTTGAAGCTCCAAAGCACCGTCATCAGCCAGAAAGGCGGCGCGAAGGCTATCCCGAGGTTCACAAGCCCCGAACAGGCAAGACCCGTAAAAACGAGCCAGCGTGGGGACATTTTGTCCCCCAGAAGACCGCTGAGGAACTGACCGCCGCCGTAGCAGATAAAAAATCCGGTGGTGATGGTTCCCGCCTGGGACGCAAGGAGCACCCCGGAGGAGGTCATATCCGCCATTGAGGCGGAGAAATTGAGCCGTCCTATGTATGAAAAGCTGTACGCTATCCAGCAAACAGCCACAAAGATCCAAATGGTGCTATTTTTAGCGATTTTATTCTTCATGGTAACAAAAAAGTTTTTCAGCCTTTCTGAAATAATACCCTTTGCTTAAAAAGTAATTATATCATCTTTACATAGATTTTACAATCGACATTCTTGACAAATTAACCGAAATAATATATATGATACGGCTAAAAAGTATGAAATATGAACGCCGAAAACCAAAGTTTTCTTTTCCCGGCGGCTCTGCCGGGTTTTTGAAAACGCCCAAAAGCGAAAATAGGAAACGAGAAAAACGGAGCAAATCGAAGCAAACGAGCGAAAAACGAAGCATTTCATTTGCAAATTAAATTTTCTTCAAAAATCTGTTGACATGGGGATTTTCTTTAGTTATAATAATTGCTGTCGCTTTCATAAAGAAAGAAAAACAAAGGAAATATAACGGAGGTAAAAGCTATGTCCACTACTATGCCTAACGCTGCTACTATTGAGCGTAAATGGTATGTTCTTGACGCAGCAGGCAAACCCCTCGGTCGCACTGCTGCCACCGCCGCAACCCTTCTTCGCGGCAAACATAAAGTTGATTTTGCTCCTCACGCTGACTGCGGCGACTACGTCGTAATCGTAAACGCTGAGAAAGCAGTCCTTACCGGCAACAAACTCATCCAGAAGATGTACCGTCATCACACCGGTTACGTAGGTCATCTCAAAGAGATCAACTACAAAACCCTTATGGCTAAAAACCCCGCTCTTGCAATGAAGCTCGCCGTCAAAGGCATGCTCCCCGCAAACAGCGTCGGCGCAAAGAGCCTTACCCGCTGCCACATCTATGTTGGCGCAAACCACAAACACCAGGCTCAGGCTCCCGAAGCCTGGGTACGCTGATTCGGAAGGAGGACGTAAACCATGTATGATTCCAACCCTTACTTCTACGGTACCGGTAGAAGAAAAAGCTCTGTTTCCCGCGTCCGCGTATATCCGAACGGAACCGGCGCAATCACCATCAACGGCCGCGACATCGAAGAATATTTCGGTCTTGACACCCTTAAACTCATCGTTCGTCAGCCCCTTGAGCTCACTGAGACCACCGGCGCTTTCGACATCGTCTGCACCGTCACCGGCGGCGGCGTAACCGGTCAGGCCGGCGCCATCCGTCACGGCATCTCCCGCGCTCTTCTCCAGTACAACGAGGAGCTCCGCCCTGTACTTAAAAAAGCAGGTCTTCTCACTCGTGACCCGAGAATGAAAGAGCGTAAAAAATACGGTCTCAAAAAAGCCCG
>JAEDJF010000050.1 GCA_016296485.1 Oscillospiraceae bacterium
CGACGTCCGCCCTCGCGTGGGCGGGGGCGTCGTTGACGCCGTCCCCGACCATTGCGACCCGCTTTCCGCTTGCGGAAAGCTCCTCGATTTCCTTTTCCTTGTCCTCCGGAAGGACCTCCGCCACAGCGGTTTTGATGCCGAGCTCGTCTTTTACTGCGTTCGCGGCGGCCTTGGTGTCGCCGGTGAGCATCACCGTTTCGACCCCCATTTTATTGAGCGCTTCCACCGCCGCTTTTGAGCTTTCCCGGACGGTGTCCGCCGCCGCAAGAACGCCCAAGGGGCGGTTTCCTTCGGAAACGTAAAGGGGCGTTCTTCCGAGCTTCGCCGTTTCATGCTCAAAGGCGGCAAATTCGGAAAGGTCGGCGCCGATTGATTCCATAAGGCGGCGGTTCCCGACGCAGTATTCCTTTCCGTCAAGCTTTCCGACAACGCCCCGCCCCGCAAGGGCGGAAAATTCTTCGGTATCCTTTGGCTTTACGCCCAGCTCCTCCGCCTTTTTGAGCACGGCGGCGGCAAGGGGGTGCTCGCTTCCGTGCTCAAGGGAAGCAGCGACGGAAAGGAGCTCCGTTTCGGAAACGCCGCTTCCCGGGGCGACAGCCTTTATTTCAGGAACGCCCTCGGTCAAGGTTCCGGTCTTGTCGAAGACGACGGTGTTTATATTTCCGGCGTGCTCAAGAGCCTCGGCGGATTTTATCAAAATTCCGTTTTCCGCGCCCTTTCCCGTTCCGACCATTATCGCCACGGGCGTCGCGAGCCCGAGGGCGCAGGGGCAGGAAATTACGAGCACGGAAATTGCGCTTGTCAGCGCGAAGGAAAATTCCGCCCCCAAAAACATCCAGACGGCGAAGGTCAAAAGCGCTATTCCAATGACCGTAGGAACGAAAATTCCCGAAACCTTGTCCGCAAAGCGGGCTATGGGCGCTTTGGAGGAGGAAGCCTCCTCCACAAGGCGGATTATTTTCGCGAAGGAGGTGTCGCTTCCGACCCGCTCTGCGGTAAATTTTATGAAGCCGCTCTTATTTATCGTCGCGGAATAGACCTTGTCGCCGACGGTCTTTTCCGCCGGCATGCTTTCGCCCGTCAGGGCGGACTCGTCAACGGCGGCGCTTCCCTCGGTAATAACGCCGTCAACGGGTATTTTCTGCCCCGGGCGGACGAGCACCGTATCGCCTATTTTAACCTCCGCCGCCGGGACGAGCTTTTCCTCCCCGTCCCGCAAAACCGCGGCGGTCTCCGGCGCCATATCAATGAGCTTCGAGAGGGCGTCGGAGGTTTTTGATTTCGAGCGCGCCTCGAGATATTTCCCCACGTCGATGAGGGTCACTATCATTCCCGCGCCCTCGAAATAGAGCCCCATCACGAGCTCATGGGCAAGGTGAAATTCGCCCGAAAAGACGGCGGAAGCGATTTTCGCC
This sequence comes from Oscillospiraceae bacterium, assembly GCA_016296485.1. Classification (GTDB taxonomy): domain Bacteria; phylum Bacillota; class Clostridia; order Oscillospirales; family Ruminococcaceae; genus UMGS1668. Next base: position 1,416 of record JAEDJF010000050.1, read on the forward strand.
GTGACGTAAATTCCGTAAATATACGAAGCGCCGGCGCCGATGGCGATAAGGGAATCCATATTCGGCGCAAGGCGGAAAAGGTTTTTAAAGCCGTTCGTGAAGTACTTATAGTTGATTGCGATTATGGCGCCCGAAAGAATAAACTGCGCCAGCGCCATATTGAGGGCGTTCTCCCCGCCGGAAAGGAAGCCCGGAATCGGGAAGCCCAGCATATGACCCATCGCAATCCACATAAGCGGCACGAGGATTATCACCGAGAGGATAAGCCTTGTTTTAAGCTTGTCCGCCGCCTTTTCGGCGGCTTTTGTGGCGTTTTCCCTTGCGCCCGCCGTTTCCGGCGCGGCGCCGTAGCCGGCGTTTTCAACCGCCGCCACTATTGCCGCCGGGGAGGCGCTCCCCTCGACGGTCATTGAATTTGTCAAAAGGTTCACGGAACAGGCAGTCACCCCGGGCACCGCGGAGACCGCTTTTTCGACCCTCGCGCTGCAGGCGGCGCAGCTCATTCCCGTAACAGTATATTTTTCCATATGGACCGTCCTCTTATTTCATCAGTTTCTGCAGGGTTTCAACCAGCTCGTCAATTACCTCGTCCTTGCCCTCCCGAAGGTCCCGGGCGACACAGCCGCGCATATGGCTCGCGATGAGCTCCCGGTTAAAGGCGTTGACTGCGGCGTTCACCGCCGCGCACTGCACCAGAATGTCGTTGCAGTAGGCGTCGTTTTCGACCATATTGCGTATTCCCCGAATCTGCCCCTCGATGCGGTTTAAGCGGTTGACGAGCTTCTTTTGCTCCTCCCCGGAGCGGAGAGTCTTTTTTTCGCAGCAGCTATGTTTTATATTGTCCATTTATTTACCTCTTATTATTTTATACCCCTTGGGGGTATTTTTATAATATACCCCCAAGGGGTATTTGTCAAGGGTTTAACTGAAAAAATTTAAAGCGGTCTCTCTGCCTTCGGGCAAAACGGCGGCGCGCTTTTGTCATTTTTTCTTCCAGACGGCGATATAAATATAGACAAACCGTTTTTTAAAGAGGTAGGAAAATGGAGAAAACTATTGCCCTTGCGGGGGCGCCGAACTGCGGAAAAACGACGCTTTTCAATCTTATTACCGGGAGCCGCGCCGCCACCGGAAACTGGGCGGGGGTCACGGTCGAAAAGAAAATCGGGCGGCTCAAAGCCGACCCGGATTACGAGGTCGTTGATCTTCCGGGGGCGTACTCCCTCACCCCGTACAGCCTTGAGGAGAGCGTCACGAGGGATTTTCTCCTCGGCAGATGCGCAAAGGCTGTAATTTGCGTCATCGACGGAACGAAGCCCGAAGCGGGAATTTACCTTGCTTTGGAGCTTCGCTCCCTTGGCGTTCCGGCGGTTTTGGCGGTGAATTTCGCCGACGAACTCAGAAAAATGGGCGGCGACGTAAACCTCGCCGCTCTTGAAAAAGAGCTTGGCTTCCCCGCCTTTTTAATCAGCGCAAAGAGCGGCGAAGGAGTAGGCGGCCTTGCCGCCGCGGTCCTTCGGACCGCCGGCGGCGCCGGGCTTTTGCCCGGCGCGCCGCTCCCGGAACGGGAGCGGCACAAGGCCGCCGAAGAAATTGCGAGGAGCTGTTTTACCTTTGAGGAAAAAGGTAAGGGCGTCCTCGAAAAGCTGGACCGCTTTCTTACGGAGAGCCGCTTTGCCGTACTGGTCTGCCTTCTTCTGGTGCTCATAATGTTCCTCGTGGTGTTCGGCTTTCCGGGAACCGTGCTCAAGGGTGCCGTTGACCTCGCCTTTGAAAAGCTCCAAAGGGCGGCGGGCGCCGCTCTCTCGGCTTTTGGGGCGAGCGGCTGGGCAATAAGCCTTCTGGTTGACGGGGTTATCGGCGGCTTCGGCTCGGTCATCAGCTTTCTTCCCCAGACGGCGCTGATGTTTTTCATAATATCCTTCCTCGAGGACAGTGGATATATGGCAAGAGCTGCTTTCGTTTCGGACAAAGCTCTGCGCCGTTTCGGTCTCGGCGGGCGGTCAATAATTCCGGTGCTCATGGGCTTTGGCTGCACCGTTCCGGCGGTGCTCGCGGCGAAGAGCAACCCGTCACAGCGGGAGCGCCTTCTCACCGTGTCGGCGCTCCCCTTTATCCAGTGCAGCGCGAAGCTCCCGCTCTACCTTCTATTCGCGGCGGAGCTTTTCCCGAAACACCGCGCCGGGGCGGTCGCCGGAATCTATCTTCTCGGAATCATTTTCGCCCTCATCTACTGCTATCTCAACAAGCAAAACGAAAGCGCCGGCTTCGTGCTCGAAATTCCGCCCTGCCGGATGCCGTCCCTTCGGAGCATCATAAAGAGCACCGCCTACAAATGCGAGGGCTTCGTTTTCAAGGCGGGAACCGTCGTTCTGGCGGCGAACGTCGCCGTCTGGGTTCTTAGCTTTTTCGGACCGGGCTTTCGCCCCGCCGAAAGCCCGGCGGAAAGCCTCCTCGGAATCCTCGGGCGGTTCATCGCCCCAATTTTTGCTCCCCTCGGAATCGGCTGGGAGGGGGTCGTCCCGCTCTTTTGCGGTCTTGCCGCAAAAGAGGCGGGGCTTTCCGCCCTTCTTCTTCTCTCCGGCGGAAACATCGGAAATGTATTTTCCCCGGCGCAGGCACTCTCCTTCCTCCTATTCTTCATATTTTACAGCCCTTGTTTCGCGGCGCTCGGCGCCATAAAGGAGGAACTGGGCGCAAAGACTGCGTTTAAAATTTTCTTTTTCCAGACCGCCCTCGCCTACGGAATTTCCTTCGTTTTTTACCAGTTCGCGGCGCTTTTCCAAAACCTCGGCTCGGTTTTATAGCCGGGATACAAAAGCGGCGGGGTCTCCCCCGCCGCTTTGTTTGGATTTTTCGCCGTGCTCACCCGCTCAGCTCCTGACGGAGCCTTTCTAGTATCTTCTTTTCCCGTCGTGAGACCTGCACCTGGGTCATACCGAGGACGGCGGCGGTCTGGGTCTGGGTCTTGTTTTCGTAATAGCGCAGGGCTATCAGCTTTCTGTCCCGCTCGTCAAGGGCGGAAACCGCCTGGATTACGGAAAGGCGCTCGGCAATCTGCTCCTCCGGGGATTCCACCGGAACGTCCGCCTGTCCGCCGCCGTCGTCCTCGTCCGCCGTCAGCGAAATCACCGGGGCGGCGGCGCAGATTGCTTCCGTCACGTCCTCCTCCGGCACCTCAAGTATCTTCGCGAGCTCGGAAATGGTGGGCTCCCGCCCCTCCCTATGGGAAAAGGTCTCCCGCTCCCGCATCACCTTCATTGAAAGCTCCTTCAGGGTGCGGCTCACCTTCACGGTGCCGCCGTCCCGGAAAAGCCGCCTTATTTCCCCGAGAATCACCGGGACGGCATAGGTTGAAAAGCGCACGCCCCTTTCGGTATCAAAGGCGTCAAAGGCTTTCACGAGCCCCATACACCCCGCCTGGAACAAATCTTCGTACTCGATTCCCTTGCCGCTGAAGCGGTGGGCGCAGGAGTGGACAAGACCGAGGTTTTCCGTTATAAGTATATCTCTGTCGGCACGGTTGTCAGTAATTTGAGTTACCGACATATCAGTTTCCTTTCGACACGATAGTTTTTTCGAGAGTCACCGTGGTGCCCTTACCCTCTTTCGAGCGGACCTTGAGCTTGTCCATGAACGAATCCATGATTGAAAAGCCGAGCCCCGCCCGCTCCCCGGTTTCACAGGTGGTAAAGAGCGGCTCCATCGCCTTTTTGACGTTCGGAATCCCGCAGCCCCTGTCCCGGATTGTGATAACGACCCTTGCGCCCTCGAAGATTTTTACGTGTATGTAAACTGTACCGATATTTTCCTTGTAGCCGTGGACTATACAGTTGGTGACCGCCTCGGAAACGGCGGTCTTTATATCCGAAATCTCCTCCACCGTCGGGTCGAGCACAGCAATAAACGAAGCTACGGCGCTCCGCCCGAACGCCTCGTTACAGGAGCGGCTCTCAAAAGAGAGCTTCATCTCGTTTATCGGTTTCATACAAGGCTTTCCTCCTTTTTGTCCTGGTCGCTGAGCAGCTTTTCAATTCCCGCCATTCGCATGACCTTGCTTATATATTTCGGCGCGTTTTGAATTACGACCTTTCCGGAAATATCGCGCATCAGCTTCCAGCGCCCCATTACGAGCCCTATCCCGGAGCTGTCCATAAAGGTCACTCCTCCGAAATCAAGAATCAGCACCTCCGGGTAGGACATTTCCACAGCCCTGTCGATTTTCTCCCGAAGCGCCCCGGCGCTGTGGTGGTCAACGTCACCGGAAATATAAGCGGTGACGCTCGTATCGTCAATATCAATATCTACCGGCATTTTTTCACCTCCGAATTACGCTCTGCCGTCCTTGCAAATAAAAAAGGACCGGCCTTTATCTAATGATAAAGGTCGGTCCGTGATTATTTTGTCGAAGCGGTGCTCATCAAACTAATTTTCTTCCCATGAGCACGCCCATTACGGAGGACATCATAAGTCCTCTCGTCCAGCCGCTGGAATCGCCGAGGCAGTGGAGCCCGGGACAGCTCGTGTTGAAGTTTTCGTCCATCTCCACCTTGTTGCTGTAGAACTTCAGCTCCGGAGAATAGAGAAGGGTTTCATAGGAGGCGAAGCCCGGAACCACCTGGTCCATCGCCTGTATGAAATTGATGATATTGGTCATCGCCCGGTAGGGCATTGCGGCGGTGATGTCGCCGGCGACGGCGTCAACAAGGGTGGGCTTCACGTTGGCGTGGGCAAGCTCCTTATCCCAGGTGCGCTTTCCGTCGAGAATATCGCCGTAGCGCTGGACGAGTATTTTCCCCGCGCCAAGCATATTGGTGAGCTCGCCCACCTTCTGGGCGTACTCAATGGGCTGGTTAAAGGGGTAGGTAAAGTTATGGGAACAAAGTATCGCGAGGTTCGTGTTGTTGGACTTCGTCTCCTTGAAGGAATGTCCGTTGACGACGGCGAGGTCGTTGTCGTAGTTCTCCTGGCTGACGAAGCCGCCGGGGTTCTGGCAGAAGGTGCGCACCTTGTTCTTATAGGGCGCGGGGTAGCCCACGAGCTTCGATTCATAGAGAACGGAGTTCACCTTCTCCATTATTTCGTTTCTCACTTCAACCCTTACGCCGATATCGACGGTTCCCGGGCGGTGGGCGATGTTGTGCTCGGTGCAGAGCTTTTCGAGCCAGTCGGCGCCCCGGCGTCCGGTGGCGACGACGGTGCTGTCGGCGTCGATTTCAAAGGAATCCTTTCCGTTGGTTACGAAGGCGCCGCAGCAGCGGTCACCGTCGAACTTAAGGTTGGTGCACTCGTAGCCGAAATACATCTCGACGCCGTTATCAAGAAGATATTTTTCGATTCTTCCGTAAAGGTCCTGGGCCTTTTCGGTGCCGAGGTGGCGAATGGGGCAGTCCACAAGCTGAAGCCCCGCCTTGATGGCGTTGCGGCGTATCTCCTTTTTCTCCTCCTCGTGACCGAGACCCTCAATGTGTTCGTCCGCGCCGAACTCGAGGTATATTTTATCCGTATAGTCGATGGTCTCCTGCGCAAGGTCCTCGCCGATAAGGGTCGGAAGGTCGCCGCCGACGGAGGAGGAAAGGCTCAGCTTTCCGTCGGAAAAGGCGCCCGCGCCGGAAAAGCCCGTGGTGATATGGCAGTAGGGCTTACAGTTCATACATTTTCCCGTTTTTGCCTTCGGGCAGCGGCGCTTTTCGACGGGCTGTCCCTTTTCAACAATAACGATTTTTTTCTTGCTTCCGAGCCGGAGCATCTCGATTGCCGTAAAAATTCCCGAGGGACCCGCTCCGATAATGACTACGTCGGTTTTCATTTTTTCTCAACTCCACAAATTATTGCAGTATAATTATATCACAGCTTTTCGTCAATGTCACGAACAGAATGTGAATTATTTGGCGCCTCAGCCCGAAAATTTGAGCTGAAAGAAGCGGCGGGGAGAAATTTTTCTCCCCGCCGCTTTGCGGTTCGTTTTAATTTTGTACGCCTTTAAAAAAACGGTATCAGAATATTCCTTTTAACGCCGCCGCGGCGCCGACGAACACCAAAGAGGAAGGAGCGCCGGTGTCGGGGTTTTTCTCCTCTTTTTTGTCGCCTTTAATCTCTATTGTGACGGTGTCCTTATAGTCGTTTTTGCCCTCCTCGTCTTTGACCGGGGCTTTGCCAACGGTGTAGCTGACGGTGGGTTTCGGGAAATCCTCGGGATTTCCCCGATTTCCGTCGGAAGCGACGGGATAGAGAGTAGCTTCGTTGTTGGTATAGAGGGAGCCGAGGTTACGGCTGCCGTTTCCGTCATATTCGCCGTAGGTTCCTTCGGTTTTCTGGGGATTGGTGAGCACGACGGAATAGGTGAGCTGCACAGGTGCGAAATTGCTCACAGGGACGTTTATATCCCAAACGAAATGCTCGTCGGGATTATTACCTGTTCCATTCTCATAATAGTGAAGAACGAAAGGAGCCTCCGCCTGGTTTTTAGCAGTGACACCCTCAAAATTGAACCGGAAACGCGCAGTTTCTCCATCGGCGGGGGTAACTTCGGTGGTAGTATAGGTTTTATCACCGACAGTGAGAGTAAGTTTTCCCGCATCGGGCACAAATTTGAAGTCATAGGAGTTGCCGTGGTTATCAGTATCATTACCTATGACGTCTACAACAGTGGAGCCCGCGTCGAGGAGATAGAGAATGTCGTTCTGGATATTGCTGAAGCTGACTTCCTTATTTCCGGCGAGGAAATTCATGAAGGAGGGTCCCCAGAGATATTGAGAACCGGAAGAGGTATCCGCAGTTATTGCGTAGCAGTTATAGCCGGCTTCCCGGGCAGCCGCATAAGTCTGGTGAGTATAATACAGAGCGCGACCAACGCTGCTGGTATATTCATCGGCATCTTTGTCTTCGACGCTTACAGCCGTTTCCTGGGTCAGTTGAGCTTTGTCATCATAAAGAATCGGGATGATCGTTTCTTTTTCCAGAGTTTCTCCGATCTGCCCGATCAGCGCAGCCCAATCACTCGGAGGATTGTTGCTACCATATTGAAACTGCCAGCTATACGGGTCACTGGAATAATAAGGGCTGTTGTCATTCAGCCAATAATACGGGACAATTTTGGCATCCTCGTCATACATATAGGTGATGCCGTCGCTGACGAATATGAGATATTTGCGGGCGGCGTCAACTGAGGTATCGTTATCAAGCATGGCTTTTCCCGCAAGAAGACCCGCGTGGGTGTTGGTTCCGGATTTGATTTCCTGCGTTATAGCTTCCTCAATGGCGTCATACTCTGTGGCAAGGTCCATAAATCCGGTTACGTTAGCCACTTTGTTGAAAATTACAACGCCGACCTTGACTTTTGCGCCCGTGTCCTCTGCCTGTTCTTTGAGTTCACTGAGCATACCAAGCGCCTGCTGCTCCAAGGCCGCACTGGTGGATTTGTCGAGCACGAACACGATGTCGGTGACGAGCTGTTCCTCCGCCGAGGGGAGCGAAAGGGTGACCTTCGACTCAAACGCAGAGTCTAACTGCGTGGCGGTTTTGGATTTTGACGTTTGCCATTCGCCCAAATCTACTGCGGCGGCTCCCGTCGCCGGCAAAAGCAGAACCATTACGGCACAGAGCAAAAAGGCTAAAATTCTTTTTTTCATTATCTGTCCTCCCTTAAAATATTAAACAGTTGAGCTGTCAAAAGGCGTACTTTTTGACAATTAGCTACTGTACGATTAATAATACTACATAAAAAATTTTTTGGCAATAAGTTTTTGTAAATAAGACGGATTTCGACCTAATATTTTCCATTTACGCCTTAAAATAGTAGGCAATCGGAAGGCGGAATTTCTGATAACACAAAGCGCCCTTTGAAAAACGAAGTTATCAAAAAGTACAGCTTTTGACAATGATTTACTTGAGCTCGCCTTCGCTTTCTTTAATTCTCCTGTAAAAGGTGTATTTGCTCATTTTACAAAGCTGGGCGGCTTTTTCGGCGGTTATCCGCTTTTCCCTCCAATCCGTCACCGTTTCGTCGAAATTTTCCGGCTTTGCGAGCTTCGGTCGCCCGAACACGGCGCCGCGAGCTTTTGCCGCGGCGATTCCCTCGGATTGGCGTTTTCTTATATTCGCTCTTTCCGTTTCCGCCACAAACGAAAGAATCTGTAAAACAAGGTCGGCTATGAAGGTTCCCATCAAATCCTTTCCGTTTCGGGTATCCAAAAGCGGCATATCTATTACGCAGATGTCTATTTGCTTTTCCTTTGTAAGGTAGCGCCACTGGTACTGTATTTCCTCATAATTTCGACCGAGGCGGTCGATGCTCAAAACATATAATATATCCCCCGGACAAAAATTTTTGAGCATTTTCCTGTACTGCGGACGGTTGAAGTCCTTGCCCGACTGTTTATCTATATAGATGTTTTCACTCGGAACTTCTCTTTCCCGCATCGCCGCAAGCTGTCTTTCCTCATTTTGGTCGGCGCTTGAAACCCTTACATATCCATAGATTTTTTCAGCTATGATTCATTCCTCCCGTCTCCGTTTTTGCGTCCGGCAAAATTTTTATTTAAACACATCATATTTTTTAAAATCACCCCCCATTTTATATTTTTCCTTATCTCTCCCCTAAATTCCCGCCGCCGCTTTCAGGGTAAAAAATTCAGACAAAA
>JAEDJF010000051.1 GCA_016296485.1 Oscillospiraceae bacterium
ATATACAGGAACGCCCTCAGTATGCCGGGTAGCCGGCTGCTGAGGGCGTTGCGATTTTTAATTTGGTGCCGTTGTTTTGGAAAATCGCGAGGAAAAAATACGGTAAGTAATAAAAGACCTACGATAGCTTACCGTATCAGATCCATAAATCTTTCGGTAAAGAGGTCGTTATCCACCATGGTGATAACGTCGGCATTTACATCTTTTGCATCGGGCATCGACTCATAGGTCTTGCCCTCCTGGAAGAAGATGACCTGACCATATACTTCGCTGTTCTCCGTGCAGCAATGGCAGTGGCAGCGGACGCTCTGTTTTACAAAGTCGGGCCACAGCGCGGCCGCCATGGCTACTGCGTCGGGCAAATCCACCATATGTACTCCACGGGTGTCTATATTGAACTGCAGAATTACGCTGGTCGCCTGAGTCAGGAATTTTGCTACCGGGCTTCCGGATTCAAGGTAGGACAATTCGTATCTGTCAAGCCCTATGTTCCCCATACAGAGGTCAAAGCCCGCAATGGTGATAGGAGAACCGCTGTCAAGCATCAATGCGTAAGCTTCAGCGTCAATGAAAACGTTGAATTCCGAAACGGGGGTAGCGTTTCCGGGTCCGAAACCGGGCGTACCCATGGACCATATACGTTTAACTTTTTTCATTGCGTCACGGTCAATAAGCACAGCCAGCGCGATATTGGTAGCCGGACCCAAAACCGCTATTTCCACTTCGCCCGGATATTTTTTTACCGTGTCAAGGATAAAGTCCACGGCTCGCATATCCTGAAATTTTCCGGACGGGTGGATGATGCCTTTGTCGCCCATGCCGTCCTTTCCGTGAACGCTGATGGTCGCTTTGCGCTCATGGAAAAGCGGACGCTTTGCGCCAAGGTACACCGGAACGTCTCCTCTGCCGCAGACTTCAAGGGTCTGGAGCGCGTTTAATCCCGCTTGTTCGACATCGACGTTACCGCTGACGGCAGTAACACCCAGTAGTTCAATGTTGTCCGACAAAGCCGCCAGCATTATAGCAGCCGCATCGTCGGAAGCGGTATCCGTGTCAATGATAAATTTTCTTTTCTCAGACAGATTATTCATACAGTACCTCCTTGAACTTTTTATTTTCTTTGATATCCGAATCAACAAACCTGCGTTGTTGATATCCGCATATTATCTTTGAGCGCAAGCGCATATACAATAGGACGGTCAAAAGAATTGCCGCTTTATGGGCATCCGCCTTTGGCCGTCCTTTTTGAATTTTAAGAATTATTCAGCGCTGATGATGTAATAATAAACGGGCTGACCGCCGTAAATTGCGGAAACCTCGATGCTGGAGGGGAGCTTGGATTCGATAACCGCGCGGATGTCCTCGGCCTGAGCCTCGGTAACGTCCTCGCCGTAGTAAATGGTCACCATGGAGGTGTCCTTCGTGACGAGAGCCTTTGCAAGCCTTCCGCAGATGGTGTCCATATCCCGCCCGGTATAGACCATTTTGCCCTCTTTCATTGCAAGGAGCTCGCCCGCTTCAATTTTGTATCCGTCGAAGTCGGAATCTCTCGCTGCAAAGGTGACCTGACCGGTGGCAACGGAGGAGAGAGCCTCGTTCATGGCGTCGGTGTTGTCAACGACGGAGGCGTCCGGGTCGTAGGCAAGCATTGCGGAAACGCCCTGGGGGACGGTCCTGCTGGGGATTACGACGACGTTTCTGTCGGCAATTTCAGCCGCCTGGTTCGCCGCCATAATGATGTTTTTGTTGTTCGGAAGAACGAAAACGTTCTTTGCGGGTGTCGCCTGGATTGCGGCAAGAATGTCCTCGGTTGAGGGGTTCATGGTCTGTCCGCCGGAGACGATGTTGTCGCAGCCGAGGTCGGAAAATACCGCAGTAAGTCCGCTTCCGGCGCAGACGGAGACGAAGCCGTACTCAACGGAAGGGTCTACTTCCGCATAGGGAAATCGGGGGGCGGCTTCCTCCTTGACGATGCTCTCGTCCTCTCCGGAAATGGAGCTGTGCTGGATTTTCATATTTTCAATTTTGACCGTAGCAAGGGAGCCGTAGGAGAGAGCCTCGGTGAGAACCTTGCCCGGGTCGTTGGTGTGGACGTGGATTTTGATGATGCTGCTGTCCTCGACGAAAACAAGGCTGTCGCCGATGGAGGCAAGGAACTTGCGGAACACCTCCGGGTCTTTGGCGACGGGCGCCCGGTCGATAATCGTCTCGGTGCAGTAGGTGAAACGTATATCCTGGTCGGAGGCGCCGGCGGCGGAAACTTCGGCCTTGGAAGAGTCGGATTCTTCTTTAAGCGGAATCATAACGCCCTCGGAAATGACGCTCCACATACCCTCCATGATATAGACAAGACCCTGTCCGCCGGCGTCGACGACGCCGCTCTTTTTGAGAATCGGGAGCATTTCGGGAGTCTGTTCAAGGGTTCTGCGGCTTTGGAGGTACATTCCGTAGAAAACGGCGACGATGGAATCGTCGTATTTTACTATTTCGGCGGCTTTTTCCGCGGCGCAGCGGGAAACGGTGAGAATGGTGCCTTCGGTGGGTTTCATAACGGCTTTGTAAGCCGCTTCAACGCCGAGGGCAAAGGCGTTTGCAACGTCGGTGCCGGTGGCGGTGGTTTTGCCGCTGAGCCCCTTTGCAAATCCGCGGAAGAGAAGGGAAAGTATTACGCCGGAGTTTCCTCTTGCTCCGCGAAGAAAAGCGGAGGCGGCGACTTTGCTGACTTCTTCGACGGTGACGCTGTCGTCAAGCTTCAAAAGCTCTTTTGCTCCGTTTCCGATGGTCATGGACATATTGGTGCCCGTGTCGCCGTCCGGAACGGGGAATACGTTAAGAGCGTCAACTTCGGCTCTTTTGTTGCTCAGATTGTTTGAGCCGGAGATAAACGCGTCTCGAAGCTGTTTTCCGTTTATCAAAAATCTCAACTCCTTAATTTATCAAGACTTATATGGTCGATAATTTTTTACCTACATAAATACGCATTTTATATTATAGCATAAATATACCACGATATAAAAGAGAAAAAAGAAAAAAATTGCCCAAAATTAGAAAAATTATTGCTTTTTCCAATCTAAAATATCGTAAAACATATCAAAATCTGTCCCACCGAAGGAAAAAGGAAGGTCACGGGAGAAAATTACGCTTCCCTTCGTGTAGCAAATTGGGACGTAGGGCATTACGCTTTCAAAGACGCTTCCGAACTCCGTTGCCGAAACGCTGCCGCCCATAAAGCCGAGCCAGCTAAAATAGAGGTTTTCGCTGGGCGCGATGCCGTAGTTTATGTATTCGACCCCGTCGAGCTGATACTCGTAAGGCGTTATGAGCTTTGAAATGTCCATATCACTGTTTATGCGGACTTCCGCGATATATATATCGTAGCTGTATTTTTCGAGCGCCAGCATAAACGCGGAATAGGAAACGGCATTTACTTTTACTTCGATTCCTATTTCCGCGAGCATCTCGGCGACGGCGTTTGCCACGTTTACTTTGACTGGGCTCTCGTTGCAAACCACAAGGTCAAGTGAAATGCGCTTGCCGCGGCTGTTGGTGCGGTAACCGTCGCTGTCCCGTCCAGTAAGCCCCATGTCGTCCAGCAGAAGGTTGGCGGACATAAGGTCAAGGCTTCGCTTTGAAACGTACTGCATCTCGTAAAAATCCGGATTAAAAATGCTCCTCGGGGCAGAGGCGAAGTTGTTATAGACGTAGCTCGAAATATAGCTGTAATCTATTGCCGCGGCGACGGCTTTTCTGAAATCGGCGTAATAGGTGAAAGGGGCGCTGCTGTTGAGACCAAGATAGACCATTCGGTTGGACTGGAGTCCCGCGAGACCACCGACGGAGGAGGTCCCGAGGCTGAGCGGATCCTGCCAGTAAACGCAGTCGTAGGTTCCCATTCTCATTTCATAGGAAAGAAGCTCCATATCCTCCGCAGAGACAAGTTCTATTTTCTGAACGGCGCAGTCGCTGTTCGCGACAAGGGTCGTTCCGTCCTCTCCGAAGGAATATCTTCCGGGGAAAAAGAGCGGGCGGTTTTCCGTTTCATAGGATATGACCGGGAAAGTGAGAAGATTGGGAAAATACTTGCTGGCGTATTTGAGCGTTATCTTGCAGCAGGTGGCGTTAACGACTGAAACGGAATTTATAACGCCGAGGGAGGAGGCGTAGTAGCTCCCCTCCGCCATTGCGCACTGGATGGAGTATCGAAGGTCGTAGGCGGTAAACTGGGTTCCGTTCGGGAAAGACAGACCGTCGTCAATATAGAGGTACCAGACGGCGTTGTCCTCCGTGTATATATCTGAAAGGAGGTCAAGCTCGTAGCTGTAATCGGATTTGAGCGTCACCATCGAGCGGTAAACAAGCCCGCAAACGTACCTGTTTGCCCTGCTTTTGGCGGTATAGGGCGAAGCGCCCTCGCTGTAATCATAGGGAATACGGAGGGTAAAACCGCCGCGCTGGTCGTTTGGGTCGTGCCCGTCCGTAACCGGAAGGATAATTTCCCTGTCCGGAGGCTCGTCCGCCTTTGCTTCGCAGCCGCAGAAAACGAGCAGCAGCGCAAGAAGGGCGGATAAGATTTTTATAAACTTCATTAAATTGCTCCGTTGTAATTCATCTGATGTCAAAGCGCTCGACGGAGAGGGCTTTTCCGGTGGAATCCTCCGTCTCGACGAAAATTCCCTGCACCTTGCAGGGTCCCTCCGCAATCTGCATTCCCGTGCGAAGGTGGGTTATCATAAAATTAGTGGAAAGCTCCGTTTTGACGCCGAGCACCGAGTCTATTGGTCCGCACATTCCCGCGTCGGTGATGTATGCTGTGCCCTTCGGAAGAATACATTCGTCGGCGGTGGGAACGTGGGTGTGCGTTCCGAAAACGGCGGAGACCCGCCCGTCGGCGTACCGCCCGAGGGCGATTTTCTCGCTGGTGGCTTCGCCGTGAATATCGACGACTATATTTTTGCAGTCGATTTCCTTGAGCACCCGGTCAAGACAGAGGAACGGGCTTTCAAAAGCAAGGTCAAGAAACACGTTTCCGATAAGGTTTATGACGGCGCAGCGGTTTTTGCCGCACTCGTAAACGTAAACGCCGCTTCCCGGGGCGTTCGGGTGGAGGTTTTCCGGGCGAATCACACCGCACTCCCGCTCGTAAAGGTCCGCCATATCCTTGTTTTGGAGGGAGTGGTTGCCGCCGGTGATGACGTCAGCCCCAAGGGCAAAAAGCGCGTTTGCGTTCCGCCCGTTTATCCCGCTGTTTTCGCCGGCGTTTTCGCCGTTGACGATAACCATATCCGGGGAGTACCTTTTCCGAAGCTCGGGCATTTTTTTGCCCAGGGCGTCAACGCCGGCGTTTCCGACAACGTCCCCTATACATAAAATTCGCATTGTATCACCGTTTCAAAATTTGGCTCATCTTGCGACGAAGCCGACTTTTTTATACATTTTCGCAAGGGTGCGCTCCGCGATGTGCTCCGCGCGCTCCGCGCCCTTTTTGTAGCATTCCTCAAGGTAGCCCTTGTCCGCGATGTAGCGGGCGTAGTTTTCCCGGACGGGAGCGAGGTGCTCCGCCACCGCTTCGCCTACGGCAAGCTTAAAGTCGCCGTAGCCTTTTCCTGCAAAGTCGCGCTCAATGGACTCGAAGCTGAAGCCCGTGACTGCGGAATAAATGGTCATAAGGTTGTTGATTCCGTCCTTGCCCTCACGGTAGCAGACCTCCATATCGGAGTCCGTGACGGCGGATTTGAACTTCTTGATAATGACTTTCGGCTCGTCAAGAATGAGCACGCAGGAGCGGGGGTTCTCGTCGGATTTGCTCATCTTTTTGGTCGGGTCGGTGAGGCTCATGATTTTTGCGCCGCATGCGGCGGAGGCAATATAGGGCTCCGGAACGGTAAAGGTGTTGCCGTAAAGGGAGTTGAAGCGCATGGCAATGTCCCTCGCAAGCTCAAGGTGCTGTTTCTGGTCGATGCCGACGGGAACGACGTCCGCCTGATAGAGAAGAATGTCGCCCGCCATAAGTACCGGGTAGGTGAAAAGTCCGGCGTTGATGTTGTCCGCGTGCTTCGCGGATTTGTCCTTGAACTGGGTCATTCTTGAAAGCTCGCCGAACTGGGTCGAGCAGCCGAGCACCCAGTTTGCCTCCGCATGGGCGGGAACGTGGCTCTGGATAAAAAGGATGCTCTTTTCCGGGTCGATGCCGCATGCCATTGCGAGGGCATAGGACTCAAGGGTGCGGCGGCGAAGCTCCGCCGGGTCCTGGCGGACGGTGATAGCGTGCATATTAACTATCGAGTAAATGCAGTCGTACTCGTCCTGGAGCTTGCTCCAGTTTTTGACCGCGCCGAGATAGTTGCCGAGGGTGAAAACGCCCGTGGGCTGGATTCCGCTGAAAATTCTTTTTTTGCGCTCCGGGGCGCCGTTTTCAATATTATTGTTTTCCATTATATAAAACCTCCGGTAAAATCAAAATTTATTTTCAAAAGGGCAGGGCTTCACCGCCGCCATCGCCGCGGCGCAGTCGTTTTACGGCAAATAATAATTTCCATAAAATCACCCCTTAAAAATGCTAATACACATTAATATTATCATAACATCTTATATTTTACAAGTGCGGTTTTTCGTAAGCCCCAATATAAATGAAAAAAATGAAGTTTCCGCGCGCCTTTTTGGGGTAGAGTTTTTGTTCTTCTCTATATTTGACATAATTTTCCAAACTCTGGGTAATATACTTCAATAAAGGGGAAAATATTGCCCAAAAGGAGTTTTTGAGAAAAATGACGGACGTAAAAATAAAATCAGCTTCGGCAAGGCTTCCGAAAAAACTGCGGGAAGCCGCGCCGGATTTTTTGAGCATGGCGCTTTGGTGCGTTCTTTCGTTTGCGGCGGCGAACGCCCTTCTTTTCGGGAGCCTTGCGCCCTTCGGACCCGCCGCAGTTGCCGCTTCGCGCCGGCGCGATTCCGTCGCGGCGGCTTTCGGAGCGATAATGGGCTACGCCCTTTCAAAAAGCCCGGAGAACAATATGCGCTATATAGCGGCGGTGCTCATCGTTTTCGGCGCAAAGCTCGTCTTTGAGCGCTTCGCCTCCGGCGACCTTGTTTCGGTGCTCATCGCCGCCGGGGGAACGGCTTTCGCCTCCTTTGGCTACGCCGCCGTAACGATAATTTCCGGTTACGGAAGCGCCCTTGCCTTTGCGGAAACGGTCCTTGCCGCCGGGGCGGCCTATTTCTTCAAAAGAACGAGCACGGCGATTGAGCACGGGAAGCCCGTGATGGCGCTTCCCGGCGGCGACCGCGCCTGCGTTTTGATGACGGCGGCAATCGTCTCCGCTTCGCTGACCTCCGTGACCTTCGGGCGGCTGTCCCTGGGCGGAATAATCGCCTGCGCGGTGGTGCTTTTTGCGGCGCGCTACGGGAAGGAGAGCGGCGGCGCCGTCGCCGGAATAGCCACCGGCACAGCCATAGCCATAACCTCCCCCTCCGCCATCGGCGAGATTCTCTCGGGCTACGCCCTCGGTGGGCTTATCTGCGGGATTTTCGCGCCCTTCGGCAAAATAGTCTGCGCCCTTGCCTTTGCAGCTGTGAAGATTATAACCTGCCTCGTGGCGGCGGGGGAGTATCCGGATTTCGCCTGGTTCTATGAATCGGTGCTCGCCGCCGCGGTGTTCCTGCTCGTGCCCGAAAAGGCGGGAAAATTCATCTCAAGCGTCGCCCTTTGGGACGAAAACGCGGCGGATTCCGCGACGGTCCGCGACCTGGTTCTTTCAAAAATGGGACAGGCGGCGGCGGGTCTTAACGATATTGCCGCCGCAACAAGAAAGGTTTCCGAGTCCGTTGAGAAGACAAATTTCACCGACATGAACTCCGTGCTCAACTCCGTCGCAGACAAGAACTGCCGCCTGTGCTCAAAAAGCGGCTCCTGCTGGCAAAAGTACTACTCCGAAACGGTGAACGCCTTCAGCGAAATGGGTCTTTCGGCGAGAAAGAGCCGGGAGCCGGTTCTCGATAGGGAATTTACCGAAAGGTGTCAGAGGAGCGGCGAGCTCGTTTCTGCCGTAAAGCAAAAATACCGCGACGCCGCCCGGAAAAATTCCGAGGAGCGGAAGCTCAAAAACGTCCGCTCCGTCGTGACTGACCAGTTCGACGGAATGGCGGTGCTCCTAAAAGATATTGCGGCGGATGCCGCCTCCGTAAAAAATACGGATAAAAAGCTTTCAATGGCGGTGAAGAACATTTTCGAGGGGAGAAATATTCCGCTTTTCGCTTCGACCTGCTATTACACCACCAGCGGCTGCCTTAACGTGGAGGTCTCCGGCGCGAAGGAGCGCCTTAAAAACGCTGATATAAAGACAATTACTGAGGAGCTTTCCGACGTCTGCGGCTGCGACCTTGCGCTCCCATGCAAGCGGGATACGGAGAACGCAAGGCGGCTCGTTTTCTGCGAAAAGCCGCTCATCGAGGCGGAGTTCGGCGAAGCCTCCATCAACGCCGAGGGCGAAAAATTCTGCGGCGACAGCAGCGAGCATTTTATCGACCAGTATTCCTGCGCCCATATGATTTTGAGCGACGGAATGGGAAGCGGCGACCACGCCGCCCTCGATTCGATGATGACCGCGGGGCTCGTCGCGAGAATGGTTAGGGCGGGCTTTCGCTTCGGCTCGGCAATAAAGCTCGTAAATTCCGCCCTTTTGCTCAAGTCCGAGGACGAGTCCCTTGCGACGGTGGACGCCCTTTCAGTAAATCTCTATACCGGTCGGGCGGATTTTTACAAAGCCGGCGCCGCCCCGTCCTACGTGCTTCGGAAAGGTCACGCCTCAAAGCTCGAGAGCATCTCCCTTCCCGCCGGGATTCTCGGCGGCGCGGAATATGAACAGAACTGTATGGTGCTCGGCGCGGGGGATATAGCCGTGCTCGTGACGGACGGCGTCACCGCCTCGGGCGAGGACTGGGTGCAGTCCGAGCTTCGCTGTCTTGCGGAGAAATCCGCCGGGGAAATCGCTTCCTCCCTTGCCGAAACGGCTTTTAAACGCCGCACCGACGGTCACAGCGACGATATAACCGTGATGGTGATGAAACTCTCTTCCTGCGAATAATGAGCGAAAATTTTAAAAAACTGTTGACAATCCGAAAAATGGGGTATATAATGCACTCATTGACAGCTTTAAAGCTGAATAGTCCAAAGACAATGAAGAGAAGAGTAAGCGCCGGATGCGGTCACAGAGATTTCCCGTTTGCTGAAAGGGAAACGAACAGAACGCGCTGAAGATGGCCTTGGAGTTGCGCACCGAACCGCTTGCGGTAAGGCTGCGACGGGACCGCCCGTTACAGCGGCAGGGTATGGTAGTACCCGTCGAGGCTTTTGCGGTGACGCAAAAGCGAAAAAAGGTGGTAACACGTAAGCTTTATGCTTCCGTCCTTTTGCAAGGACGGAAGCTTTTTTTGTATATTTTTCGCGAAAAACAAAGGAGAATGATTTAATTGATACGAATTGAAAACCTCACAAAGGTTTACAAAACGTCAAATAACGAGGTAAGGGCGCTGCGCTCGGTGAACGCCCACGTGGAAGAAAGGGACATCTTCGGAGTCATCGGAATGTCCGGCGCCGGAAAATCGACGCTTCTTCGCTGCGTTGCCCAGCTTGAAACCCCCACCGAAGGTTCAATTTACATAGACGGCAACGACATCACCAAGCTTTCCGGAAGCGAAGCCCGAAAGCTCCGCAAAAAGGTCGGCGTAATATTCCAGGGCTACCACCTTCTTATGCAGAGAACGGTAAGAGACAACGTCGGTTTTCCTCTTGAGCTCGACGGGCTCAGGAAAAGCGAGATAAATAAAAGAGTTGACGAGCTCCTTGAGCTCGTGGGTCTTTCGGATAAAGCCGACGTCTATCCCAGCCAGCTTTCCGGCGGTCAGATGCAGAGAGTCGCCATAGCAAGAGCCCTTGCAAACAACCCGTCGATTCTTCTTTGCGACGAGCCGACCTCCGCTCTCGACTCTCTTACCACAAAGTCCATTCTTAAACTTCTTAAGGATATAAATGAAAAACTCGGCGTAACGGTGTTTATAA
>JAEDJF010000052.1 GCA_016296485.1 Oscillospiraceae bacterium
GTCAACGTACCCGAGCTTTTTCGCGTAAAGCTCCCTAGCCGCGGTGTTGCAGGCAACGACCTCGTCGTTTTCCCCGATAATTATTACCGCTTCGCTGAGGTGCTCAATTATCGGACGCATAAGTCCGCCGAAAACGGAAGAAACGGCTTCGCTTTTTTCTTCCTCCGCCGCTTCGGTTGTGCCCCGATTTTCGTCGAAGTCCGCATTTTTCTCAAAAATGAGCACGGCAATCAGCTTTTCGTTATAAAAAAGCGGCTCCACCGTCTGGATTACGTTCCGGTCCTCCGGCATATGTACGGCGCACATTTTTCTCGTGGGCTTTTCAAAGCGGAAAGTCCTGTCGACGGCAGGCTCGTCCTGCCAGTTTATGAGCATACCCAAAATGGGTATTGAGTAATTTGACGGAACCGTCTGGGGCTTCGCCTCGGCAACGACTATCGCGGTCTTTCCGGTAAAAGAGCGGCAGTCGATAAACACGTCCGCCTGCTCCGCGTTGGCAAGAGGCTGAAGCATTGTGGCGTATTCCTCAAGATGAGTTATTTCGTCGTCAGTAAGATTTGTGTACTTCTGGCAAAGGGTCCTTGTAATACTATTCAATGCCGTTCTCCCACCCTGCAATAATTAGTTCCGACACCGCCTCAACGGAAATTCCTTTTCGCTTGCTGATTTCACGAAGGTATTTGTAGGCCTCGCTTTCGTCAAGACCGCGTTCCTCCATAATTATCAGCTTCGCTTTACTTGCCGTTTCCTTGCTGTCAATTTTTCTTTTAAGAGCCTTACAGTCCTTTTTGAGCATATGCTTCTCTTTGCTTTGAGCATAGCTCATATCGAGCACGGACAGAAGCTGGTCTTTCTCAAAAGGCTTTGTGATATATGCCTCGGCGCCGTTTTCAATCGCCGCCTCGACGTAGTCCTCCGTCTCAAAGGAGGTGAGCATCACCGTGCAGTGAGCACAGGACTCGTCAAGTATTATTTTCGAGGCGGCAAGCCCGTCCATCATCGGCATTTCAATATCGAGCACCGCCATATCCGGCTTAATTTTTCTTGCAAGCTCCACCGCCGTCATTCCGTCGCTTGCCTGTGCCGCAACTTCGTATCGGCTGTCTTTTACACATTCAAGGAAGGATTCTCTTACGGAGACGTCGTCGTCCGCAATAAGTACGCTTATTTTTTTAACGTTTTTCTCCTGCAAAAGCGCCGCCCTCCTTTTCATAAAATTAAACCGCAGAAACCGAAACCAAAATTTTAGCCAGTTCCTCTTTGGTTACGTTCTTTTCTTTTGCTTTTTCGGTAAGTATTTTATCCGCTTCAGCGATTGATACGTTTTTGGAAGCGGCGATAATTCCGTTTGCCTCCTCAACAAGTCTCCTGTTTTCAAGAGCCGAAAGGAGGGAGTTTTTCTCCTTTGACAAAAACTTTAGGTCGTTATCTCTCGTGAGCTTTGTATGAAGCCAGGGGAGCAAAAATTTTTCAGTCACCGGCTTTACTATACAGCCGTTTATTCCGAGCTCCGGCAAGCGCTCCGAAAGGCTTTCGTCGTACGCTTTTGAGAGCAGAATAATAATTCCGTCGTAGCCGCCAGAGCGCATATATGCGGCGGCTTTCAAGCCGCCGATTAAATCGAGCTCTTTATCAACAAAAACGACGTCCGGATTAATTGTAAGGCAGGCGTCCGCCGCGTCTATTCCGTCGCAGATCAGCGCTTCTGCCGTATATCCTCCCTTTTCGAGGGCGGTTTTTATTTTTTCGGCGGAGACGCCGTCGCCGTCGGCTATAAGAATATGTGCTTTTTTAATTTCCATAAAACTCCGTATAAAAAAAGAGCGCCCAAAACAAAAGTCTTTGTTTAAGACGCTTCCTCACATCATATTAATTCAAATTTTTTATCAAAAGCCGCTTCCTCGCGTCCTCTCTGTTGTTCATTATACTAAAAAGAGCAAAAATAGTCAATATATCTTGGTGATAAAACTCAATTTTATAAGATAAAATATAATAGCTGTGACTAATTTTACTGAAAAGTTTTGTATATATTTAACAATTATCTGATAAAAAAGTCCGCCTTGCAAAAAACAAGGCGGACTTTTAGCTTTTAATCTACGTTCTTTTTGAAGCGGGCTTTCATACGCATATTGTTATCAAGAATCTTTTTGCGGATTCTTATATTTTTCGGCGTTACTTCAAGAAGCTCGTCGTCTTTAATGAACTCAATGGCTGCCTCAAGGCTCATTTTTCTCGGAGGAATGAGACGAAGCGCGTCGTCGGAGCCGGAAGCACGGGTATTGGTGAGGTGCTTCATCTTGCAGACATTGACTGCGATGTCGTCGGACTTCGGAGAAGCGCCGACAACCATTCCTTCGTAAACCGGAACACCGGCGCCGATGAAGAGCTGACCGCGCTCCTGCGCGTTGAAAAGACCGTAGGTGATGGATTCGCCGGTCTCGAAAGAGATAAGGCTTCCGGTGCTTCTGCGCTGAATATCGCCTTTATAGGGCTCATAGCAGTCGAACACGGAGCTCATAATTCCTTCGCCTCTGGTATCGGTCATAAACTCATTTCTGTAGCCGAAAAGTCCTCTTGCGGGAATCTTGAACTCAAGGCGCATACGATTTCCGAAAGGAGCCATTTTAAGAAGCTCGCCTTTTCTGTTGCCCATTGCGGACATAATATTTCCTACGCAGTCCTCCGGAACGTCGATGGAGAGGAGCTCCATCGGCTCGTTTAGCTTGCCGTCGATGGTTTTGAAAAGCACGCGGGGAGTGGATACTGCGAACTCGTATCCCTCGCGGCGCATGGTTTCGATGAGAATGGAGAGGTGCATCTCTCCCCTTCCGCGAACCGCGAATTTATCGGTAGTTTCGGTGTCGGAGACCTGGAGCGAAACGTCCTTGAGAAGTTCCCTGTAAAGTCTGTCGCGGAGCTGACGGCTGGTGACAAATTTTCCTTCGCGTCCGGCAAAGGGGCTGTCGTTGACGCAGAAGGTCATCTCAACGGTCGGTTCGCTTATTTTAACGAATGGAAGCGCTTCAATTTTATCGGGCGCGCAGACGGTATTTCCGATGCTGATGTCGGTGATACCGCTTATGCAGACAATATCGCCTACGGTTGCGTTGTCGCAGGGCACTTTGCTGAGACCTTCAAACTGGTAAAGGCTTACGATTTTTGCCTTGTAGTTCACGTCGGGGTTATGATAATCGGTAACGTAAACGTCCATATTGGGTTTAACTACGCCGCGCTCAATTCTGCCTACGCCGATTCTTCCAACGTACTCGTTGTAGTCGATGGAGGACACGAGCATCTGGAGCGGACCCTCGTTGTCGCCTTCCGGCGCAGGAATATGGTCAAGGATAGTGTCAAAGAGCGGTTTAAGGTCTTTTCCGGCGGAATAGGGGTCGAAAGAAGCCGTACCCTCACGTCCGGAGCAGAAAAGCATCGGGCTTTCAAGCTGCTCCTCGGAAGCGTCGAGGTCAAGAAGAAGCTCAAGGACTTCGTCGCCGATTTCATTAAGACGAGCGTCGGGCTTGTCTATTTTGTTGACGACAACGATTATAGGGTGTCCGAGTTCAAGAGCGCGCTGGAGAACGAAGCGGGTCTGGGGCATCGGACCCTCGGCAGCGTCAACAAGGAGGATAACGCCGTCAACCATTTTAAGAACGCGCTCCACCTCGCCGCCAAAGTCGGCGTGTCCGGGGGTGTCGATAATGTTGATTTTTGTGCCATTATAATAAATAGCGGTGTTTTTTGCGAGTATCGTTATTCCTCTTTCGCGCTCAAGGTCGCCGGAGTCCATAACCCTGTCTTCAACGACCTGGTTGTCGCGGAAAATTCCGCTCTGTTTGAGCATCTCGTCTACGAGTGTTGTTTTGCCGTGGTCAACGTGGGCAATAATTGCCACGTTTCTTAAATCATTACGAATCAAGTATTATTCTTCCTTCCGGTCAAGGGACGAATCCCCAGTATAAATGAACATAAAAAACGGACAGTCCTACGTTTTGAAATCGGTAGGAATGCCCGAAGTGAGCAAGCCTTTGTCAGCAGACCGAACCGAATCAGTCCGGGAGATCTTCGGTGGGAAGATCGAGATTTTCAAGAAGGCGGCGAAGCTCGCCAAGCTCCTCAGCGGTAAAGGTAAGACCTTTTGCCATACGGCTGTGGTCCGGAGCCCACTCGCGAATATCGTATTTGGGGGAACGGTCGTTCCAGCTTACAAGGTTGAGCTCTTTGGTCCAGCCACGGGAGTTTTCGGAGATAACTCCGACTTCTTCGGTGATTTTATAAGTGATTTCGGGCATAGTATTTCCTCCAAAAATAAGTATTTACACAATTCTCCATTTATATATTATATATTATAATATAATAAACGAATTTTGCAATATACTTTTTTCAAAAAAAGAAATTTTTTTCGCAAAGAAAGGTTGATTGCTTACAAATTATATATAAAACTGCTTTTGTTTTCCATAAGGAGGGCCCTGACATAGAATATAGCACGCAGAAAAACTGCGCAATAAAAATTTTGGAGTACTGCTGATGGAAAACAACAACAATAATGCTGCTCCGGTTTGTCCTATGTGTGACGGAGAAGTGGTCCTCGCGATGGCAAGGGTACCGATGCAGACCTGGACCTCGGTATATGACCCCGACACCGCTCTTTCAAGAGGAACTCTCTTCCCCGCCCTTGATCTTCCCTACGTTGTCAAGGAGGCGCGCTGATGGATAACCGCAAAGCCTTACTCTCAAGAATTGTAACCTGTGATTTTATTCTCGCTGAAACGGCGCTTTTTCTCGATACGCACCCCGAATCCGCCGAAGCCCTCGCTTTTTATCAAAAGCACCTTGAAATGAGAAAGACCGCCGCAGAGGAATACGCCAAAAAATACGGAATGCTTACGCACGGCGATTATAACGGTCAAAACAGCTGGCAATGGGTCGAGGGACCATGGCCTTGGGAATATAAGGAGGGATAAAGTATGTGGATATATGAAAAGAAACTTCAAAGACCCATAAAAATCTCAAGACCCGACCCGGCAATGGCAAAAATAATAATTACACAGCTCGGCGGTCCGGACGGCGAAACGGGGGCCGCGATGAGATACCTCTCACAGCGCTACGCAATGCCCAACGACAAAGTCAAAGCCGCGCTCACGGATATCGGCACCGAGGAGCTCGGGCATATGGAGATGATATCCGCCATAGTACATCAGCTTACGCGGAATCTTTCCATGGAGGAAATTAAAAGAGGCGGCTTCGCCCCATATTTCGTTGACCACACCACAGGCATTTACCCCGTTGACGCCACCGGCAATCCCTTTTCCGCCGCCACCTTCCAATCCACTGGCGACCCGATAGCCGACCTTCACGAGGATATGGCGGCTGAGCAAAAAGCCCGCAAGACTTACGACAATATACTTCTTCTCAGCGACGACCCGGACGTGCGCGACGCAATAAAATTCCTTCGGGAAAGAGAAATCGTCCATTATCAGAGATTCGGCGAAAGCCTTGAGCACGTTCTTGACGGGCTCAACTGCAAAAACTTTTATGCCTTTAACCCTGCTTTCATCCCCAAATAAAGTTTTGCAAGCAAAAACGGCAGTAAAGCTCATAAGCTTTACTGCCGTTTTTTTAAGTTTTATTATCTTTGACCTTTGTCGTAAGGGATACCCTCGGCTTTCGGCGCTCTTGATTTCTTGGAGGTGAAAGCAAGAATTACCATAGAAGCTATGAACGGCATCATATCGTAGATGTTGCTGCTCCAGCCGAGATTTGCAAGAATTGTGGAGTCGGAAATATTCGCGAGAGATTTAAATACCGCAAAGAAAACTGCCGCAAAGAAAATTCTATGGGGTTTCCACTGACCGAATATCATAACCGCCAGAGCCAAAAAGCCCATTCCGGATACACCGACTTCAAAGTTCCAGGTCTTTACCGCAGGAACAACGTAAGCAAATCCGCCGAGTCCGCCGAGCATACCGGAAATAATAACACCCGCCCAGCGCATTTTATAGACGTTGATTCCGACGCTGTCCGCCGCCTGGGGGTGCTCGCCGCAAGCCATAAGACGAAGACCGAATTTCGTTTTATAAAGTACGATATAGGAAACTACGAGAATCACCAAACCGATTACAACGAACACGTTAAGCGAAAGACCGCCTATATCAAAAAGGAAGGGAGAGTTGTTGTAATTGAGCTTGGAGGACTGGCTTCCGTTAAAGTTCTTTACAATTACCATAGCGACCGCAGTCGCCAAAAGGTTAAGGGCCGTTCCGCCTATCGTCTGGTCCGCTTTCAGGTTGATTGACGCAAAACCGAGAAGAGCGGAATAGATTCCTCCGACTATTGCGGAAGCGAGCACGGAAACGGTGATTATCACAAACGAGGACGTGCCGGAAGGAAGGACGTTGAGAGCGATAATACCCGCGAGAGCACCCATTACCATTATACCTTCAAGGGCTATGTTGATGATACCGGAGCGCTCCGAGAACATTCCGCCGAGAGCAACGAGCATAAGTACTATTGCAGAAATAAGAGTGTATTTAAGAAGCAAAAGCATTATTTCTCACTCTCCTTTCCGTCGTTTTCCGAGACCGGCTCCGGGGACGCTGGCAAAACGCTTTCTTTCTCCGCCGCCTTTTTGGATTTTCTCGTCATAAAGGAAACGATTTTTCCTTTAAAGAGCATTGTGAAGGCACAGAGATAAATTATAACACCGGTCACGATATTAGCGATTTCAACGGGGAAAATATTCGCGTTCATAAGGCTGCCGCCGATGGTTATATGGCTGATAAGGAATGCCGAGAAAATGCAGCCGATGGGGTTGGAGGACGCAAGAAGCGCAACAGAAATTCCGTTGAAGCCCATCGCCGGAAGAGAGGTACTTGCAAGGGGGTTCCACTCCGCCACGCCGGAAAGATAATAGAGACCCGCGCCGAAGCCGGCAAGAGCGCCGGCAATGGTCATTGAAAGAATGATGCTCTTTTTCTCGTTGATACCGGCGTATTTAGCGGCGTTCTTATTAAAGCCGCAAGCCTTGAGCTCATAACCGAAGGTGGTCTTGTTGACAATTATATACATAACAATCGCCACAATTATCGCAAGGAAAATAGCGATTGTAGTCGAGTTGTTCATAAAGAGCTTTCCAAGACCGAAATCCGGGATTATCGCGTCGGGATAAACGCTTCTTAAGCTCCAGGTCTTTGCTTTGTTGGCGTCATACATAGGGCTCGTGCCGTTGCCGTACATAATCGTATTTACAGCGTAAAGCCCTATCCAGTTGAACATAATGGAGGTAATAACCTCGTTGATATTCAAATACGCTTTGAATATACCGGGAATTGCGCCCCAAAGCGCGCCGAATACGGTAGCAACGATAAGGCAAAGCCACCAGGGCCACTGGAAAACAATCGCCGCAAGGATTGCGCCGAAGGCGCCGAGGGTGTACTGACCGGCGGCTCCGATGTTGAAAAGACCGGTTTTAAACGCAAACGCAACGGAAAGACCCGTCATAATGAGCGGAGCGGTAGTTGCTATCTCGCGCCCGACTCCCATCGGTTTCATATAAAATCCGCCGAGGAGAATACGTTTAAATCCCTGGTCCCAGAAGGCCGAGGGGTCAATAATTATAAGAAGCAAAAGTCCTATCAGAAGTCCTATCGCAACGCAGATTAAAGAAGCGGCAAGACTTATAAAACTGTCAGACTTAAAATATCTTTTAACTGAATCCATTATTCAGCCGCCTCCTCTCTTTTGTCACGCTTCGCGCCGGCCATATAAAGACCGAGCTCTTCGACGGTGATCTTTTTCGGGTCAACCTCACCGACGATTTCGCCCTCGTACATTACGAGGATCCTATCCGGAACGCTCATAACTTCTTCGAGTTCAAGGCTTACGAGAAGCACCGCTTTTCCTTCGTCGCGCTGCGCCACAAGCTGTTTGTGTATATACTCAATTGCGCCGACGTCAAGTCCTCTCGTTGGCTGGACAGCAATAAGAAGCTCCGGATTTTTGTCTATTTCACGGGCTACTATGGCTTTTTGCTGGTTGCCGCCGGACATACTCCGGGCGCGGGTTATACTTCCCTGTCCGCTTCTGATGTCGTACTGCTCTATGAGTTTATCCGAATATTCCCGTCTCGTTTTAAAGTCAATAAAGCCGTTCTTTTGGAAACGGGGCTCCCAATAGCGCTCGAGCACCATATTTTCCTCAAGGGAGAAATCAAGCACAAGTCCGTGTTTATGACGGTCCTCGGGAATATGGCTCATTCCGCTCTTATTGCGTTTAATAATCGCGTCGTTAGTGATGTCTTTGCCGCAAAGCTCTATTTTACCCGATTTTACGCGCTCAAGTCCCGTAAGTCCGTAAACGAGCTCCGTTTGACCGTTGCCGTCGATACCGGCGATACATACGATTTCGCCCTTCTTGACGTCAAAGGAAACGTTTCTGACTGCGTCCTTGCCTCCGTTCTTGGAAGCAACGGAAAGGTCCTCGACCTTGAGAGCAACTTCTCCCGGATGTGATTCGCACTTTTCGACCTCAAACTGTACGTCGCGACCGACCATCATTCTCGAAAGCTCTTCCTTGTTGGTATCCTTGACGTTTACCGTGCCGATACATTTACCTTTGCGAAGTACCGTTACTCTGTCCGCGACCGCCATTATCTCGTTGAGCTTATGGGTTATGAAAAGTATGCTCTTGCCTTCGGCGGCAAGGTTTTTCATAATCTGCATAAGCTCCGTGATTTCCTGGGGAGTAAGTACTGCGGTAGGTTCGTCAAAAATAAGTATATCGTTATCGCGGTAGAGCATTTTGAGAATTTCCGTTCTCTGCTGCATACCTACGGTACAGTTCTCGATATAGGCGTCGGGGTCGACCTTGAGCCCGTATTTTTCAGAAAGCTCAAGCACCTTGCGGCGTGCCCCCTGTTTCTGGAGGAATCCCATCTTGTTCGGTTCAACGCCCAAGATGATATTGTCAAGAACCGTAAAAACTTCAACAAGCTTAAAATGCTGGTGCACCATACCTATATGGAGTGCAGTTGCGTCATTGGGGTTGTTGATTTTGACTTCAACACCGTCTTTTTTGATAACACCGCTCTCCGGTTGATAAAGACCGAAAAGAACGCTCATTAAAGTTGATTTGCCTGCGCCGTTTTCGCCGAGAAGCGCATGGATCTCGCCCTTTTTAAGCCGTACGGTAATATTGTCATTTGCTTTGATACCGGGAAACTCTTTTGTGATATTCAGCATCTCAATGACATATTCAGCCTCAGCCAAAGCTATCACTCCCTCTTCACTAAAACCTCTGTTTTTTCAAAACCAGATATTATATATATAATAACTTAAAACTACAGAAATTTAAACCTTTTTTTAAAAATAATTCATAAAAAATCAAAAAAATAAGAGCCTTGCGCAAAACGCAAGGCTCTTATCAGTTAAATTCAATTAGGCAACGTATTTTACGTTGACGTTGGAGAAGTCATATTTGGAAACGTCGGCTTCGGAGGAGTTGTTGTCAACAGAGACGGAACCGTCTTTGATGGCAGCTTTAACAGCCTCATACTCCTCAACAGTGAAGGTAGTGAAGCCCCAAGAAGCTTCTTCGGTAGGAATACCTACGTATTCGCCTTCAGCAAGAGAGTAATTGACGAATTTACCGGAATAGTTATCCCAGTTGCCTTTGTTGAGCTCGTCAAGAATGGTCTCGGTTACGTTCTGGAGACCTTTCATTGCGGAGGTAACGAAGGGGTTGTAATCAGGGCAGATGTCTTTGTTTTCGCCGATGTAGTGCTGGTCAACGTCAACACCGATAACTTTTGCATCGTAGTTGAGAGCTGCAGCAAGAGCAGAGGTGTAGATACCGCCGCCGCAAGCGAAAACGATTTCAGTGCCTTCGGAATACCAGCCGTCCATTCTTGCGGTGATGGTGTCATCGCCGAAGAACTGACCGCCGTAGTTGTAGTTTACGTCAACGGTGATGCCGAGTTCAGCAGCAGCGTCGTTGCAGCCCTGTACGAATCCGTAGCCGTAACGGATAACTGCGGGAACAGCCATGCCGC
>JAEDJF010000053.1 GCA_016296485.1 Oscillospiraceae bacterium
CCTCTTTAACAGCTTTCGGAACATTGTCAACGATCTCTTTGGACTCTTTAAGGCCAAGACCGGTGATCTCTTTAACAACTTTGATAACGTTCATTTTGGTCTCGCCAGCACCGGTGAGAACAACATCCCAGCTGTCTTTGGTTGCAGCAGCAGGAGCAGCAGCGGCAGCACCGGCAACAACAACGGGAGCGTCAGCGGAAACGCCGAATTCCTCGCAGATTGCGTTTTTGAGTTCGTTTACTTCAAGAATGGAGAGACCTTTGATCTCTTCTACAATGTTCATGATTTTTTCAGAAGCCATAGTAGTTTTACCTCCTGTAATGATTTAAAATAGATTATTGTTTTGATTTGATGATTAGGCAGCTTCGCCTTCATCTCCGCCGTTTTTCTCAACGATTTCGTTAAGAGCAATAGCGATACCCTTGATCGGGCTTGCAAGAGCGCAAACGAGAGCGGTAAGAAGACCCTCTTTGCTCGGGAGTTTGGAAAGCTCCATGACCTCTGCTTCGGTCATGATTTCACCGTCCATAAATCCGCATTTTACAGAGAACTTACCTTTGGAATCGTCTGCGAATTTGCCAAGGATTTTTGCGGGAGCGATGGGGTCATCGTTGGAAAGAGCAAGAGCGGTGCTTCCGGAAAGGTAAGCGTCAAGTCCTTCGTAACCTGCTTCCTTAGCTGCAAAATGAAGAATGGAGTTTTTGATAACGGTGTACTCGACGCCGGCCTCACGAAGTTCGCGACGAAGTTTGGTATCGTCGGCAACGTTGATTCCGATGTAGTCTACGAGAACGCCCGCCTGAGCATTTTTAAGTTTTTCAACGAGCTCAACAACAGCATCTTTCTTTGCTTGCAAGATTTTTTCACTGGGCATTAAAATTCACCTCCTGCATTGTGATGGGAGCTGAACAAAAAGAAAAGCTCCCTCCGCGTGCCGTGGAAGGAGCGTAATAATCTTGATTAAAACACCTCATCCTCGGCAGGCCGGCTCATTATGAAGCCATTTAAACGCATTAGCGCACCTGCTGTCTTTGGACAGCGTTAATATTATATATTATCAAATATATAAAGTCAAGAGTTTTTTAAAATTATTTTAGATTAAAGCCGCTTTTTTCTCTTGAAATTGCCGTATTTTCTGTGGTTGTAGTTCCTTATTATCATAAGCGCGATATAAAGCGCAATAAGAATGAATATTACGATTACAATAAACTTGAACCAGAAGGAGTGGGTCATATCGGAAAAATTCTTGAGTCCGCTGAGAAGCTCGCTCTGCTCGACGGATTCCGCCGCCACGAGGGGAACGGAGCCGATTACTTCGCCCGCGAGAACAAGGTTCATTTTTCCGATTTCCTCGCCCTTCTCAATGGGCGCTTCGACGGATTCGGGAACGTCGTATTCGTAAGTTATGGAAGATACTTCAGTGTCAACGGGAAGAAGCGTACGGAAGCTTTCGCCGATCATAAGCTGGAGATGGTCTTTTTTCCAGGCAAGCTCGAGCCCGACCTCCGCAACCTGAGAACCGGCTTCAACAATAGTTTTGATTTCAAACTCGGTAAACGCCCACATATAAAGATTTTTGGCGTCAACAAGCGCAAGATTGTAGCCGTTGTCGAGTTCGTAGGGAGCGCCGAGGTTTATCTGGTAATACGCGAAGCCCTCGTATTCGGCGTAGGAAGCGACGTTACGTCCGATTTCGGGAGTATAGCCGGATTTGATGCCGATGACAGGGGAGTAATAATGAATGTTTCCGTTGATGAGAAGTCCGTTATAGGTGTTCCAAACGAGCTTTTTATGGGTGTCCGTCGCCTCGCAGATATAGGAGGTTTTTGAAACGGTCTCGCGGAATTTTTCGAGCCCCATAGCGTACTTACATATCAGATACATATCGTAAGCGGTGGTGTAGTTGGCGGTGTCGTGAAGTCCGTGGCAGTTGCTGAAATTGGTGTTCTTTGCGCCGATTTCGACGGCTTTTTGATTCATAAGTTCAACGAAAGCGTCCTGGCTTCCGGCGATGAGCTTTGCAAGAATCATCGCCGCGTCGTAGCCGGAAGCGATGACGAGGTCGTTAAAAAGCTCCTCGGCGGTGAAGGTGTTGCCGGAAACCATTCCGGTGGAAATTATTCCGTTGTTGCGGTTATCGTAAAGGAAGTTTTGAATGTTCATGTCGTAGGTCGCGAGAGCGTCCCAGCCGCCTGCGGCATCAATATTTTCTATTACGACGATTGCGGTCATAACCTGGGTAAGCTCAAGCGGGTACATACGCTGGTCCGCGTTTTGCTCGTAGAGCACGTTTCCGTCGGCGTCCACGAGATACACAGCCTCCGAATATACGTCAAAGGACGGGTTGTATTTCATTTCGGCGAACGCGCCGACACCCATTGAAAGGACAAAGATGAGAGCCAAAACAAGAGAAACTAATTTTTTCATAACTTCCTCCGAAACTTTATAGAAATTGCAGGCAAAAGTATATAATAAGAAAAAAATATTGCTAAACAGCCCATTTGTTTGTTATACTGTTATTATAGCAAAAAAAGGAGTATAATGGAATAGTCTAATTATTAAATTTATTCCTTATATTTATAAAATTAAACATTTATTAATTTTTATCCGGCATATTTTGCTTTGGAGGCATACGATGATATACATAACAGGTGACACCCACGGCGATATAAGCAAATTCAAATCTCCCGCAATGCGGAAACTAAAGAAGGACGACTGCGTCATCGTGTGCGGCGACTTCGGTTTCGTTTGGGACGGTTCCGGGGAGGAACTAAACAATCTCAAATGGCTTTCTAAACGCAAGTATAAAATACTTTTTGTCGAGGGCGCTCATGAAAATTTCGAGATGCTCAATAAATATCCTAAAGTGGACTTTATGGGCGGCAGGGCGAGACAGGTAGCTGAAAACATATATCAGCTTATGCGCGGCGAAATTTTTGAGATTGACGGAAAAAAGGTTTTTGCCTTTGGCGGCGGCGACGACGAGGAGCTCGACCTTATGGATATAAGAGAATGCCCCGAATTTACCCGCCTTCCGGAGGAAGCGGAGTGTGCTCATTCACGGGAAAATCTTGAAAAAGCCGGTCAGAAAGTGGACTATATAGTGACCTACGACGTGGGCTTCAAGCTTCGGAGCATGCTCAAAATGGAGAGCAACTGCTTCAACAACCTCCACGCTTACCTCAACGAAGTGGCAAACTCGTGCTCATTTGAAAAGTGGTACTTCGGCTGCTTCCATATGGATAAAAGAATACCGCCGAAGTATTACGGAGTATATAAAAATCTGTACGACGCGGAAACGGGAAAAGAAATCTGACGGTTGACATTGCGCGCCGCAGGTGATAGAATATATTGGAATAAGGGAGTAGTCGGCGCTTAAAAAAGCGCAGCATTACCAACATACTGGAGAAATCCTGGTATTGCTTTAATTGATGAGACTTATCCGCATAGAATTTATGCGGATAAGTCTTTTATTTTTTACTCGGAGGTTAATACAAATGTCGTTAGTGGAACTTTTTTTGATTGGGCTTAGCCTTTCTATGGACGCCTTTGCGGTTTCTATTTGTAAAGGGCTTTCCGTTGGGGAGATAAAGCCGAAGCATATGATCCTTGCCGGAGCGTGGTTCGGCGGGTTCCAGGCGCTTATGCCGCTCATAGGGTATTTTCTCGGCTCGACATTTGAGCAGTACGTCACAAACTATGACCACTGGGTGGCTTTCGCGCTTCTGGCGGTTATCGGCGGAAGTATGATAAAAGAATCAAGGGATAAGGACAGCGACCAGAACGCCTCCTTTGCGTTTATGACAATGCTCGTGCTCGCCGTCGCGACGAGCATTGATGCCCTCGCCGTCGGAATAACTTTTGCGTTTCTTAAAGTAAATATCATCGCTGCGGTCTCTATTATCGGCGTTACCACCTTTGCCTGCTCTGCGGCGGGAATAAAAATCGGAAGCGTTTTCGGGATCAAATATAAATCCAAAGCTGAGCTTTTCGGCGGAATAGTGCTTATTGCACTCGGAACAAAAATACTCATAGAGCATTTATTCTTTAGCTGAAAACGGCTTGATTACGGAATTTAATTGCTGTAAAGTGAAATAGCGTTACATAAGAAACGGGGACGGAAATGAAATTCCGTCCCCGTTTTTTGGAAAGAGGCTTTATATGTCATCATGCTGTTTTCATGCTGACTCTTAACTTGTCGGCGATAAGGGCGATAAATTCGCTGTTGGTTGGTTTGCCCTTGCCGCTGTGAATGGTGTAGCCGAAATAGGAGTTGAGCACGTCCACGTCGCCACGGTCCCAGGCAACTTCAATGGCGTGTCTTATAGCTCTTTCAACCCTTGAGGAGGTGGTGTCGTGCTTTTTTGCAACGGACGGATATAGACATTTCGTAACGGAGTTCATAATGTCAATATCCTCCACAGCCATCAGAATCGCCTCACGGAGATAGTGGTAACCTTTGATATGCGCCGGAACTCCAATCTGATGTATAATGTCGGTTATTACTACCTCAAGATTTGAGCTGTCGGCATCCGTGGTTATAGGGGCGGTGCTCAAAACGGAATTTTTGATGCTTCCTGCCCAAAGACTGTTCATTCTTTCAGCGAGCACGGAAAAATCAATAGGCTTAATGAAACAGTACGCAGCTCCGCTTGAAAGCAGCTCGCGCTCAAGAATACCGCTGTCAGCAGGAACGATTGCCATAAAAATCGGAAGAGTGTCGTTCAGCTTCTCTCTGCACTGTTTGATAACGCCTATCATATCGATGTTCGGCATAAATGCGTTGCAAAGAACAATGTCCGGCTTGCGTATCAAAATGGAATCCACAAGCTCGCGTCCGTCTTTGTTTGCAATTGCGGTTATGAAACCTTTGGAAGTAAGGGCGTCCGCGCAGGAACGGCAAAATTCCTCCTCGTCATCAGAAATTAAAACTTTGATCTTTTTCTCCATGTTTTCCGCCTTCTCCGCACAAATAAATTTAAGTAATTCTGTCAAAACCCGCTGTGCGGAACGGGTTAAAACAGTAATTTGGGAATTTTTGTAACCCATTGGCTAAATTATACCATTAATTTCCATTAAGTCAAGAGATTTACAGAAAATTACATTTATTTTGTTCGTAGAAAAATGCCTTGGATTTTTGTGCTATATGTAAAAATTTAGCAATAAACCGTAAAACGCCGGTTTGCATAGTTTGCTTGAACGAATAAAAACAAAATAAATGAGCCTCCGAAGGGAGGCTCGTTTACCTTTTTGATTAAACTCCGCTTGACGCCCGCAGCATATTTTCAGCGAAAATTCCGTAGCCCTTCGCCGGGTCGTTTACGAAAACGTGAGTCACGGCGCCCACAAGCCGTCCGTTTTGAATGATAGGTGAGCCGCTCATTCCCTGTACTATTCCTCCGGCTTCGTTAAGGAGTTCCTCATCCACAACTTTTATGACCATATTTTTCGTCGGACTGTTATCGTTAAGCGAAACTTTTTCTATAATAATGTCGTACTCCTTTGCCTTTGTTCCGTTTACGGTTGCAAGTATTGTCGCTTTTCCCTCGTAAACGTCCTGCTTCGGCGCCATGGGCATTGAAATTCCGTCCAAGTCGCTGTTCAGTACTCCGTAAACGCCTGTTTCGCTGTTCACTGTGACTTTGCCGAGCTCTTTGGCGCTGGTGAAAATGCCGCCGAGCTCGCCGGGCTCGCCGGCAGCGCCCCGCTTGATTTTGTTTATTGCCGCCGGAACGATTTCGCCGCTCAAAAGGGGAAGCGGCTCTCCGGTGTCAACGTCACAAACCGCATGTCCAAGCCCCGCGAAAACTTTTGTTTTCGGGTCATAAAAAGTGAGAGTACCGATACCGGCGGAACTGTCCCGAACCCAAAAGCCCGCTTTATAGCCGCTGCCATCGGCCATTTTCTCCGGGGTCACTTCAACAGTCCTGGTTTCTCCGTCGCGTTTTATGAGCATGCTCAAAGTTTCTCCGCCACTGTTTTCGATACAGGAAGCCACATCCTCGTTGGTGTAAACTTTTTCTCCGTCAATGGAACATATGATGTCGCCTTCGACGATACCGGAGTCAAGCGCGGGGCAGGAGAGACCGTCTTCTGCGTGAATTCTCGAAAGACCGACTATCAAAACGCCGTCCGTGAACATCTTTACGCCAAATGGCGTTCCGCAAACGGTAACGATTTTTTCGTCGGTAACCTCGACCCGGACTTCCTTTACGGGAATAGCGCCGAAAAATTCAATGCTCGCGGTGTAAGAGTTGTCGTTCGAGCCGAAAACTGCTTTGGCATCGCCTTCACGGCTGTCAAATGAAATGAAGTTTTTGTATGATGACGAAAAAGCAAGTTCGCTTGATTCCGAAACGTAATAAACGTCGGGCAAAAGCTGCTGAAAAAGAAGAACAGCGCCCATTATTGCTGAAATAAAAGCGATAAAAACGGCGGCTGTTCGTCTGTAAATTTTATAGCTCAAATTGTCACCCCCTCAAATATATTTTCCCGAAAAAACTTTTCCGTATGTGCGGCAAAGTTTTGCTTGCGCCGACGGAAAAAATGGTATATTATATTTATAGGAAAAATAATATATAATATTTTCAATATTTTTTAATAAAGCCCTTGACTTTTAGTAAACCTTTATGGTATAGTGAATATACCTCTAAAAGGGTTTATTTTTTTGCGCAAAAAATCCGCGTCCTTTTAATTGAGGGAGGCAAAAATTCCAAGAATCAGGAGGTGCCGCAATGCGAGTCAAAATAGTGTTGGCATGCACAGAGTGCAAACAACGCAACTACACTACCATGAAAAACAAAAAGAACGATCCGGACAGACTTGAGATGAAAAAATATTGCAGGTTCTGCCGGAAACACACGCTCCACAAAGAGACAAAGTGATGAAAGGAAGTAAATAACAGTGGCAAATGAAAATACTGCGAAAAAACCGTCTTTCATCTCTAAAGTAAGTCGATTCTTCAAAGACATTTTCGGCGAGCTTAAAAAAGTTGTATGGCCCAGCAAAAAACAGGTTATCAACAACACTATCGTCGTAATTGTTGTCGTAATCATCTCTTCTTTGGGAATCAGTTTGATTGACTATTTCTTCGGACTTATTATCAAACTGTTCTTCGGCTCTTAAAAAGCGAAAGGAATTAAGCTATGTCTGAAACTCCTAAATGGTATGTTGTGCACACTTATTCCGGTTATGAAAATAAAGTTGCCGGAAATATTGAAAAAGTAATCGAAAACAAACGTTTTCATGATTTGATTTTCGATGTCAGTGTACCGACCGAAACTATCGTTGAGGTAAATGACAACAAGAAGCGTGAAGTGGAACGCAAAATTTTCCCGGGCTATGTCCTTGTAAAGATGATCCTTACGGACGAATCTTGGTACGTTGTAAGAAACACCCGCGGCGTTACCGGCTTTGTGGGTCCCGCGTCCAAACCTGTGCCGCTCAGCGAAGAAGAAGTGGCCAAGCTTGGAATCGGCTCCAAGACCGTTGAACTTAAATACGCAGTGGGTGACATCGTTTCCATTGTTGCCGGTCCGCTTGAGGGATTTGACGGAAGAGTCGAATCTATCGACGTTCCTAACAACAAGGTTCGCGTTATCGTTTCCATGTTTGGAAGGGATACACCTGTTGAGCTTGAGCTTGAACAGGCAGCCTGCAAAGATTGACGATCTTTTTGAGGTAGTCGGTCCTTGATTAACGGACCGGCGAACGCAAAGCATAGGTGCTTTGCGTGTGGGAGGAACCGAAAATTTTTGAATCGGTTCCGTGTAACCACGTAATGGTTGGAGGTTTGTAAAACAATGGCACAGAAAGTTATTGGCTTAATCAAGCTGCAGATTCCGGCCGGAAAAGCTACTCCGGCTCCGCCTGTAGGTCCTGCACTGGGCCAGCACGGCGTAAACATTATGGCGTTCACTAAAGAATTCAATGAGCGCACCAAAAACGACATCGGAATGATTGTTCCTGTTGTCATCACCGTATATGCTGATCACAGCTTCTCGTTCATCACCAAGACCCCTCCGGCAGCAGTTCTTATCAAGAAAGCTGCTAACATCAACAAGGCTTCCGGTGCTCCGAACAAGACCAAAGTTGCAAAGATCACTTCCGAACAGTGCCGCAAAATTGCTGAAACCAAGATGCCTGACCTTAACGCAGCATCTGTTGAGGCAGCAATGAGCATGATCGCCGGTACCGCCCGTTCCATGGGTGTTACCGTTGAAGACTGATGAGGGAGGTTAGCAATAATGAAACACGGAAAAAAATATGTTGAAAGCACAAAGCTTGTCGAACATGCTAAACTCTACGAAGCAAATGAAGCTCTCGAGCTTGCCTGCAAAACCGCTACCGCAAAATTTGACGAGACCGTAGAATGCCACATCCGTCTTGGCGTTGACTCCCGTCACGCTGACCAGCAGGTCCGTGGCGCCGTAGTTCTTCCTAACGGAACCGGTAAAGACGTAAAAGTTCTCGTATTTGCAAAAGGCGACAAAGTACAGGCTGCTCTCGACGCAGGCGCAGAGTACGCCGGCGCTGACGAGTACGTACAGAAGATTATGTCCGAAGGCTGGATGGACTTCGACGTAGTTATCGCTTCTCCCGATATGATGGGCGTTGTCGGTAGACTCGGTAAAGTACTCGGACCGAGAGGTCTTATGCCTAACCCCAAAGCAGGCACCGTAACTCCCGATGTTGCCAAAGCTGTTAAAGAAGCAAAAGCCGGTAAAATCGAGTATCGTCTTGATAAAACCAACATTATTCATTGCCCCATCGGCAAAGCTTCCTTTGGCGCTGAAAAGCTTCAGGAGAACTTCGATACCCTTATGGGCGCTATCGTAAAAGCAAAACCTGCAGCAGCAAAAGGTCAGTACGTCAAATCCTGCGTAGTTTCCGCTACCATGGGCCCCGGCGTAAAGATCAACCCCGCAAAATTTGTGTGATTTGATATTTCGCATATGAAAAATCCCGTGCTCAAATGAGCACGGGATTTTTTTATCATTTTTTAATAAGTCCCAAATATAGCAGTACAGTCGGAACAGCGTGAGGCAGGGGATTTTTAATTAAAAACATATAATAATTAACAAACGCTCTTATTGGGAAAAAAACAGCAGATAATTCGTAAAACGTAAGTAGAATAAAAGAAATGATTCCGGCAATTAAAAATGTCAATTTGACTTTTTTGTTTTTTATGCGGATATCGTTTTTGTAGGCAATAAGCGACATTATGCTTATTGCGGCAAATATATAGGCTGCCGGCTTACAGACAAACAGACCGATGAATGCGGGCCAAGTAATATAATAGTATTTGTAGTATTCGTTTATTGCAGGCGTAAATACTAAAATAAGGAGAAATAGGGAAATAGCCAAAACCCCGAAGATTATCGCAAGGCGTTTATATGTTTTGACGTCCCGCTCTTCGTCCTTCGGATTTATTCCGTAAATAAGTTCCTCCACGGTCACATTTGTGACTTCCGCGAGCTTTGTGAGCGTATCAATATCCGGTTCCGTTTTGCCGTTCTCCCAGTTTGAAACCGCCTGTCTCGTGACGCTTATTTTCTCCGCCAATTCGTCTTGGGTAAGTTTTGTGCCGAGCCGCGCAGCTTTGATGTTTTTCGCGAAGTTCGCCAAATGAAACACCTTCTTTCCGGGTATAATTATATATAATTTAGCTTAAAATGTCACGCAATGATTTGTTGCAAACAAAAAGCCCCCGCATAAGCGGGGGCTTTTTTAAATATTTGCGAATATTATTGATTTGCGAGCTGTTCGAGGTGCTCATATTTTTCGGCGGCGTTCTTTTCGGCTTTGTCGAAAAGTTCCTCGGCACGCTCGGGGAAGGTACGCATAAGGCTGCTGTAACGGACTTCGCTCTTGATGAAGTCTTTGTAGCTTGCGCTGGGCGCGGCGGAATCAAGCTGGAAGGGATTC
>JAEDJF010000054.1 GCA_016296485.1 Oscillospiraceae bacterium
GGTCCTTTTTTATCTTTCATATATTTCTCCGTTTTTCACTTCGATAACCCTATTAAAATGTTCAAGAAATTCTGGAGAATATTCGTGCATCGCCACAAGCAGAATATCACATTCGAGATTTTCTATCGTTTTCTCGGCGGCGAGCCTTGATTCGGGGTCAAGATCGGTGGTGGGCTCGTCGAGCATTACGAAGCCCGCTCCCCTGTGAAGCGTTCTTGCCAAATCAAGGCGGCGCTCTTCCCCACCGGAAAGAGACTTGGCGCTGCTTCCGATAATAGCGTCAAGGGAAGCTCCCCTGCTTTCGTACCATTTCGTAAGCCCAGCCTCGTTTAATTCACGGAGGACCGCTTCGTCGGTAGCGTTTTCATCTGAAAACATCGTTACGTTTTCCCTTATCGACGCATCGAAAACGAAGGATTTTTGCTCAAGGAGGGTCACGCGTTTTCTGAAATCCCCATAAGCATAGAAGCGGCAGGGTTTTCCGTTGATTTTGTATTCTCCTTCGCCGTCATATACTGCGGAGAGAACCTTCATAAGCGTCGATTTACCCGAGCCGCTTTCGCCGAGAAGCGCCACCCGGTCACCTTTACGGAGAACCAAAGCTACATTTTTAAGAAGCGTTTTTTCGCCCGCTCTGTAACAGAGGTCTTTTATCTCTACCTCGTCAACAGAGTTCAAAGCTTC
Organism: Oscillospiraceae bacterium; assembly: GCA_016296485.1. GTDB lineage: Bacteria > Bacillota > Clostridia > Oscillospirales > Ruminococcaceae > UMGS1668. Next base: position 685 of record JAEDJF010000054.1, read on the forward strand.
CCCGCCCCAGCGCAGCTCTTCGTCCGTGTACTCGTCCAAAAATCCCAGCACGCGCTTACAGACGGCGGACGCCGCAACCGCAAGAGAGTACCGCTCACTTGTGATTTGGATAGGACCCGCAACGAAGGTCATAAGCTGGGAAAATGTTATAAGGAGCGGAAGCGTTATCAGCTTCTTTGTGACAAAAAAGAGCCCCAGTACCCATGTTCCGAGAAACACAATATTTCCACAGCCGTAGGCACCGGCGTAGAGCATTGCGCTCATTTGACTGAATTTCGTTTTCTTTTTGCGAAGGTTTTCGTTTTCTTTCTCGTGGCGGGAATTCATTCCGCCGAAACCGTCAAATATTTTGAGCAGGAAAAAGCCGTTTAATATCTGCGTTATAACCGAAAGATACGAGGACTTTGCCTGCTGTTCCTCCTCTTTTGCTTTTTGAAGAGGTTTTTCGGTGAGCTTCGGGAACGCCACGGACATAATGCTCACGGCGAGCATTATCGCGGTCATAACCGGCTGTATCGCAAGAGAGGCGGCGACGGCGATTGAAAAGCAGCAAACCTGAAAGAAAATCGCCCCGAGGGAATCGAGATATTCCTCCTCAATTGTGACGACGTCATTGTTTATAACGGACATATAGTATCCGTCGTCATTTTCTTTCTTCATCTCGTACGGGAGCTTTTCGATTTTGCAAACCACGTCCGAGCGAAGGTCCTTCCCTATTTTGTGAACGGCGGCATCCCTTGTATACTGCAAAAGATAATTGAAAAACGTCTCCACCAAAATGTAGATTAGAGTTCCGACGGCGAGCCTTTTTACCCGTTCAAAATCCCCGGTCAAAGCTATATCGGCAAAGGAGCCGAGAAGGAAAGACAAAAACACCGATGATACTGCAGCAAGTATATTTGAAACAGCAAAAATCACCAGCGAGCTTAGGTTTTTACGGTAATACCGTTTCATATTGATTTTTTCCTTTCTTTGATGTCTGCGAGTTTTTTACGTCGGGGATTTTTTGGCTTTTCCTCCCAAAGCGAAGCTTTGATTTCTGTTTAAACAATTTTATGAAATTATAACATACTCACGCGGTTTCCGCAAATAATAAGGCGCTTTTTTAAAATATCGTCAAGCGCCTTATTGAAAAAACGGAAAAATATGAATATAATAATAAAATACTCAATCTTTAGCAAGGTGCATTTAATGAATTATATTTTTTCGATAAAAGGAATTACCAATATAGCCACGAAGTTTTTCAGCCAAAAGCTGCACCGCTCCGCGGCGGCCCTTTCGTATTTCCTTACAATGACCATTTTCCCGATGCTCATCTGTATCCAATGGATACTCGGCAATTTCGGGGAAAGCATCATATCTTTTCTCAACGAATTTTCTCACCTCATTCCGGAAAACGTGATGGCGATATTTACGGACTATCTCGAATACGCCGGCTCCCAGTCCACCGGTCTTTTATCCGTCGGAATCATCACCGCAATCTATACCGGGGCTTCCGCTTACCGAATGATTTCCGATTTGCTTCGGGAAATATTCGGAACCGTCGGCGGAAACGGCGTTCTGCGTTATATTTTCAGCTTCGTGGGCTGCATAGCGTTCCTTATAACGATATATATCAGCGCCATCGCAATGCTCGCAGGAAAATGGCTGATAAATCTTCTTGAGCCGATTTTTCTCCATATCAGCTTTATAAACCTCATTGACCTCGCGAAGCTCTGGAACTGGTTCCGTTTCGTAATTCTTATAGTGGTTATCGCCGGAATGCTACACGCGCTTTACCGCTCGGCTTCCGTACACAACCCGAAAGCAAAAAACACCCTTCCCGGCGCCGTAATCGCGTCGCTCCTTATTACAACGGTGAGCGCGGTCTTCTCGGCGGTCATCAGCTTTTCGGTCAAATATTCCCTCGTCTACGGTTCCCTTGCGTCAATGATAATACTTTTGTTCTGGCTCTATATTCTCGGTAACATAATTATTATCGGAGCGCTTATAAACCAGGAAATCAACGAGCAGTCCACGGACACCAAAATTAATTACCACAAGAACATAACCAAATTCATAAAAAACGACGACTGAAAAAAGCCCTTTGCGCTGCAAAGGGCTCTTTTTTAATTAACTATTTTTAGCGGCGGCTTTTGCTCCGCAAAGCGGGGCGAAAGCGAAAAGCGGCGCTCCTGTTGACGGGTTTACTTCCTCATAATCGTTTTCGGCAATCACTATCCTGCGGTAGTTTTTAATTGGCGCCGCATCGGAGGGCGGCGCGCCGATACTTTTTATCTCAAACTCCGCTGTTGCGACTCCGTCCGCAAATATGAATTTCACCGTATGGACTCCGAGAGAAAGCGTCTTGAGGTATTCGCTGCTGAAACGAACCTCGGTGCTTCCCGGGGAAACTGTATAATATAGCCTTACGACGGTTTCACCGTCCACCATCACGTTCATAAATTTGTCGTAATCGCCGTTGGCGATTATCAGAAACGGCTTGTAGTAAACGTATTCGAGCACCGCTTTCTCGCCCGTCGTAACCGAATATATCTCCGGGAAATCGTAACCGCAAAAGTCACAGGCTCCGTCGTAGTTCCAGTCGCCGTGGACGCCTCTCGTTCCCGGTACTTCCTCTTGGCAGGATTCTTTGGTACAGACCTTCCAATGCTCGGAGGAGCTCATTTCCCAATCCGAAAGGCTATGACCCAAAGGCTCCCCCGTTTCAATGCTGCAGTTTTTACAGGTTCGGGGCGCAGTACAGGTCGCATCAAGCCATTCATGCTCAAGCTTCGGAATTTCGCTGTCAGTATATTCGTCTTTGCACCTTGAGCATATGTGTTTCGTAAAACCGTCGGCGGTACAGTTCGGCTCCGTCACAAAGGATTCATAGCTGTGACCTAGGGGATCAGTCTCATTTCCTATATAGGTATCCTGACAATCCTTGCAGGTAAATATGGTATACCCTCCCTCGGTACAGGACGGTTTTACCAAAGTCGGTATGTAATCGTGCGAAAGCTTGCTGTTTTCCGCTTTGCGGGTGTCAACGGCAGAACAGTTTTCGCATTTCGCGGTTTCCGTTCCATCGGAAGTACAGGTGGCGTTTTTGTCGGATTCATACTCGCCGAAGCTGTGACCCTTTGGTTCAAGAGTTATGCTGCTTTCGAGCACTATTTCTATAACGCAATAAGCATCGGCAAAGCGCCGCCCGCAGGAGCAAACGTAATAACCGATGTTTCCCGGTTCGGTACAGGTTGCTGGGTTAGCCGGAATTTCAGTTACACGGTGCTGGTGGACAAGCGCCGGGGTCAATATATATCCGCATTCCAAGCAGACCTGCGCCGAGGCTTCCGTCGCTTCGGGACCGGGAGTATGCGGAACCGTTTCCGTGTGCGCCGGGCAGTTTTTGCATTTATGGTAATGCCCCGTTTTGTCGTTTCCAATCCAGTTTTCGGTGTCGTAATCATGCCCGGCAAATTCGCCGTAGCTCTCTTTGCATCGGTCGCATACCGCCCTTTCAATGCAAGTGGCTTTTCCGCCAGCGTGGCCCAAGGGAGGAGTTTCGTCGCTAAAATAAAACTCGGCGCACTTTTCGCCGGAGCACTTATAGAAAGTATATCCCCCTTTCGTGCAGGTGGGCTCTTTTACTGCCTCTTTAACAAAACTGTGCTCTTTTTGGCTTCCCTCTTTTGTTCTTACGTCGGTCACCGAACAGCCTTCGTTATCGCAGTACGCCGTCTCGGTTCCGTCCCGAAGGCAGGTAGCGTCATTGTTATCGACATAATTTGTGAAGCTGTGACCGAGTTTGGTGCCTTCGGCTGTCACCGTTTGAGTTTCATCTTTTTCGCCGCAGTTTTTGCAAACGGGAGTTTTTGTTCCGTCGGCAAGACAAGTTGCGTCACCGTTGTAGGAATACTCAAAGCTGTGGCTTAGCTTCGTTCCCGCCGCCGTTCTTGTTTCGGTTTCGCCGCAGCGGTCGCACTCCGCCGTTTCGGTGCCGTCGACCTCGCAGGACGCGTCGTTATTATATAAATACTGCGTAAAAACGTGACCGGCAGTAGTAAGCGACGTAAACGTTTCGGTTTCGCTCGCTTCGCCGCAGGCACAGCTTTTAAAATATACTATATATTCTCCGCATACAGCCGATTTCAAGTATTTTTCGTCCTCTTTTTCCTCGCAATACTCGTGCTCGTGCTCATTTTTTATTTCTTCTTCGTAAGCGGCGTCGGTGGAGTCGCAAATCGGAAGCTTGCCGAAGGCAAGAGGAGTTATTGTACGCTCGGTTTCAATCTGCGCCGATGTTACGTTGAAATACTTGTAGGATGCGGCGCCGCCGCAGTCGTCGGCTGAAACGTCGGTATAGTAATATTTTCCGTCTATCCTCACGAAGTTCCAGGTCCTCGTTTCGCCCGAACTTATTACCGTGCCGGAAACCGTTCCCGCCTGTATCCCCGCTCTACGCAAAAGATACTGATACGCCTTGGCGTAGCCGGCGCTGTCCGCAGCTTTTTTGACTATCGCGCCATAGGCATTGGAGGCGTTTTCGGCATCGGGCTCATATTCGGCAAGCTCTATCAGTTTGTCGTGAATAAGCTTCGCTCTTTCGTATTCAGAGGTCTCGGCGGTAATATTGAGCGAAGCCATCAGCCCGTCGGCAGCAAAGTCGAAACCGGATTTTTCCGCATACAGTTCTCTGTCGAAATGCAAACATATTCTTCTTATCATTTCTATTTGCCCATAATCGTCATATTGGGGAGTATATCCAACTTCACCAGTAAGCCAGAAGTGCTCAGGATAGTCATATTCATACACTCCTCCTATATATTTAGCCAGGTTATCAACTTCATCAAATGAAAAATCTAAAACATAATAACTAGGATCCAGCGTGACATAATAAGACGTTCCCGTTGCGTCAGAAGCGAGCAAATAGTTTTCCGCAAGAATACTATAGACTCTCACCAGTTCACTAGCGTCATATTTACTGTCCTGTTTAAGCATTGTTTTGCCGTAGCGTTCCGGCGGAATTATTTCATCCGCCGCGGCTTCAAGAGGAAACAAAAGAAGTACCATACAAAGTGCAATCAAAAGGCTTACGGCTCGTTTAATCGATTTAAGCATAACATTTCCTCCTAAAAGTTTTTAAACAAAAAGCCTCCCGCGGTTTTGCCACGAGAGGCAGACTTCCTGTTGTTTTCCCAAAGCCGGCTCCTCTATAAAGAATCAACCGCTAACTGTAACATATCACTTTTTGGGTTTTCAGTTGCTTTTGCCACGCTATTAAAATCAGTCAAATTCGTCAAAAAAATGAGGGTTCTTGGGACAGGAGCTCTCCTCAACCTGGATAGTGAGAGCCGCAAGCTTCGTTCCGGCCTTTACGGCTTTCCCAAGGCTGTATCCCCTTGTAAGACCCATTACCGCTCCGGAGAAAAACGCGTCCCCGGCGCCGGTTGTATCGATTATTTTGCAGGGATAGGAGGGACACATTCCCTCCTCGTTGGTATTGCTGTCAAAATAGACGGAGCCGACGGAGCCCATTGTCACTATCATTGACGGAATACCCATTTCGCCGGATTTTTCTTTAAGGGTATCGAGCATCTCTCTCGGGGTGAACTTTGAAAGCTCCATTCCGAAAAGTCTTCCGGCTTCAATCTCGTTGCAGATAAAGCAGGAAACCCTTTTAAGAAGGTCTATTCTCTTGAGAATTACGCTCATATTTCCGGATATTACGTAAACTTTTTTGCCATATTTTTCAGCAAGAGTTATTACCTTTTCGGCAATGTGTTCGGAAACGTCCATTTCAAGAACTATGTTCTCACATTTTGAAACTATTTCCTCTCCCTTTGCTCCGATAAACGACTCAAGCGCGCCGACGTCGGGCATCTGTGAAGTTGAGCCCGCAAGGTCGCCCTTTTCGTTCATTACCGCAAGCCACATTCCGATGCCGTTATCCTTGGTCCAAGTGATATAATCCGTTCCGACGCCGATATTGTCAAGATGCGTCACAACGTCCTGACCTATACAGGTGCGGTCGCTTACGCTTACAAAATCCACCGGCATACCGATATTGGCAAAATCCTCGCAGACGTTGCGGCTCACGCCGCCGTGCACTATTTTTACTATTCCGAGATTTGTTCCGGTAGGAACATAGGCATTAAAGGGAAATCCCTTTACATCTACAAAAGTTACTCCGAAAACGGCTGTTGACGCCAAAATAACCCACTCCCTAAAAAATCCTCTGACTCGATAGAAATATAACATATTTTTCGACAAAAAGCAACATCAGGAACTATTTCAGCGCCCGCATATTCAGGAAAAAAGCGTCGGGGACATAAAGTCCCCGGCGCTTTTCCTATGTACTGTTCAGCTTAAAGAGTTTTCATCTCGTCGGCAATAACCTGGATGACGTCCTCCGCCTGGGGCTGTACGCCGATCTGGTCCGCAAAGCCGTGGCTGAGACCTTCGTAGATAACGGTCTTGAGTTTAACTCCGGCTTTGGAAGCGGCCTGAGCAATACCTCTACTCCCTCATGCGTTACACATCGGGCGTTAGCGTTCATTTTTTCCAATAATGCGGTATCATATCTGCGCGGCATTGTGATTCCTCCCAGTATTTGATGTATTAATTTCATTTTATCATTCAAAATTGACAATGTATTGTAAATATGTTAGACTTTTTGCAGGAAAATAGGTTCTTGCCAATGGAAACAACGAATCAGGATAATCTCCGATTTTTGTGCCGCGCCCTTGCCCGAGCCGCCAACACGGCGGTGCGGCTTTATAAAGACGGAGAATGTGTGGACTATTATTCCGTCTATCATCTTAACCCGGACCCTGCGGGTCCTTTTTTAGACGAAACGCACCGCGCCGGGGTTTACTGCACTCCCCTTCTCCAGTTTTACGGATTTTTGAGCACGCGCCAAGGCGCGCGCATCATCATCGGTCCGAGCTGTCTTCAAAGCACGGACCAACGCCTCATTGACGAACTTCTGTTTACGCTTCGCGTTCCGTCTGAGCAAAAGACACGATACCTGCATACGCTGCGCTGTTTCCCGGAAAAATCTGCGGAACGGGTTGCGTGGCTGGTGGCGTTTTTGGCGTCGGCGGCGGACGGAGCGCCCTTCCCCGTTGAGCAGCTCTATTTCAACGTGCGCCCAAAGGAAAATTCGCCTTCGGTACAAAGCCGCTGCGCCAAAAAGCAGGAACAGCAGGTTTTGGAACCCGGAGATTTGCCCGACAAGAGCTACCAATATGAAAAGCTTCTGCTCTCGCTGGTGCGGCAGGGCGAAACGGAGCTGCTGCGCGAACTTCTTGAGGCTCCGCCAATGGTACAGGTTGGAAAAATGAGCGACGATACTCTTCGCCAGGCAAAAAACACCGGCATCTGTACCGCCGCCATTGTCAGCAGAGCCGCCATCGACTGCGGACTTGACAGCCGCACCGCATTTTTGCTGTCCGATTTATACATACAGAACATTGAGCTTATGAGTGATATTCCGTCCCTTGAAAAGCTTAGGAATGATATTATGCTCGACTACGCCGAGCGGGTTCGCCGCATACGGTACAGAGTGCGCGCGGACGAATCCGGCGACCTTTTTTTCCGCCTGCGCCGAGTACGTAGCTCAAAACCTTTACTCTCCCCTGCGCGTCGAGGACGTTGCCGCCGCCCTCGGCTACTCGCGCAGCTATCTCAGCAGCCGTTTCAAAGCGCAGGCGGGTATGGCGCTGAGCCAGTATATTTTACAGGAGAAAATTTTTGAGGCGCAAAGGCAGTTACAGTTTACCGACAACAGCCTTCTTGACATTGCGGACCTCCTTGGATTTTCCTCTCAAAGCCACTTTCAGAACGTGTTCAAAACTATCACCGGCGATACGCCCATGGCATATCGCAAACGGGTAAAATAGACTCTTTTTTATGTCCGCCGCACACGGCGGACATTTTTGATATTTCCCGTTCTTATTTGCAATACGATATAATAGTTTTATGTTATTCTACAAAAAATGCGAAGAAGGAGATGGCTTTTATGAAATATGCTCCGAACCCCTTTGCTTCGGTGCGCAAAAAGGCAAAAGAACTGGTGGCACAGATGACCACCGAAGAAAAAGCAAGTCTTTGCGGCGGCAGAGACTTCTGGACGACCCACGGCGTGGAGCGCCTTGGGCTTAAGCCCATTATGGTCACGGACGGTCCCCACGGTCTTCGCAAGCAGGCCGCCGCGTCGGATCATCTCGGACTTAACGAGTCGGTCCCCGCAACCTGTTTCCCGCCTGCCTGCGCTACCGCCTGCAGCTTTGACCCAAAACTTATGGAGGATATAGGAAGAGCCATGGGCGAGGAATGCCGCCAGGAGGAAGTTTCGGTCATCCTCGGACCCGCCGCAAACATAAAGCGCAGTCCGCTTTGCGGGCGCAACTTTGAGTATTACTCCGAGGACCCTCTGCTCTCCGGCAAGACGGCGGCGGGGCTTATCCGAGGAGTACAAAGCCAAAACGTCGGCACCAGCATTAAGCACTACCTTGCCAACAACCAGGAAAAAGCACGCCTTGTCTCGAACTCCGTAATCGACGAGCGTGCGCTTCGCGAGATATATCTCCGGGGCTTTGAGATTGCCGTAAAGGAAGCCCAGCCCTGGACGATTATGTGCTCCTATAACCAGATTAACGGCGTTTACGCCTCCGACAACAAACGGCTTATGACCGACGTTCCCCGGGGAGAATGGGGCTACGAGGGCGCTATTATGACCGACTGGGGCGCGATGAACGACCGGGTACAGGCTATCCGCGCCGGGCTCGACCTTGAGATGCCCGGTCCTTGCGACGGCTCCGAAAAGAAAATTCTTGCCGCCGTTGAAAACGGAAGCCTTAGCGAAGAGGCGCTCGATACCTGCGCCCAGCGTATAACCGAGCTTCTTTTGATGGCGGCTTCAAACGAACGCAAAACCTACGACGTCGACGAGCACAACGAGCTCGCCCGCCGCGCCGCCCGCGAAAGCGCCGTACTGTTAAAACGCGGCTGCGCCCTTCCCGCCGACAAATCCGCAAAAGTGGCTGTTGTCGGCGCGTTCGGCAAGACTCCCCGCTATCAGGGCGCGGGCTCCAGCAAAATCAACCCGCACAAGGTCACCAGCCTTTGCGACGCCCTTGACCGCCGAGGAATTTCCTATACTTACGCCCCCGGCTACGGGGCGGAGGTCTTT
>JAEDJF010000055.1 GCA_016296485.1 Oscillospiraceae bacterium
GATACCGTTTGTTTTGCTGCTTGTATAAGTCCCATTTATGTACTCCCCTTTCAAAACAAGATTACAGAATCATTATAAATTCATTTGACTCAAATTGCAATAATATTGCGAAAAAGAATATTTTCTTTGCAACATATACATAATTTCCCTCCACTAAATATACGAAGCGAAAAGAAGGGCGGTGCTGTTTTTGAAAAAAGCGGTAAAAATAGTTTTTGTAATCGGGGCGGCGCTTTGTCTTGCCGCCGCGTTTTTTGCCGGAAGGGCAACGGCGCCGAAGGAAGTTTACAAAACTTTTTACGCCGAGATAACCGAAAAAAACGGGAGCGCTTTCACCGTTTCGGGTCTTTCGGTGAACGACGTGAACAGGTGCGGCGAATTTACCTTTGTTGCCGACGAAAATACCGAGCTTCTCTGGCACGGAACAAAAATAACCCTTGACGACCTCGAAGAGGGCGACACCGTCGCAATAACGGACTCCGGCGAGGTGCTGGAAATCTATCCCGCAAGGCTCACGAAGGTTCTTAGGATAGAGCTTCTCGACGACGAAAAATAAGGGGAGGGGAACGCCTTGAAAAAATATCTTGCTTTTGTCCTTTCGGCGGCGCTTATCTTTGCCCTTGCCGCCTGCGGCGGCGAAACCGGGGAATTTGTTTCTGTTCCGAAAAACAGCGAAACCGCAGTCGTTAGCCGTATGGAGGAAATAAAATACGACCTTATCCCGATGGTGATGGTTGACGGCGAAATCTACCTCGACACCGGGCGGGAGAGCAAAATAACCGCCCGATGCGGCGTGATGGACGGGGAGATAACTTCCTTTGTGGATGGAAGCGAGCGCCCGTCGAAAGACGGTCAGTCCAATTTCGGTTCCGGCTACGGGTATCAGCGGCTGGACGAAAACCATATTGATATTTGCATAAACGGGAAATGGATGACTTTCGTAAAGGAGGGCTATACCGAGCCCGAAGCGGAAACGGTCGCCGTCAGCCGCTTCGGAGAGGAGAGAAGCGTAGCCCTTTCTGCGGAGGATTCCGCCGCAGTCCTCGCCGTCCTTGACGGGATAACAAACTGGGAGAACGTGACCGCCGACTGCCTTAACGACTGCGTTATAGAGTTTCGGGGCGCGAAAATATCCTACCATTCGGACTGCGGAACCTTTAACGACGGAGCAAACGAAAGGAGTTTTACCGTCACCGAAGGCGAGCGGGAGATGCTCAATGCGGTGCTCAAAAAATATATTGCTCTCGGCTTTGAGCCGTAAACAAGTTTTGGGGGAGTTTTTGTTATGAAAAAATGTTTTGCGCTTCTTTTGGCTTTGCTGTTCATAATTTTATTCTGCGGCTGCAGTAAAGAGCCGGAAAATAGCGGCGCTATGCCGGAAAACTTCGCTTTCAGCCTCACCTGGAACACCTACGGCATAAGCTCCTATGACAGCGCCAGCGGACGCCTTGTAAAAACAACCGACGCCACCGTTCCGGAAAACTACGTGACGACCCTTGAGCTTACCGAAAGCCAGCTCGCCGAGATTTGGCAGATTATCGACGACCTCGGAATTGAGAATTACCCGGAGGAATTTGACCCCTTTGACGGAGCAAAGTCCGAGCCGCACCGGACGATAGTTTTGAGCACCGTAATTGACGGTGCTCAAAGGGAGATACGCTGCGAGGAAATATCCCTTGGCGCCGGCGGCGCAACAAAGCGTGGCGAAGCCTTTCTCACCGCCGTCAGCGACATTGTGAATATAATCGAGTCCACCGCCGAGTGGCGCTCCCTTCCGGACTACGAGTTCCTGTACGACTGAAAATAAATTTTTATTCTCCGTTGACAGCTTTTTTGCCCTCGGTGCTATACTTTTCTTGAATTTGCTGAAGGGGGCTTAAAAGGTGCAAAACGGATTTGATTTTAGAAAAATTCCGATGGGCGCTTTTCGCCCCAGCCATAAAAAATACCACGGACACGTGGTGGGCGGCTCCATTATCGGGAGCATCATCGGGACGGCAATCTCCACCGCCATAAACGAAACGGTGGAAAGCTACGCCGGGACGGTGGAGCGCGCGAGAACCGAGGAGCAGGAGCGCGCCAGAATCCGCAGCGAGTACAACAAAAAAATGGCGAACCTTCCGGCAAACTGCCCGAACTGCGGCGCGCCCACCTGCGGGAAAATGTACTGCGAGTACTGCGAGTCGAAACTCGTCTGAAAAGGACTTGACAGAAGAGAGCAAAACGAGTATCATATATAGCGCAAATTAAATATTTTAATGCCTTATCAAGAGCGGCTGAGGGACAGGCCCTGTGAAGCCCGGCAACCTGCGTTTAGAGTGTGGTGCCAATTCCTGCGGATTTAATCCGAGAGATGAGGAACGGCAAAACTGTGTTCAAAGCGTCCGTTCTTCGGGCGCTTCTTTTTTTGGCGGAAAGGATAAAAAATGAACAGATATCTCTTTACCTCCGAATCCGTAACCGAAGGGCACCCGGATAAACTCTGCGACCAGATTTCCGACGCGGTGCTCGACGCGTACCTTGAAAAAGACCCCTTTGCGAGAGTTGCCTGTGAAACCACCTGCACCACCGGAATGGTCTCGATAATGGGCGAAATAACCGCAAGCTGCAAAATTGACGTGGCGGAAATCGCGCGAAAAGCCATAATTGAGGCGGGCTACGACAGACCCGCCGCCGGCTTCGACGGGAACACCTGCGCCGTTCTGACCGCCGTTGACGCCCAGTCCGCCGACATCGCCCTCGGCGTTGACAGCGCCTATGACGACAGCAATGCCACCGGCGCCGGGGACCAGGGAATGATGTTCGGCTTCGCCTGCGACGAAACTCCGGAGCTTATGCCCATGCCCATAAGCTACGCCCATAAGCTCTCGAAGCGCCTTGCGGCGGTCCGGAAGGACGGAACCCTTCCGTACCTCCGCCCGGACGGAAAATCCCAGGTGACGGTGGAGTATGAGGACGACCGCCCGGTCCGCATTGAGGCGGTGGTCGTATCCTCCCAGCACGACGAGAGCGTCACCCTTGAGCAGATACGGAAAGACATAAGGGAGCGGGTGATTGAGCCGGTTATCCCGAGTGAACTTATGGACGAAAACACGAAAATTTACATAAACCCCACCGGGCGCTTCGTCGTCGGCGGACCCGTCGGCGACAGCGGTCTTACGGGACGGAAAATAATCGTCGATACCTACGGCGGCTATTCCCGCCACGGCGGCGGCGCTTTTTCCGGAAAGGACCCGACGAAGGTTGACCGCTCCGCCGCTTACGCCGCCCGCTGGATAGCGAAAAATATCGTTGCCGCCGGACTTGCGAGGAAATGCGAGGTCCAGCTCGCCTACGCCATAGGCGTGGCCCACCCCGTTTCCGTGATGGTCGATACCTTCGGCACCGGGAAATACCCGGACGAGACGATACTCTCCGCCGTCAAAAAGGTCTTCGACCTTCGCCCCGGGGCAATAATCGACGCCCTCGGTTTAAGGCGTCCAATTTACCGCCGCCTTGCCGCCTACGGTCATATGGGAAGGGAGGATCTCGGCGCTCCCTGGGAAAACACGAACGGGACGGAGGAGCTTTTGGCGGCAGTTGAGAAATAAAGACGCACCGTATTGAATCGCCGGCGGCTTTGTAATATAATTTAGCTGTGAATTCAAAGCAAAGCCGGTGAATTGATGGGAAAAGTAAAACTGACCGTGACCGAAAGCAACTGCAGATGCGGGTACTTCAAAAAAGGGGACGAGTTCATTGTTGAAGACCTTTGTCCTCCGCTCTGCCATGAGCTTTGGAACGTAATCTACCCCTTCGTTTATGCCCTTCAAAACGGAGCCGAACTCGATTACGGAAAGGAACGCTCGAAACAGTTTGACGCGAGATGTCCTGACGGAGGAAGAGTATGTATTCACGGTGAAACGCTGGACTGAATTTTAAAACATAAAAAAGGCAAAGCGCTTAAAATACGCGCTTTGCCTTTTCTTTTTAAGTTTTGTTATTTTTCGGACCCGTGCTCATCTTTGAGGGATAAAAAGTGCTCCTTCATGCAGGCAAAAGTCTTTTCGCTCAGGTCGTGCTCAATTTTGCAGGAGTCCTCAAACGCCGTTTTTTCGTCGACGCCGATTGCCATAAGGAATTTTGCGATTATCACGTGGCGCTCATAGACGCTTTCGGCAATGGCGCGACCTTTGTCCGTAAGGGTGATGAAATAGTCGCCGTCCATGGTGATGTACCCGTTTTCCCGGAAGTTTTTCATCGCGACGCTGACCGTCGGCTTTGAAAAGCCGAGCTTGTTGCAAACGTCGATGGAGCGCACCTGTCCGCACTGTTTTTGTATCATAAGTATCGCTTCAAGATAATCCTCGCCGGATTCGCGAATCTCCAAGTCGGCGCCCCCTTTGCTTCTTAATATAGCTTTATGATACTACAAAAACAGAATTTTTGCAAATACAAATTGGCCGTTTTTCGGAATGTCGAAAATTGCTGCTTTAAAAAATAGCAATTCTCGCCGTTGACAAAAAAACTCTCGCGGGAATAAAATAAAGTCACAAATCAATATTCAGCGTACAGTGCCCCGTTTAAAGAACGGGGATAATAGGGAATCGGGTGAAAATCCCGAACGATCCGGTCACTGTAAACGGAGAGCGAGCCGCAAAACGCCATTGCAAAAGTGAGAAGGCGCGGCGAGCGTTGACCCGTAAGTCAGGAAACCTGCTGTATGTGTTGCTGATGGGCATCTTCCGAAGAAAGCATCCTGTCGATTGCGCCGCGCTTTTTTATAGCGGCGCTTTTCCGCGCTGTTTGGGCTCCGCTTTTTTCATAAAAGCGGAGCTTTTCTTTTTCGGGAAAAAGCCCTTAAACCGTTCATTATTCGGGCAAAAACCGAGAGTGATAGAATAAAAAATGAGGAGAAATAAAAATGAAAAAAGTAATTGCACTGATTTTAGCAATCGTTATGTGCCTCGGTCTTGCGGCTTGCGGCAATAGCGAAACCCCCGACGTTCCGGACAGCAGCGAGCAGCAGTCCTCCGAACTCGAAAGCCTTACCGACGCTGATTCGGAACCCGAAAACAGCCACTATCCCGTTACCATCACCAACTACAACTATGCCGGCGAGCCGGTTGAATATACCTATGAAAAAGCTCCCGAACGCGTAATCTGCGTGTACCAGGGCTGCATTGAAACCATGATAGCTCTCGGACTCGAGGACCACGTCCTCGCTTCCTACGGTCTTGACAATGAGGTTAAGGACGAGTGGAAAGCGGGCTTTGAGAAAATGAATTACAACGACTCCGTTTTCTCCCCGGACAAAGAGACCGTCACAATGCTCGAGCCGGATATGATTTTCTCTTGGGGCTCCTATTTCAGCGATAAGAAGCTTGGCGACGTGGGCGCCTGGAACGAAAAGGGCGTAGCCACCTATATGAGCTCCAACACCGCTCCCGGACTTTCCCGCACCCTTGAAAACGAATACACCGACATTCTCAACATCGGCAAAATTTTTGACGTTGAAGATAAAGCGGAAGCGCTCGTAAACGAAATGAAGGAGCAGGTTGCCGCAACTCTTGCTGCGGCGGAAGGACAGGAAGCCGTCCGCGTAGCGGTTGTGGAGCCCTTGGGCGGAAGCATCAGCAACTACAGCGCGAAATCCCTTGCGGGAGATATGGTTGTCCAGCTCGGCGGCGAGCTTGTTAAACCCGAGGGCAATGAAATGGGCAAAGAGGACCTCATTTCCCTCGACCCCGACGTCATTTTCGTAGTATATATGGCTTATGCCGGCGACGACCCCGAAACCGTTAAAGCAGAGCAGCTTGCGGTAATCTGTGACGACCCCGCGTTTGCCAGCCTTTCCGCAGTTGCAAACGGAAGAGTACATCTTATAATGCTCGGCGATATGTACGCCAGCGGTCCCCGCACCGTGGACGGACTCAGCGTTTTCGCAAAGGGAATGTATCCCGGTCTTGAGGGTTAAGGGCACACTATGAGTTCAGGTACGATTAAAGGCGGACTTTTCAAAGGTAAGCCGACCTATATTGTAACTGTTTTCGGGCTTTTGATTGCCCTTCCTCTTTCGCTTATGGCGGCGGTGACCTTCGGAACGATGGACCTTCCCATAGGGGACGTATATCAGGTGATAAAATACGAGCTGACCCATATCTTTATGGGTCAGCCTTTTCCTGAAATGTGGGCTCCGGGAACGGCAATCCATGACGTAGTTTGGCTTATCCGTTTTCCAAGGCTTGTGCTCGCCGGGGCGGTTGGAACCGGGCTTTCAATCAGCGGCGTAATAATGCAGGCAATAGTCAAAAACCCCCTGGCTGACCCGTATATACTCGGCGTTTCGTCCGGCGCTTCCCTCGGAGCAACGCTGGCGGTGCTTCTCGGAGTGGGAATCAGCTTCGGCTCCAATTACGTGGGAATGATGGCGTTTTTGGGAGCCTTCCTTGTGTCTATGGGCGTAATAGCCCTTGCCAACATCGGCGGGCGCGCCAACTCCGTGAAGCTGTTGCTTGCTGGCTCCGCCCTTTCGGCAATTTGCGGAGCTTTCTCAAATTTTGTGGTGTATATTGCCGACGCGGACCACGCCACGACCCAGGTCGTGCGCTGGACAATGGGAAGCCTTGCCTCCGCAAACTGGTCAAACAATCTTACCATTATGGCTGTGGTCATTGTCGGAACTCTGT
The DNA here is from genome assembly GCA_016296485.1 of Oscillospiraceae bacterium. Taxonomy (GTDB): domain Bacteria; phylum Bacillota; class Clostridia; order Oscillospirales; family Ruminococcaceae; genus UMGS1668. The sequence continues at coordinate 6,669 of JAEDJF010000055.1, forward strand.
TTTTCATGACTCAGCACCGCACCCTCAACCTGATGCTGCTGGGTGACGAGAGCGCCATAACCCTCGGAACGGACCTACACTGCTGGCGCATACTCTATCTCGTGGTGTCATCTCTTATGGTTGGTTTCGCCGTTTATAACGCGGGCGTAATCGGGTTCGTTGGACTCGTAATTCCACACGGAGTGCGTCTCCTTTTCGGCACTGACCATAAAAAAATGCTGCCCATTTCCGCCCTTGCGGGAGCAATTTTTCTTATCTGGGCGGACGTGCTTTGCCGGACGATACTTCCGGGCAACGAAATGCCCATAGGAATTCTCACTTCGATGCTCGGCGCGCCGGTGTTTATCTACCTTATGGCGCGCAAGCGCTACGGATTCGGAGGTGGCGACTGATGGTTATCGAATCGAAAGCAGTCGAGGCTACCCTCGGCGGGAACCACATTCTGAAAGGCATAGACCTCAAGGTCAACGACAGGGAGCTCCTTGGTATAATCGGACCGAACGGAAGCGGAAAATCCACTTTTTTAAAGTGCATTTACCGAGTGCTCGAGCCGAGCGGCGGAGCCGTCTATCTTGACGGAAAAAACCTTAAAGAGTACACCTACAAAGAATCCGCAAAGAGCCTTGCGGTTGTTGCCCAGCACAACTACTACAACTTTGACTTTTCCGTAAAGGACGTGGTGCTTATGGGGCGTGCCCCCCATAAGCGCGCTCTCGACAGGGACAACGCAGAGGATTTTAGGATAGTGGATGACGCTTTGAAAACCGTGGGAATGTACGATTTCGCTGAGCGCTCCTTTTCAACCCTTTCCGGCGGCGAGCAGCAAAGGGTAATTCTTGCCCGTGCCCTTGCCCAACAGACGCCCTGTCTCTGCCTTGACGAGCCCACCAACCATCTTGACATAAAATATCAGCTCCAGCTTATGGACCTCGTGAGCGGGCTTGACCGGACGGTAATATCCGTAATACATGACCTCAACATCGCCGCCATGTACTGCCACAGGCTGTACGCCCTTAAAGACGGAAAAATAGTCGGCGAGGGAACGCCGCGGGAACTCCTTACGCCGGAGTTCATACGGGAGGTGTACGAGGTGGATTCAGAAGTCGTCACCGACGGTAACGGGATACTTCATATTCTTTTCCATCCCGCGCAAAAGAAAGAGGAGGTTTGCGTATGAAACAGATTGCAATTTTGACCTGCCTTCGGGCGTGCAAGGTTTGCACCGGTGCTTCCTGTCTTAAAGCATGGAACGCAAGGGAAAGGGGATTTTCCTGTTACGCCGACGAGGAAGTTTCGCTGGCGGCGTTTTTTCACTGCAACGGCTGTGATTCCGACCCTGAAACCGACCCCGGAATGCTCGAAAAAATCGAGCGCCTTGAGAAAATCGGCGTGGATACCGTGCATATAGGCGTTTGCGCGGTGACGGATATGGAGACAAAAGCCCTTTGCCCGACAATTGAAAAAATCGCCTCAATGCTGCGTGAGCGCAAAATTGAGGTTGTGCGCGAGACGCACCAATGAATAAAAAAGCCGGAAGCTCCCGCTTCCGGCTTTTTTGTATTTATACAAATAGTTTACAGTGGCTGTGAGTTGTAGCCTTTGTCGTTGTTTTTGGCGGCGTTTTTTCCTTTGAGCGCCGCTTCTTTAAGCAACGGAAGGTCAGGCTGTACGTCGTCGGGACAGATGAGCTTGTCGTTGTCGCGCTCCACCTCATAGTTGTCAGCAATAAGCCTTGCGGCTGCGGACCTTGACTGCATACTCGTGTGGCAGTGCGCCGTAAACATCTGGAGCAAGGCGCACCACGAGCTGCCGTGTTTTCCGGACATAAGATAAAGAAGCTGGCGTTTTTCCATGGGCGTATTTTGCTTGATAAGGCTTATGAGCACTTCCTCCATTCTCTCTTCATCAATCTTGCAGGAATCGGAGGAAAAGGTATCAGGATAGAGAAATTCAAGGTAGTAGTGCAAAGGGTTCAGCCCGAGCAGACGGAACCACTCGGAGCTTTGGAAAAGATCCGGAGAGGTGATGCCTTTTTCCCAGTTTTGAATGGTTTTCTTCGATACTCCGAGACCCAAAGCCATATATTCCTGCGATTTGCCTGAATCCGCCCGGGACTGCCACCAGATTTTAGAGAAACGTTTTGCTCTTTCAATCCTTGTTTCCATATCGTCCATTTACTCACCTCATTTATATATAAATTCGGAGAAATATTTTACCCCAAAAGCAGTATATTTTGGCGTAAAATATTTCTTAACTTTTGTAAAAAAAATATAGGTATAAAAATTTAACGCCGATAATGGATAAAAAATGTTCCTGAAAAATGCTGACAAATTTTTAACTTGGGACTAAAATACAAACAACCGGAACCTGTAGAGGATAAAGTGACAGTTTATTTTCCCGCGCTGTTCGGAACAATCTAAAAATCGAAGGAGATTAATTTATGTCGGAAACCAAAACGTATCAACTGTCCCGTTGCTATTCCGAACTAAATGGATTGCAGAGGGCAAAAACACTTACATGTTCCGTCATTGCCAGAAATGGCGGTTCGGCGATTGTCATGACAAGTAGGTCCAAAGAGAATGTTGACAGCGAGACCTGTTTTCTTCCGGAAACGCCATATGAAAAGGCTAAAGATATAGCGACAATGCTTGTGGAAAACAGCTTTGAGATAAACATCTGGACGGATATTCTTGAAGAGCTGGGAATAAAATTCGTACCCGTCGATGCAATACAGCTCCAGAGCGGCTGACCGCGAAAGCGAAGTTTTCGGAAAACTGTTCGGCATTGCCGAATTGCATATATATTTATTGTATTACATACAAATATTGTATATAATTGCCTATAACATAGCAATAATATACTGCAAAAAAAATGGATATGTCAATACATATATGTAAAAAACAAAAAACGCAGGCGGACAGCCTGCGTTTTTTGTTTGCCGTTTTCTGAAATTACGACAAGAAAACGGCTTTTTTGGTCGAAGTGACAGGACTCGAACCTGCAGCATCCTGCTCCCAAAGCAGGCGCGCTACCAATTGCGCTACACCTCGAAGTATTTAGTTTATAAAATGAGCTG
>JAEDJF010000056.1 GCA_016296485.1 Oscillospiraceae bacterium
TGTAATCGAGGACGAAGAGCTCGCCGCCCTCCTCAAAAACGCAGTCCGCCACGCCCTGGACGGTGATTTTGTCCTCAGGCGCGGCGCCCTCGTAGCCGAGGTCCGCGGCGGGAAGGCTTCGGAGGAACCGAAGCTCCCGGCGCACAAACGGGGACTTTTCAATCCTTGAATAAAGCTCGCTCTCAAAAAACGTCTTTACCTTTTCCGGGCTTATTGCCGCCGCCTCTTTTTCCGTCAAAAAGCGTCGGGCGCAAAGGCGGGAAATTTCGGCGGCGGGGTCGGCTTTCGCCGAGCCGAAGTCGCAGAACTGCATAAAGGTGTGGAGGGCGGTTCCCCGCTCCGCGCCGGAAAGGGCGCCGCCCGTCGGGCGGGCGGAGAAAAGGAGCTTTTGGCGCATTTCGCCGTGGGTGAGGGCGGAAACCCCCGCCTTTACGGGGATTTTCTCCGCCGCGGCGAAGGGATAGCGCCAGCTTTCCCGGGCGGCGAGGGTCGCTGCGACGCTCTCGTCCGGCGCCGCCTTCGGCGTTTCGGCGGGGGCGGCGCTCTCCTCCGGGGCGTTTTCCTCCAAAGAAATTATTCCGAAAATCCAGCGGGTGTCGTCCAAAATCACGCAGCTCTCCTCAAGCCCGGCGGCGGCGCGAAGGTCGGCGGCGTCCGGGTGGCGGAGAAGGGCGGTAAAGAGCCAGTCCGCCTCGCACCTCGCGGCGGAGACGGAAAAGGGGTCCAGCCGACCGCCGCCCCGGGCGGCAGGGGCAAGGGATGAAAGATATTTTTCCGCGTCCCGCTTGGCGCAGGTTATCACGAGGTTCTCCTTCGCCCTCGTCAGGGCGACGTAAAGTATCCGCATTTCCTCAGCGAGGGAGAGGCGGCGAAGCTCGATTTTAAGGGCTTCCTGGGGGACGGTTGCGAAGCGGATTCCCGTCTCCTTGTCCCGCCGGGCGCAGGCGAAGCCCAGCTTCGGGTGGAGAAGGGGGCGGTCGGTGCGGTTGTCGAAATTGAACTGCCGCCCGGTCCCGCAGAGAAAGACCACCGGGAACTCGAGCCCCTTTGAGCCGTGGACGGACATTATCCTTACGCAGTTCCCGCCGAAGCCCGAAAAGCCCGCCGGCGCAAGGTCGGCGCCGCTCTCTTCAAGGCGGGAGACGAAGCGGAGGAAGCCCGAAAGCCCGTGGGTTCCGGTTTCCTCCCGGTCGGCGGCGTACTTCACCAAAAGCCGCAGATTCGCGAGCCGAAGCTCGCCGTTTTCGCAGCCGCGCATAATCTGGGGGTAGGAGGTGAGGGAATAGAGCCGCTCGATGACCTCGTCCGCCCGGGAACAGGCGGCGAAGCGGCGAATTTCCGAAAGGACCTTAAGGAAATTCGCGGCTTTGGCGTTTCCGCCTTCGGCGGAAAGCTTCGCCGCCGAATATAGGGGGATTGAGCGGTCAACTAACCGGATTTCGGCGAGCTCGTCCGGGGTGAAGAGGAACATCTCGGAGAGCATCGCCCCGGCAAGGGGCAAATCAAGAAGGGGGTTATCCGCCGCCTTGAGCACGTCGAGCACCGCCGCCACCTCCGGCTGAGTGAGAAAGCCCGAGCCGTGCTCGCTCCGGCAGGCGATTCCGCGCTTCCGAAGGGCGGAGACGAAAACGTCCCCCTGGGTTTTCATGGAGCGGAGAAGAATACAGATGTCCGAATAGCGAACCGGGCGGATTTCGTCCCCGGCCTTGACCGGGAGCCCCCCTAATACCATATTATATATACGCTCCGCGACGGCGGCGGCTTCCGCCTTGGCGGAGTCGCCCTCCGGCGCCTCAACGAGAAGGAGCTCGTTCCGGGTGATTCCGTCCTCCGGGAAGGAGGCTTCGGGAATGAGCATCTCCTCCGAAGTGTAGTCCATTTCGGCGGCTTCTTCGGACATAATCTGTCCGAAAACGAAGTTCACCGCCCCGGCGACGCTCTTTCTGCTTCGGTAGTTGCGCCCGAGGATTATTGTTCCGGGGTAGTTTTCGCCGTCAAAAGGCGGCCACTTCCGGCGTTTTTCAAGGAAAAGCTCGGGCATCGCCTGGCGGAAACGGTAGATGCTCTGTTTCACGTCGCCGACGAAAAAGAGGTCGCCGCCCTTTGAAATCATCTCAAAAATTGTGTCCTGCGCCTTGTTTATATCCTGGCACTCGTCCACGAGAATGTAGTCGAAGCGCTTTGAAATTGCCTTCGCGGCGGCGGTGGGGATATAGCGCCCGTCGCCGGTCTTTTCCGTGAGCACCGAAAGGGTGAGCTGCTCAAGGTCGGAAAAGTCGAGCACCCGCCGCTCCCGCTTCTTTTCGGAATAGGTTCTGTCGTAGTCCATTGTGAGGGTGAAAAGGCATTTTATCTTCGGGTAAAGGTCCGCAACGTCCTCCCGGAAATCCGCTTCGGAGGCGGAAAAGAGTCCCAGGAGTTTCTTGACGCTGTCCTTGTATTCCTTCCGGGCGGCGGCAATCCTGTCTTTGAGCACGCAGTCAAATCCCCGGACGGTGGGCATACGCCCGAAAGCGCAGAGGGAGAGAGCCTTCCGAAAATCGTCCCAGCTTTCGCCCTTGCATCGGGCAAGAAGCCCTTTCAAAACGAGTATATCGTCCCCGAACATCGGGCAGTAGGGCTCGGCGCCGTTTTCGGCGCAGCTTTCGAGCATATACTCGGCGGAGGAGATGCCGCGCCTGAGCACGGACTCGGCGTAGCCGAGGAGGATTTTGCCCCAGACGGTTTCGGAGACGGGTATTTCCGGGTCGTACATCTCCGCCTTTTCCGACAGCCAGTCCTCATAGTGGGGCAGGGCGCGGATAAAACCGTGGAGAGTGAGCACCGCTTCGCCGAGCCCGGCGTCGCTCCGCCCGCCGCCGAGGGTCTCGGCAAGCTCAAAGAAGGTCTCGTCTCCCTCCCGGTAGCGGTTTTCGAGGGCTTCCTCCATGGCTTCGGCGGAAATCGCCTCCGCCTCCCGGTCGTCGGCGACCCGCACGTCCGGGGAGAGACCGAGGGCGCTGAAATTTTCGCGTATCACGTCAAGGCAGAAGGCGTGTATGGTGCTGATATGAGCACGCTCCATCAAAAGCTGCTGGCGGGAGAGTCGGGCGTTCTCCGGCTCCTTTGCGGAAAGCTCCGAAAGGGCGGCGCTTATGCGGCTTTTCATCTCCGCCGCAGCAAGGTTCGTAAAGGTCACGACGAGGAGCCGGTCCGCGTCAACGGGGCTCTCCGGGTCCGTGAGCATGCGTATCACGCGCTCGACGAGGACGGCGGTTTTTCCGCTGCCCGCGGCGGCGGAAACCAGGAGGTTTCCACCAAGAGAGGTAATTGCCGAAAGCTGTTCCGGGTTCCAGTTCTTATTCGCCACAGGGCCTTCCCCCTTTCGCCATTCTATAAAATTCGTCGTCTTTAAATTTTTCGTGGAGGACGAAGGGCGAATCCTCACCCCGGCGGCAGACCGAGCGGAACGAGCACCGGTCGCAGGAGAGGTCGTTTCCCTTCTTGTAGGGGAGGGCTGCGATTTTGCCGCCACCCAGCTCCTTTGCCATTTCTATGAGCAGGGAGTCCACGTGCTCCTTGATTTCGCCAAGCTGGGCGAGGGTCGCGAGGGAGCCGGAAGGTCCGTTTTTGGTCTCCTTCGCGGGAATGAAAACGCCCCCGAGCCCCGGCTCCATGGCGTTGAGCACGGCTTTGTCGTCAATTAAGAGACCGTTCATCCTGAAGGTCTCGCCGAGGGCGGCTTTGCCCCCTTCGGCGATGTCGCCCCGGGGCATTGTGATGACCGAATCCCGGGCGGGCATATAGAGAACTCCCGCCGGGAGGGCGTTCGCAAGACCGCCCCGCCCGCCGCTCTGTATTGAGAAGAGATAGACGAGCATCTGGATATTGATTCCGTAGAAAACGTCGCAGAGCTCGAATTTTTTCGAGCCGGATTTGTAGTCAACAACCCGGACCCAGCGTTTTCCGTCCCGGTTGAGCACGTCGACGCGGTCGATTTTTCCTTCGACGGTTATCTCCTTTCCGCCGGGGGTCAGAAGGCGGTAGGCGGAAACCTCGCCCTCGCCGCCCACGGGAAGCTCGAAGGCGTAGGGCTCGAATTCCGAAAGGCGGAACTCCTCCCCAAGGCGGCGGAGCAGACGGAAAAGGAAGCCCGCCATACGCTTATAAAGGTACATAAAGCGGCTCGTCTTGTCCTTTTCCGAGCCGAAAACGCTGTCCATATAGTCCTTGAGCACCGAGTCAATCTCGGCGCGAAGGGCAGAGTCCGAAAGGGTGCCAAGCCCCGCGCCTCCGTGGACAGAGACAATCTGCTGGAGGACGCTGTGGATAAGGCTTCCGGCGGAAAGGGGCGAAAGCTCCGCCTTTTGTCTCTCCTTGAGGGAGAGACCGTACTTGAGAAAATAGGAAAAGGGGCAGCTTTCGTAGGTTTCAATCTTCGTCGGGGAGAGGAAAAGCTTGGAGCCGAAAAGCCTTTCGGCGTTTTCCCGCTCTTTGAGCACGAAGCTCTCGGGAAGGACGGCGCCGCCGAGCTTTTCGGCTTTTTCCCGCCAGATCGGGCGGGAGAGGAAGTAGTTTTTGAGCGCTTCCGAAGCGGGGGTCGAGCTGCCGCCGAAGGCGGCAAGGCGCTCGAAAGCAAAATTTTCGCAGCAGAGCCAGAAGCTCTCCGGAAGGTCGGAGGTTTTGAGCACCGAAAGGGGCGCAACGGCGTCAGAAAGCCGCCGCACGAGCACGGAGGGGCTTTGCTCCCCGAAGGCGCAGTCGTATTTCGGGTAGCTTACGAAGAGCTTTTCCGAGGGAGCGGTAAAGGCGGTAAAGGCGTACATTCTCTCGGAGAGAAGGGCGTCGTTTTCCCCTTCGCCGAGGTCGAGACCCAGGGCGGACATCTCCCGCCGCTCGCTCTCGGTAAAGAGACCGCCGGAGACGGGACGGGCGGGGAAAACGCCGTCCGCCGCGCCGATTATGAAAACAGCCTTCGGCGCGCCGGGGCGGATTCGGTCGGCGGTTCCCGCCGAAACGCAGTCCAGCGTCTGGGGAAGAGTACCGATTTTGGCGCTCATAAGCGCCAGCTCGAAGAGCCGTGAGGTGGACTCGTCCCCAAGGCGAACGCCCCGGAGGGCGGCGGAAAACTTGTCGAGGAGGGAAATAAGGTAGCTCCAGAAGCTGTCCAGCTCCTCGGCGAAGGCAAGGTCCCCCTCCGCCGCGAAGGAGTCGTAGAGCCGGCGAAGCCCGTCGGTGACTTTACATTCGGTCATATAGTCGAAAAGGGCGGCGGAAAATTCCGCGCCGTCCGCGCCGGAAAGGCGGCTCTTGAGCCGCCCGAGAGGGTTGCAAAGGGCGCGGCGCACGGAGTTTATCCGCTCGAGGGGCGCTATGTCCTCCGGCGTCATTTCCGAAAAGCCCCGGGGGCTCCCGGTGAAGTCCGAGAGGAAGAGCCGACCCCTTATGTTCCAGATAAAGCAGTAGTTTTCAAACTCCGCCGCGTCCTCCGCCGAAACCGGGAGGATGCCCGTTTTGAGAATCCGCATAACGTCCCCGGGGTCGAAGCCGCCCCGGACGGCGGAAAGGCTCGCCGTAACGAAGGCGGCGAGGGGGTGGGACGAGAGCTCGGCGGGCTTGTCCATATAGAGCGGTATTCCGGCGCGCTCGAAGGCGGCGGGAAGGGCGTGGGAATACTGGGAGAGGTCCCGGGCGATTACCGCCATCTCCCGCCAGCGCATTCCACCCTCCGCAAGGAGCCGCGCCTCGCAGGCGACGAAGTTCGCCTCATCGTAGGGGTCGGCGGCGGCGACGAGCCGAACGGCTCCGTCGTTCCCCCTTTCGGGGGAACCCCCGGGCTGCAGGAAGTTTTCCTCGAGGTCGATTAAAGCGCCGGGGCGGGAATCCGTTTCCGGCAGGGCGAGAATCGGGGGCGCAACCCGGGCGGCCGCCGCCCTCGCCATGTTTTCAAGGCGGGAGGCGGTGCGCTGGGTCTTGGAGAAAAGACCCGAGCCGCCGGTGCGGTCGTAAATGTCCGGGCAGCAGAGGCTGACGGTGACAAAGGGGGACTGCTCGAGAATGATGCGAAGGAGCTTATATTCGCTCCCGGTGAAGCCGGTGAAGTTATCGATATAGACGTTCTTTTCGGAGAAGAAGTCCCGCTCGGCGAGCATATCGCAGGCTCTCGAAATATCGGTCAGAGGGTCCAGCCAGCTCTTTTCAAGGAGGGCGTCGTAGAGGGTAAAGACGGCGGCAAGGTCGAGAGCCTTGTCGGAGAGGGCGCCCTCCGGGGCGTTTTCCGCGAGGGAGAGAAGGTCGCTTGGGGTGATTCCGGCGTTTTTGAGCTCCGCGTCGGTCTCAACGAGTTTTTTGACGAAAGGGGCGCCCCGGGCGGATTTTTTATAGTACTTAAGGTTTTCGGCGCAGCCCGAGAGGGCGGCGCCCATTAAAAGGAGCTTCGTCGTGTCGTCGGAATATTCCCCGGCGATGCCGCCGAAGGCGCGGAAAACGCTGTTGCAAAGGCGGGAAAAGCTGAGGACCTCCACCCGCTGGGCGCCCTCGGGTCCGAGAAAGTCCCCGAGGAGCTTTTCGCTCTCGAAGGAGAACTGCTCCGGGACGATCAGGTACGAGGGCGCGCCGGCGGACTTTATTTCGGAATAAAGCCGCTCCCGCCTTGCTTTTTCGTTTGTGCCGATGATGAAGCGCAGCATTGGCAAAGCCTCCTTTTAAGAGGGAAATAAGATAAAGATATAATAACATATCTTATGTGTAAAATAAAGTACATAGCGGCGGGGAAAAGCGGAAGAAAACAATTTGACTGTTCTCCTTTCCCGTGATAGAATATATAAAAATCCTTTTCAGAAAGGGGACTGCCCCGGTGGAAATAATCGCGGTTTACTACATAATAATAAACGCTGCCGCCTTCGTAATCTACGGCGCGGATAAGTTCTTCGCAAAGAAAAGCATGCGCCGGGTTCCGGAGAAAACCCTTCTCGGGCTTGCCCTTTTGGGCGGCGCCTTCGGCGCTTTCGCCGGAATGTATATCTTCCGCCACAAGACGAAGCACCTTAATTTTAAAATCCTCGTGCCGGCGTTCGCCGTTCTCCATATACTGATAATCGCGTTTCTCGCAAACGGCGGCGAAATTCCCGACTGGGTGCTGGAGGGGGCGCTATGAGCGCCTTTCTCTGCCCAATCTGCCGTTTGCCCCTTGAAAAGGACGAGCGCCGCCTTTTCTGTGAGCACGGGCACAGCTTCGACCTTGCTTCCGAGGGGTACGTCCACCTTCTCCCGCCCAACAAGATGAACTCAAAGGTTCCGGGGGACAGCAAGGAGATGGCGGCTTCCCGCTCCGCTTTCCTCGGAAAAGGCTACTATAAGCCCCTTTTGGACGCCATTTCGGGCTGCGTGCTCGGGCTCGCCGAAGGCGGGGAAATCTCCGTGCTCGACTGCGGCTGCGGCGAAGGGTACTACACCGCGGGGCTTCTTGAAGCCCTCAAAAAAGGCGGCGTTAAGCCGAAAATCGTCGGCGTCGATATAAGCCGCCCGTCGGTTCGGCGCGCCGCGAAGCGAAGCCGGGAGATTGAATTCGCCGTGGCGTCGGTCTTCGACCTTCCGCTTTTGTGCTCAAGTTTCGACGTTCTCGTCAACGTATTCAGCCCCCTCGCCCTTGAGGAGTACCTTCGGGTGCTCAAACCCTCCGGCTACTACGTTTACGTCGTTCCCGGACCCCGCCACCTCTGGCAGCTAAAGGCGGCGGTCTATGACCGCCCCTATGAAAACCGGGAGGAGGACACCCCCTACGACGGCTTTGAGCACGTCAAAGCCGTCCCGGTCCGCTTTGAGATGGATATGGATAACAAGGAGGACATTTCAGCCCTTTTCCAGATGACGCCCTACTACTGGAAAACCTCCGCCGCGGGCGCCAAAAAGCTTGAAAAGCTCGATTCCCTAAAGACGGAAGCGGCTTTCGACATACATATTTACCGTAAAAAATAAAAAGGAGATAGAATCAATGCACTACGAGCACATGACCCACGGAACCTGTTCCAAAAAAATCACCTTTGACCTTGAGGAAAACGGAACCGTCCACAACATCGTTTTCTTCGGCGGCTGCCCCGGAAACCTCCAGGCAATTCCGAAAATCCTCGAGGGCTGGAACGCCGACGACATCATCGAGCGCCTCTCCGGCAACGACTGCGCCGGGCGCGGCACCTCCTGCGCCGACCAGCTTGCGAGAGCCCTTGTGGTGGCAAAAGAAAAACTGGCGGAAGCAAAATAAAAAAAGCGGAGCGAAGGCTCCGCTTTTTTCTTCGGGGCGCTTTTCGCCGCCCCTTAATTTTATTTTCCGTAAACCTCGAAGGTGTATCCCTTTTCCCGGACGCAGTCGATTACGTCACCGAGGATTTCCGCGTTGGTCTTCGAGACAGCATGGAGGAGGAAAATTTCCCCGCTATGGAGGGAGCCGGTCACCTTGTCGAAGGCTTTGGCGTTTTCCATCTGGCTGTCGGGGTCCCAGTCCTTATAGGCGAAGCTCCAGAAGACACAGCGGTAGCCCATTTTCTGGAGAAGGGCGAGGTTCTGCTCCGAAAACGCCCCCTCCGGGAAGCGGAAAAGGTACATACTGTAACCGAAGTTTTCCTCAACGTAGTCATGAAGCTTTGCCACCTCGTCGTAGCCCTCCTCCGGAGAAATTCCGGTCATATTGGGGTGCCCCGCCGTGTGGTTCCCGACGACGTGCCCCTCGTCAATCATTCTCTGAACGAGCTCCGGCTGGCTCTTCGCGTAGGGGAGGGTGATGAAGAAAACGGCGCTGACGCCCTTTTCCTTCAGAACGTCGAGGATTGCGCCGGTGTAGCCGTTTTCGTAGCCCTCGTCGAAGGTGAGATAGACCTTATTTTCAAACTCCTCGCCGGTGCGGACGAAGTCCGCGCAGTAGCCGCCGTACTGCTTTTGAAGCGCCGTACAGGCGGTGGGGCGTCCGTCGGCGTCAAAATTTGTCCCGGGACCCCAGGGCACCTGGTCGCAGGGAAGCCCCGCGAGCTTTTCGAACTCGCCGCTCATATTTTCCTTGCCCGGGAGCTCGTTCTGACCCGGGGAATAGGGCGAAAGGGCTTCGGCGTCGGGTTCGCTCTCCGTTTCGGGTTCGCTTTCGGGCGTATTAGGGGTAATTTCAATTTTGTCGGCGGGACCGAGCCCGCCCTCGCCGGAGATGACTCCGCTCATACCGTCGTCAGGTATAGGTTTTTCCTTTTTGAAACAGGCTGTCATTGAAAAGCATATCGCCGCGCACAAAAGGGCGGCTAAAACGCGGTATTTTTTCATAATTTCCTCCGTCCCCGGCAAAATGTATTTGCGCGCCTTTCGCCGGAATCGTTTTTTTTACGATTTTATTTTACCACATATCCGTTTTTTTAAAACCCATTTTTCCGTTTTAGAATATTTTCCCCGGCAAAAAATCTTCCTGTAATAATTTTTTCCTTTTCATACGACAAAAAATAAAGTATAATAATACCGTAAGCCGCGCTTTACGCGGATTTTGCGTAAATTTTTCTTTGATTTTACGGGGTTTTAAGGGTCCGCCTTTTTTCTGCGGCAGGGCACAAAACCGCAGGGGCGGATAATATCCGCCCGAAAAGCCCCTACGAGTGGGGTCGCGGAGCGCGTGACGTATGCCTTGCGCCGTTTTTCCGGTTGCGGTCGCGTTTCCGTCTCGCTATGACAGCTCGGCGATGTGACCTATCGTGGGAAAATCTGTGCGGGGCGGCGGGAGCCGCT
>JAEDJF010000057.1 GCA_016296485.1 Oscillospiraceae bacterium
GTAGGAGCACGGTTGAGCATTACCGGGTGGTCCTTGATTACGACCTCGAGGGCGTCCCAAACCTCGGGCTGGGTTGCTCTCTCGACCATTTTTCTGGCGTTTTTGATGTTGGTGGCCGCGCCGACGTCAACAAGGCGCTTCATTACGAAGGGCTTGAAGAGCTCGATAGCCATCTCTTTAGGAAGTCCGCACTGGCTCATCTTGAGCTCAGGACCGACGACGATAACGGAACGTCCGGAATAGTCGACACGTTTACCGAGAAGGTTCTGACGGAAACGTCCCTGTTTGCCCTTGAGCATATCGGAGAGGGATTTGAGCGGACGGTTGCTGGGTCCGGTTACGGGTCTTCCCTTTCTGCCGTTGTCGATAAGGGCGTCAACGGCTTCCTGGAGCATACGCTTCTCGTTGCGGACGATGATGTCCGGAGCGCCCAGCTCAAGGAGGCGTTTGAGACGGTTGTTTCTGTTGATTACCCTTCTGTAAAGGTCGTTGAGGTCGGAGGTGGCGAAGCGTCCGCCGTCGAGCTGTACCATCGGGCGGATGTCCGGCGGGATTACGGGAATCACGTCGAGAATCATCCACTCCGGGCGGTTGCCGGAGAGACGGAAGGCGTCGACTACCTCGAGTCTTTTAAGAAGGCGTACGCGCTTCTGACCGGAAGCGGTCTCAAGCTCCTCATGGAGCTCCGTGGAGAGCTTGTCGAGGTCGATGTCCTTGAGAAGGAGCTGAATTGCTTCGGCGCCCATTCCCGCCTGGAAATCCTCCTCGTATTTTTCGCGCATATCGCGGTATTCCTTTTCGGAGAGGAGCTGTTTTTTCTCGAGAGGGGTCGTACCCGGGTCGGTTACGATATAGCTCGCGAAATAGAGCACCTTTTCAAGGATTCTCGGGCTCATATCGAGGACGAGACCCATTCTTGAAGGAATACCTTTGAAGTACCAAATGTGGGAGACGGGAGCGGCAAGCTCGATATGACCCATGCGCTCGCGTCTTACCTTTGCTCTTGTTACTTCGACGCCGCAGCGCTCGCAGACCTTGCCCTTGAAGCGCAGGCGTTTATATTTACCACAGTAGCACTCCCAGTCCTTGGTCGGTCCGAAAATCCTTTCGCAGAAAAGACCGTCCCTTTCCGGTTTGAGCGTTCTGTAGTTTATGGTTTCGGGTTTCTTTACTTCGCCGTAGGACCATTCTCTGATCTTATCGGGGGAAGCAAGGCCGATTTTGATAGAATCAAATGCGTTGAATTCCACTGTTTACAGCCCCCCTTTACATTTCATCGTCTTCGGAATCGGAAGAACCGAAACCGAAATCCAGCTCGTCGAAGCCGTCGGAAACGTCGGAGCCGAAGCCCTCTTCGTCCGGGTCCTCGATCTGGAATCCAGCAAAATCTTCGTCGAAGCTGACGGGTTCGCCCTCAAATCCTGCCATTTCATCGGCGGGAATAAGACCAACGTCCTCGTCGTCGAAGTTCTGTTTAAGGTCGATTTCTTCGTTGTTTTTGTCGAGCACCTTGATATCGAGTCCAAGGGACTGAAGCTCCTTGATGACGACCTTGAAGGACTCGGGAATACCCGCAGTAGGTACGTTTTCGCCCTTTACGATAGCTTCAAAGGTCTTTACACGGCCCACAACGTCGTCGGACTTGACGGTGAGTATCTCCTGGAGGGTGTAGGCTGCGCCGTAGGCTTCAAGAGCCCAGACCTCCATTTCGCCGAATCTCTGACCGCCGAACTGGGCTTTACCGCCGAGAGGCTGCTGAGTGACAAGGCTGTAGGGACCGGTGGAACGTGCGTGGATTTTATCATCAACAAGGTGATGGAGCTTGAGGTAGTACATGTAACCGACGGTTACGGGATTGTCAAAGAGTTCGCCGGTGCGTCCGTCGCGAAGCTGAACCTTGCCGCTCTCGTCAAGACCCGCTTTTACGAGGAGCTCGCGGATATCCGCCTCGTGAGCGCCGTCGAAAACGGGGGTCATAACGTGCCAGCCGAGTTCCGCCGCGGCTCTTCCGAGGTGAACCTCGAGCACCTGTCCGATGTTCATACGGGAAGGAACGCCGAGAGGGTTAAGAAGAATATCAAGCGGTCTTCCGTCCGGAAGGAAGGGCATATCCTCCTGAGGAAGGATTCTCGAAACAACGCCCTTGTTTCCGTGACGTCCCGCCATCTTGTCGCCGACGGAGAGCTTTCTCTTCTGGGCGATGTAGCAGCGGACGACCTGGTTTACGCCGGGGTTGAGCTCGTCGCAGTTTTCTCTGGTAAATACCTGTACGTCGACGATGATTCCGTATTCGCCGTGGGGAACGCGAAGGGAGGTGTCTCTTACTTCCCTTGCCTTTTCGCCGAAGATGGCGCGGAGGAGTCTCTCCTCGGAGGTGAGCTCGGTCTCGCCCTTGGGCGTTACCTTACCTACGAGAATATCTCCGGCGCGGACCTCGGCGCCGATGCGGATGATTCCGCGCTCGTCGAGCTCGCGGAGAGCGTCCTCGCCCACGTTGGGAATATCGCGGGTGATTTCCTCCGGTCCGAGCTTGGTGTCTCTTGCCTCAAGCTCGTACTCCTCGATGTGAACGGAGGTGAAGGTGTCCTCTTTTACGAGTTTCTCGTTGATAAGAACGGCGTCCTCGTAGTTGTAGCCCTCCCAGGTCATGAAGCCGATGAGCATATTCTTGCCGAGGGAGATTTCGCCCTCGCTGGTGGCGGGACCGTCGGCGATAACCTGGTGCTCATCGACGTGCTCGCCCTTTTCGACGATAGGTCTCTGGTTGACGCAGGTGCCCTGGTTGGAGCGGAGGAACTTGATGATTTTGTACTCGTCAAGGGTGCCGTCGCTGTCGCGTTTGATGACGATGCGCTCGCCGTCCACCTTGACGACGGTGCCGGCGTGCTCGGCAAGGACGGTTACGCCGGAGTCAACGGCGGCCTTGTACTCCATACCGGTGCCGACGAAGGGTCTTTCGGTCTTGAGAAGCGGAACAGCCTGGCGCTGCATATTCGCGCCCATGAGCGCGCGGTTCGCGTCGTCGTTCTCAAGGAAAGGAATCATGGCGGTTGCGACGGAAACGACCATTACCGGGGATACGTCCATATAGTCGACCTTGTTGCTGTCGACCTCGATAAACTCGTCCTTGTAACGGCAGGTTACTTTCTGTACCGCGAAGCGGTTCTCCTCATCAAGAGGGGTGTTCGCCTGGGCGACGATGAAGTCGTCCTCGGTGTCCGCGGTCATATACTCAACTTCGTCGAGGACGGTGCCGGTGGCTTTGTCAACCTTGCGGAAGGGAGCCTCGATGAAGCCGTATTTATTGATTTTCGCGTAGGTCGCGAGGTAGGAGATAAGTCCGATGTTAGGACCCTCGGGGGTCTCGATAGGACACATACGTCCGTAGTGGCTGTAGTGTACGTCACGGACCTCGAAGCCCGCGCGGTCACGGGAAAGACCGCCGGGACCGAGAGCGGAGAGGCGGCGCTTATTGGTAAGCTCCGCAAGGGGGTTGGTCTGGTCCATGAACTGGGAGAGCGGAGAGGAACCGAAGAACTCCTTGATTGCCGCAACAACCGGGCGGATGTTGACAAGACCCTGGGGAGTTATGGCTTCGGAATCCTGCGCCTGAATGGTCATGCGCTCGCGGATAACTCTCTCAACTCTGGAGAAGCCGATTCTGAACTGGTTCTGGAGAAGCTCGCCGACGCTTCTGATACGTCTGTTGCCGAGGTGGTCGATGTCGTCGGTGCTGCCGAAGCCCCAGTAGAGGTTGCACATATAGTTAATGGAGGAGAAAATATCATCAACAATGATATGTTTCGGAATGAGTTCGTCCACGTTCTCTTTGATAAGGGAAATAAGGAGTTCCTTGTCGTCGCCGGCTTTTTCGGCAATCTCGGTGATGACGGAGAAGCGGACCTTCTCGTTGATGAAGAGCTCTTCGAGCTCCTCTTTGGTGAGGTCGACGTAGTCTTCCGCGTCAACCATGTTGTTGGAAATTACCTTGACTTTGTGTCCGTCAACGTCCACAAGGACCTCGCGCACGCCTTTTTTGTCAAGGAGTTCGCCGTTGGCTCTCGTAAGAGTAGTGCCGGCTTCAAAGAGAACCTCGCCGGTGAGCGGGTCGGCGGCGGGCTCCGCAAGGGTCATACCCGCAATTCTTCTCGCGAGGGCGAGCTTTTTATTGTATTTGTAGCGTCCAACCCGGGAGATGTCGTATCTCTTTGCGTCGAAGAAAAGGTTGTTGAGGTGCTGCTCGCTGGTTTCGACCGTGGGCGGCTCGCCGGGGCGGAGCTTGCGGTAAACCTCGAGGAGAGCTTCCTCCCTCGACTTGGTGTTGTCCTTTTCAAGGGTTGCGACGAGCATGGGCTCCTCGCCGAAATAGTCAAGAATCTGCGCGTCGCTTCCGAGACCGAGGGCTCTTATGAAGGTGGTGACGGGCAGCTTTCTGTTTTTGTCGATTCTTACGCCGAAAACGTCGTTGAGGTCGCTTTCGTATTCGAGCCAGGCGCCGCGGTTAGGAATGACGGTGCTCGAAAAGAGCTTTTTGCCGGTTTTGTCGAAGTTCATGGCAAAATATACGCCCGGGGAACGAACAAGCTGGGATACGATTACGCGCTCAGCGCCGTTGATAACAAAGGTACCGGAGGGAGTCATTATGGGGAAATCGCCCATAAAGATGTCCTGTTCCTTGATTTCGCCGGTCTCCTTGTTCTGCAGCCTTGCCCTTACGCGAAGGGGCGCCGCATAGGTAACGTCGCGCTCTTTGCACTCCTCGATGGTATATTTGGGCTTATCCTCGATATGATAATCAATGAAGTCCAAAACAAGGTTGCCGGTATAGTCCGTGATGGCCGAAACATCGCGGAACACTTCCCGCAGTCCTTCCTCGAGGAACCACTTATAGGAGTCCTTCTGAATCTCAATGAGGTTCGGCATATCGAGAACTTCATTGATCTTGGAAAAACTCATGCGGACATTTTTCCCGAGCTTGACAGGTTTTACGTTGACCAAATAGCTCACTCCATTCATCCGTATTTACGTCGTTAATTTTTAGACCAAAACACTTGCATTTTCGCAAAAGATGTGCTATAGTAGTTGTTGTAGTGGCGCAAGTGTCCATTCTGGTACATTCTATAATTATATTACCAAAGTCAAGTGGTGTCAACCTTTTTATAGGGGTTTTGGCGCTATTTTTTTATATTTTTTTGATTTTCAGCCAATTTCGGACGTTTCGTGCCGTTTTCGAGCCTCGCTTTTGTTAATTATTGCCAGGTCTTTTCTCCCCTATTCACCAGCCGAAACGCCCGCCCGAAACGCGAAAAACGCCCGGTTTCCGTGAAAAAGTATCCACGGAACCGGGCGTTTCTTTTGCCCCTTTCGGGCGGGTTTTTACACTAAAAAGCGCCGCTTTCAAGCGGCGCATTTTTTATTTATTCTCAAGCTCCCGCGCGAGGTTCTCGCGGATTCGCTGCATCATTGACTCCTTATATTCTATCTCGCCGCTTTCGAGCATCAGCGCCGCGCCGTAGGCGACGGAGCGGATGACGTAGCCCCGGTCCTCCTGCTCCTCCCTTGACATTTCCGGAAGGCAGAGGGGCACGAGCCTTTCAACCCGCCTTGCGAGGGGAAGCTCGCCCCCCGCAAGCATCAATACCGCCCGGAAATGGGGGTTCGCGATGCAAAAGCGGATATAGGCGATACAGCTTTCGATGAGCCGCGCCTTCGGGTCGTCCGGATAGACCTTTTCCACCTGGTCAAGGAGGAGATTGAGCTGGTCTTTAATATAGGTAAATATGGAGTTTATAAACTCCTCCCGGTTTTTGAAATGCTTATAGGGCGCGGCGCAGGAGATGTTGCAGGCGGCGGCAACCCGCCGCAGCGAAAAGTTCGCTATCCCGTGGGCTTCAAGCTCAGCCGTTCCCGCCGCTATGAGCTGTTCCCTTACCGATGCCGAGCCGAGCTCCTCGTCCATAGTGTCGCCCCCTTTCATTATAGGTAAAGTATAGCATATACTTTTTTTCTTTGCAACCGCTCAACCGCTATTGACTTTTTCGATTTAAAGCGTATAATATTTGTGTAATTTACAAGGTTAACGCTGTTAACCTTTCCTTCGGAGGTGTTCTTATGGACAGAAAAAGAATGGAAGCCCTCGGCAAAAAGCGCTCCGTAATACGGGAGCTTTTCGAGTACGGCAACAAAAGAAAGGCGGAAATCGGCGCGGAAAACGTCTTTGATTTCAGCATCGGCAACCCCAACGTGCCGACGCCGAAAGCGGTGTCGGCGGAGCTTTCCCGCCTTGTTTCCGAGGGGGACCCCGTCGCCGTCCACGGCTATACTTCCGCCCCCGGCAGCGCCGCCGCCCGAAGCGCCGTCGCCAATGACCTCAACCGCCGCTTCGGAACTTCTTTCGGTCCGGAGCACCTCTATCTCACCTGCGGCGCGGCGGCGAGCCTTACGATTTCCCTCTCCGCCCTTGTTGAGGACGGGGACGAGGTCATAATTTTCGCCCCCTATTTCCCGGAGTACAAGGTCTTTATCGAGACCGCCGGCGGAAAGCCCGTCGCCGTCCCCTGCCGGGAAACGGATTTTCAGATTGACTTTGACCGCCTTGAAAGCGCCCTTAACGAAAAGACCGCCGCGGTCATTATAAACTCCCCCAACAACCCCTCCGGCGCAATCCTCTCGGAGGAGAGCATACTGCGCCTTTCCGAAGTCCTTTCCGAAGCGGAGCGCCGCTTCGGAAAGAGGATTTTCCTCGTTTCGGACGAGCCCTACCGGGAGATTGTTTATAGCGGGGAGAAGGTTCCCTTCGTCACGAAATACTACCGGGACACGGTGGTCTGCTACTCCTACAGCAAGTCCCTCTCCCTTCCCGGCGAGCGCATAGGCTATATCCTCGTTTCGCCGGAAATTGACGGCTGGGAGGATATTTACGCCGCCGTCTGCGGCGCCGGGCGCGCCCTCGGCTACGTCTGCGCCCCGGCGATTTTCCAGCATATGCTCCCTGCCTGCGCAGGGCTCACACCGGACCTTTCGCTCTATTCCGAAAACCGGGATCTTCTCTACGGCGCTTTGACCGAGATGGGCTTTTCCGCCGTTCACCCGGACGGCGCGTTCTATCTCTTCGTGAAATCGCCTGACGAGAGCGCCGCCGCTTTCAGCGAGCGGGCAAAAAAATACGAGCTTCTCCTCGTTCCGAGCGACGATTTCGGAGTTCCGGGCTACATCAGAATCTCCTACTGCGTTTCGGCGGAGCAGATTCGCCGCTCGCTCCCGGCATTCAAAAAATTAGCGGAGGAATATTTTAAATGAACAGCCTTGAAGAAGCAAGAAAGAACATAAACGCCATCGACAAAAAAATGGCGAAGCTCTTTGAGCAGCGCATGGCGGAGGTGGCGAAGGTCTCCCAATACAAAATCGAGCACGGGCTCCCGATCCTCGACCAGGGGCGGGAAAACGAGGTTATAATCAAGAACTCCGCTCTCGTTTCGGACGAAAAAATCCGCGCCTACTACGTGAACTTTCTTCAGAGCAATATGAGCATCTCGAGAAAATACCAGGAGATGCTCCAAAGCGGGCTTACCGTCGCTTACAGCGGCGTCGAGGGCGCTTTCGCCAACATCGCCGCCAAGGGCATTTTCCCGAACGCGAAACAGGTTTCCTACCCGGATTTCCGCTCCGCCTACGACTCCGTCGTAAACGGCGAGTGCGACTGCGCCGTGCTCCCCATTGAAAACAGCTACGCCGGCGAGGTGTCCCAGGTCATCGACATTATGTTCCAGGGGACGCTTTTCATAAACGGAATCTACGACCTCGAGGTGCGCCATAACCTTCTCGGGCTTCCGGGCGCCAAAATTTCCGATATTAAAACCGTCGTCAGCCACCCCCAGGCAATCGAGCAGTGCTCAAACTATATCCGCAAGCGGGGCTTTGAGGCGGTTCGGGCGGCGAACACCGCCGTTGCCGCCCAAAAGGTGGCGGAGGGCGGCGACAAAAGCGTCGCCGCCATCGCGAGCACGGACACAGCGAAGCTCTACGGGCTCGAGGTGCTCGAGCACAAAATCAACGAGAGCAGCATGAACACAACCCGCTTCGCCGTCTTTTCAAGGGTCGAAAGCTCCGTTTCCTCCGGGGAGCAGGACAGACAGTTCGTCCTCGTCTTTACCGTCCGGAACGAAGCGGGCGCCCTTGCGGAAGCCATAAACATTATCGGACGCTGCGGCTTCAACATGAGAACCCTTCGAAGCCGCCCGATGAAGGAGCTTCTCTGGCAGTACTATTTCTACGTCGAGGCGGACGGCAATATCGGCAGCGCCGCAGGCAAGCTGATGATGAAGGAGCTGGGGAAATACTGCGACCATTTGAGAGTCGTCGGCAACTTCCCCCATGAGACGAAAATCTGAAACCCGCCGAAAAGGAGGTTTTTTCTGTGATAATTCCCGTTCGGCTTCCCGCCGGAAGCTACGACATAACCCTCTCCCGGGGGGCGCTTTCCCGCGCCGGGGAGATAATAAATCTTGACCGAAAGGTCCTCGTCGTGACGGACAGCGGCGTTCCGAAGGAGTACGCCGAAGCCGTTGCGAAGCAGTGCAAAAACGCCGTCATCATAACCGTTCCGGAGGGGGAGGGCAGCAAGAGCCTTGAAACCTTCGGCGAACTCTGCCGGGCGCTCCTTGAAAACGGCTTCACCCGGAGCGACTGCGTCGTCGCCGTGGGCGGCGGGGTCGTTGGGGACCTCGCGGGCTTCGCCGCCGCAAGCTATATGCGCGGAATCGACTTTTACAATATCCCCACCACCGTCCTTTCGCAGGTGGATTCCTCCGTCGGCGGAAAAACGGCGGTCAACTTCGGCGGGATAAAAAATATAATCGGCGCTTTTTACCAGCCGAAGGCGGTCGTCA
The DNA here is from genome assembly GCA_016296485.1 of Oscillospiraceae bacterium. Classification (GTDB taxonomy): domain Bacteria; phylum Bacillota; class Clostridia; order Oscillospirales; family Ruminococcaceae; genus UMGS1668. Next base: position 8,889 of record JAEDJF010000057.1, read on the forward strand.
TCGACCCCGACGTACTCAAAACCCTAACTCCCCGACATTTTTCCAACGGGCTTGCGGAGGCGGTCAAGATGTCTCTCACCTTTGACAAAGAACTTTTCGAGCTCTTTGAGCACGAAGACGCCGCCGAAAACATTGAAACGATAATCGAGCGCTCCGTAAGGAGCAAGGCGGCTGTGGTCGAAAAAGATGAGCACGAGGCGGGGCTTCGCCGGGTGCTCAACTTCGGGCACACCGTCGGTCACGCCGTCGAAAGCGTCGAAGGGCTCGGCGGGCTTTACCACGGCGAGTGCGTCGCCATCGGAATGCTGCCTATGTGCGGCGAGGGGCTTAGACCCCGGGTCGAAGCCGTGCTCAAAAAGCTGAACCTCCCGACGAAATGGAGAGGCGACCCGAAGGAGCTCCTTTTCGCCGCCGCCCACGACAAGAAATTTTCCGGAGAGTTCGTCACCGTCGTGACCCTCCCGGAAATTGAAAACTACAGGTTTGAAAAATGGACCGGCGAGGAACTTCTTGCCCGAATGGAGGCGTTTTTTAAATGAAGGACAGCTTCGGAAACAGCGTTTCGGTAACAATTTCCGGCGAAAGCCACGGCGCCGCCCTTGTGGCGGTTCTCTCCGGTCTTGCGCCGGGGATTCCCGTTGACGAAGACTTCATCGCCGCCCAGCTCACGAAGCGTCGCCCCGCCGGCGCAATTTCAACAGCAAGGCGCGAGGCGGACAAATTTGAGATTTTAAGCGGCGTTTTCGGCGGCTTCACCACCGGAACGCCCGTAACGATACTCATCCCTAACGAAAACACCGTCAGCAAGGACT
>JAEDJF010000058.1 GCA_016296485.1 Oscillospiraceae bacterium
CGACAGCTTTGTTATTATACCAAACCATTTTTCAATTGTCAATACCTTTTTTCGATTATTTTTTATTGATTTTTAATTTTTTTTGCGATATAATGTTAGAGCTATGGAAATTCACAGATATATGTGCTACAATATAGCGGTAAACTTGAATATGCGCCTGTAGCTCAGTGGATAGAGCACCGGCCTCCGGAGCCGGGTGCGTGGGTTCGATTCCCGTCAGGCGTACCAAAAGTCCCAGTCTTACGGCTGGGACTTTTACTTTATATTTTCCTTATATATCCCGTCTTTTCGCTCCATTATCCCCTCGGCTATCATATCGCGGCGAATGGTGCAGTAGTCATCTTCCCTTTGGCGCCGCTCCTCTGCTTCATCGGACTCCTCTTTTATTATATCTATAATATTCATTATAAAATTAAGACCCCGCCGAAGCCGGCGAGGTCCTTTAATTTAGGATTATTTATACAGCCCGTCCACGTCCACCAGCCGGAGCTTCATATTTTCGAGGTTGCGAAGCTCCCGGGGGAAGGGCTCCACCGAAAAGAGCATATCGAAGCGCTCCCAATACTCGGTGAAAAGGCGGTCGCGAGCACGAAGGCGCGAAAGGAGTTTCTCGCCGGGCTCGGAGTAGCTCTGGCGGTACTCGGCAAAAAGAATCTGGCGGTTGCGCTGGTTCGCGGCGACGAGGGTCGCGTCGTCCCGCTCTTTTAAAGAACCCCAATAGCCGGAAATTACCGACGCAAGGAGCGGAAGGTCGCCCTGTTTATTTTTGCGGGTCATATACTGAGCACAGACCTGCTCATAGAGCTTTCCGGAAATATAGGCGTCAACTTCCTCCGTAAGGTTTTTGAGCACCATTTTTCCCTCGCTGATGGCGGTTTTATTCGGAAGAACAAAACGGAACCAGAACGCCAGCGCCTTGGAATTTATAGTATAGATGCCCTTGCGGCTGGTGCCGTTTTCCTCGCCGAAGGGAATTTCGCGGCTCACAATCTGCATCTGGAGCAGGGTGAGGAGATATTTATTGACCTTCGTTGAGCTTTCGCCGGTTTTTGCCACTATCTCGTTTATGCGGCGGCAGCCCCCGGCAACGGCAAAGAGAATTGAATTATAGAATTCCGGCTCCCGAAGCTCATCAAGAAACACCATCGGCGGCGCGGAAAAGAGCGCCGACTCCTCAGTGAGAAAGATATGGCGTATATTTTCCTCAAAGCTGAGCCCGGATTTTACAAGTTTAAGATACTCCGGGACGCCGCCGAGGCAGCAGTAGTAGCGGAGTTTGTCCCTGGAGCTCGTTCCCTGGGGAAGAAGCCTTGCCGCTTCGTAATAGTCCAGCTCCTCGAGCTTATAAATTATCGGGCGGCGCATCGCCGCGGCGGAATTTTCCGCAAGAATCTCGCTCTCGGTGAAAAACGGGCGCCCGCAGGCGGCGGCGACGCAAAGGTTCGCCGTTCTCCACTCGTTTTCAAAGGCGGCGCGAAAATCCTTGAGCACGGTTCTGTCCTCAAAAACAAGGTCGGCGAAATCGTCTATAGCAAGAAGAAGGCGCTCGCTTTTTGAAAGCTCTGCAATTCGGGCGAAAGCCTCTTTCCAACGGGGGAAGCTCTCCTCCTCCCCGGTGTATTCGGAGACGGCTTTTTCAAAAAGCCGGAGGTTCATAAAGGAGTTGAGCTTTTGGGCGGAGAAAAAAACGCATTTTTTGCCCTTTGCGAACTCGGCAAGGAGCTTCGTTTTTCCGCAGCGGTGGCTTCCGTAAACTACGATAAACTTCGGACCCGCCGAAGCGTAGTTCTTCTCCATCGAATCAAGTTTTCCCTCTCTGCCCACAAGCATTGTCAAACGCCCCCAAAATTTTATATATTTTAGGTTATTATAATTCTGTGGCTTTTAATTTTAGCAAAGGCGTCCTATTTTGTCAATAGACCGAGGCGGAATTAAAGTATTTTCGCAAAAAGCGCAAAAAAACGCCCGGGTGGAGAGGACCCGGGCGGATTTTATGAAAAGAGTGTTTTAATGTCCTTAAAGTTTACTGATTATTTTCTCTTTTTAAGAGAAACAGCCGCAGCTGCAGCAAGTGAAACAACAGCCATTGCGGAAGCAACGCCGATCATATCCGCAGCACCGGTGCTGGGGTTGTTTTCGGAGCCGGAGCCGGAACCGCCGTTGCTGCCGGAACCGGAGCCGGAGCCGCCGTTACCGGTGTTTACTTTCTCTGCGCTGAGGATGTATTTGCCGAGAGTGGAGCCCGCTTTGCGCTCGATCTCAAGCTCAACCTCGTCGTAGAGGTTTACTTTGCTGTAGTCAATGACAAGCTCGGTGTCTTTGCCGTCGATGTAGAGGTGGAATTTCACCTGCTCGGATTCCTCAAGGCTGAGACCGAATTTGCTGAGAAGCTCGCCGTAGGTGCAGCCGGGCTTCCAGGTGACGGTGAAATCGCTTGCGATGGGCTGGGTGCCGTAGAAGGTGAGGTAGTAGTAATCGAAAACGGGCTTGCCGTCAACTTTTTTGTACTCCTCGTCGCTCTCGTTGAGGAAGTTTACGCCGCTCTGGGTGGTGGCGACTTCGTCAATCTCAACAATAACGCTGGGGTTTACCGCGCTGTTGGCAAGGGTAAGACCTTTGCCTGCGATGGAGCGGAAGCTGGTGGTGGAGATTACGAAAGCCTTATCGGTGGAAACTTTGTTTCCGTAGTAATCCCAGTAACCGAAGTCGGACTTGCTGGTGGGCTCGTTGATCGGGAAGATCTCGCCCTTTGCGCCGGCTTTGAAGTTTTCGGAGTAGTACTCAACGGTGTCTTTGGAAGCGATTGCAACGTCGGCTACAACGTTGTTTTTGATACCGGTGTAAGCTTTGCCGTCGGCAACGCCGGTTGCTTTCGCGGTGAAGGAGCCGATTGCATAGTCAACGCCGAAGTTGTTTGCGATTTTAACTTTGATGATGTGAACGTCCTGGTTGCACTCAGCAACGTATTTGCTGGTCTTGCCCTCGTTGTTGAGCATTTTTGCAACAGCCTTTACCTCGGTGTAATCGGTGGAAGCCTTTACGGTCTCAACGGTCACAACGGTCTGTTCGGTTTTGTCAGCGTTGTAGGAAGTGCCTTCCTCGGTGGTGCCGCCCATTGCGTAAGAAACGGCGGGTTTGCCCTCCTCGGTGACGTTGAAGGTGTCGGTCTCCTCGTCATAGGTACCTTTGTTTACAACAGTGGTGATTTTGTCGTAAGCGATAACGGAACCGCTTTTGCTGTCGTTTACGCTGAAGGTGATTTCATCGCTGATGGACTTCCAAACTTCGTCGTCCGCAGAATATACTGCGGGGTCGTAGTTAAGAACCTCGGCGGAAACAATGCCGGTGGTGTCAACCTTGATGTTTTTATAGGTGTTGGGTTTAAAAATCATTGCGAAATATACAGTGCCGCCGATACCGTTGGTGTAGTAAGTTGCGCCTTCTTCGGTGGTAGAGGTGGCGGTCCAGATGTCAGCATCGGAAATCTTGATGTAGGTGCCGGATGCGCTGTTGATCTCTTCGCTAAGGTCGATTACGGGAATTTCAGCAAATGCGGAAACGCCCATAGCGCAGATCATAAGAACGCAAAGCACAAGAGCAAGAGCTTTCTTCATTTTAAAACTTCCTCCGTTTTAATTTTATGTTTTTTCTTTTTGCGGAAAAGTTCCGTGCTCTCCAACACGGTTCCGCAGGACAGATTGTAGCCTCGTGCGACAATTTTTCCGAAAGCATTTCGGTCAAAACCGTCGGTTTTGACAAGGCAAAATCATTTTCCAAAAAGGTTTTTATGCAAGATTTGAAAGCTCTTCCGGAACATATGGAAACAGAGGAAAATTTGGTTTAACCGAGGAATTTCCTTCTTTCACAAAGTCATCATACTGGGCAAAAAACGCCCCTTTCCATTCGGAAAGGGACGCTTTTTTCTTATATATACATTTATTTAGGTATAACGAGCATCTTCCGGGCGGAGAGGACCTCCTCCGAAAGCCCGTTTTCGGAAACGATTCCGTCAAGGGGGGTGCGGTGGCTTTTGGCGATGTTCCAGATTTCCTCCCCCGGCTCGGCGTAGTAGAGCACCACCGCCGCGTCGCCCCGGTCGATTTTCTTGTTTTCGTCCACGGTACAGGCGGTTAGAGCGTTTTTCGTAACGGAGGTATATACCGTTCCGTCGATGACTACGCTTGCGGAAATTTCGACGCTGCCGCCCCTTGTGAGGGTATAGTCCTCGTTTGCGACGATGGCGGAAAGATTATAGAACGCGGTCTTTCTTCCGGCGGCGGGGGACGAAAGCTCCCGCTCCACGGTTTTTTCGTAATAGGCTACGCTGTCCTCCGAATCCCGTGCGAACATACAAAGTCTGAGGGAATAGAGGATTTTGCCCTCGGAATCCGGGCGCGGCTGGCTCTGGACCTCGGTCCAAAGGTCGATAATTTTCTCAACGCTCGTCGGAAGCTCCATTTTTTCGCTCACTTCCTCGGTGAGCTCCACCGGGAAGACCCTGTCGATGACCGTGAGCTTTCCGTTTTCGACGGAATTTTCAAACTCCGTCGAAAACATATCCGTCAGAAACTCGGTGGAATCCGTCCGATATACCCTCGCGAAAGCTCCGACCTTGATTTTGACGAGGAGCGAAGCCCCGTCCTCGGAGGGGGTGAGCTCCGGGAAGTCCGCCCGGTACGACGCGTCGCAGGTATCGGTCATAAGTACGCCCGGGGCGTCTATCATCCTGCTCACGGGAAAACTGAAGGAGGAGGTGAAGTATTCCTTTTCGGCTTCCCCGTCCGCTTCCTCCGGGGACCAGAATACTTTCACCCTTACTTCGCCTTTTGTTACGATTTTATCCTGAATAACGTGACATTCGTTTACTGCCGCAGAAACGGCGGTGCGAACCGCCCGCCCGAAGGGCGGCTTTCCGTAGCCGAGCTCGCCTTTTTCCTCGACGGTGAAGCTCTTGAAATACTCCCCGGCTATGGTCACCATATCGGTGCTGTCCGTTTTACAGACGGCGCCCGCTCCCTCGGCAGCTTTTACAAACTCCCGCTCCTCCGTTCCAACGGTTCGGAGCGTAAGATTAAGGCTTCCGTGAAGGTCGATCCTTCTTTTATTGACCGCGCGGCAGCTGAATTCGTCCGCGACGGCCTCCGCCTCTGCGGCGGAGATATTGCCCTCCCTCACAAAATTGTGGCTGAAGGGCTGAACCTGACCGCAGAAGCAAAACTCTCCCTCTTCCGAAACATAGTTTACTTCTATACTGACATTCCCGGATACTGTTTCTCCGGTCCCGTCGGAAAATACCGGCGAAGTTACGGCTTTCGCCGTATAGCGCAGGATTTTCATTACGTCGGGATAATAGTCCGGCAGTATCAACGAGCACTCAACCGGAAGGACAGCCTTTTTTTCATTCGGAGTTCCACAGCATATTGCCGTACTTCTCGTAACATCAAGCTCCATAAGAATTCCTCTCCTTTTCGTTTTCTTTTTCAGAATATGCTTGCGGGAGAGGTTTAAGAACCGATTTTAAGAAAAAAATACGGGGCGGCGCTGCCGCCCCGTTATATTTGTATCTATATCTCTACGGTGTGCATATGGATTCCGGCTTTTGTGACGTCGATTATTCCGTAGCTTTTGGCGCCCTCCCTCGGGCGGGCGCAGCTTCCCGGGTTCATAATATAGAGCCCGTCCTCATAGCCGACGTAGGCGACGTGAGTATGACCGTAAAGAAGAATATCCGCCCCGAATTTTTTCGCCTCGGCAATCGCTGGACCGAGGGCGTATTTGACGCCGAAGTCGGCGCCGTGGGTTAGGAATATCTTTTTTCCGCCGAAATCGGCAAGGTCATAGGTCGGCTTTTCCGAGCCCCAGTCGCAGTTCCCCGCCACGAAAAGGATTTTTTTATTGTTATATACGTAGCTTAAAAGCTCCGCCTCTTTTTCGCCGTCCCCGAGGTGGATAAAAAGCTCGGCGTCCTCAAGATGACGCTCCATTATTTTTTCAAGCACGTCGTAATTTCCGTGGCTGTCCGAAAAAACTATTGCCCGCAAGGCTTTCGCCGCCTTTCTTTAAAATCGGAATATCGCCAAAAGGTTTTTCATATCAGTTATTATATTCCGTTTTCCGCGTTTGCACAAGACGGATATTTTAGCTTTGAAAGGCGGAATCTCTTATGAACAATATTCCGAATCTCACCCCGGCGCAGCAGCAGGCACTTCTCAAAATGGCGAGCGAAAAGCTCAGAATGGAACAGTCAAAAATCGAGTCGGCAATAAGAAGCGGAAACGTAAACACCCTCGGAAACCGGGCGGGAATACAGATTGAAAAGTACTTGAACGACCCGAAGGCGGTCGAAAAAATTCTTGCGGACCCAAACGCCCAGGCAATGATCAAAAAAATGATCGGAGGCGGTTAACTTGCCCGACCTTGGAGAGCAGCTTTCGTCCATTCTTCAAAACCCGGAAGCGCAGCAGAATATCCGCGCCCTGCTCTCCTCGCTTCAGCAGGGCGCACCCCAGCAGGATTCGTCCCCTCCTCCCCAGCAAAACGCTCCCTTTGACCTTTCGGCGCTTTTCGGCGGCGCTCCGGCGCCCCCGCCCCAGCAAGGTCCGCCGTCGGGCTCCGGTTTTGACATCGGCATGATGATGAAGCTTCAGCAGATTTTTTCAAAAATGTCCTGTGACGATAAAAATATTTCGCTTCTCCGGGCGCTTCGCCCCTTCCTTCGGGAACCGAAAAAAGCCGATGACGCAATAAATATCCTCCGGCTTTTGAGCGTTCTTCCCGCCCTTGGGGAAGCGGGAATCTTCGGAGGGGGATAGAGCCTTGGTTTGGCACCACAACGATTATTCAGAGGAGGCGCTTGCCGAAATGCAAAGGGAAGCAGAGGAACGGGTCCGGGAAATGCAGTCAAGGGCAAGGCTTCTCGCCGCCGGCGGTCCCCAGCCGCAAATTCGCGGGCAGAGCCGCCCGCCGGAAAACCCGCAGCGCCAAAATCCGGACCGCCGGCAAAACCCGGCTTCGCAGGGAGCGCAGCCGCAAAACTTTCAGAGCCAGGATTCCCCGCGCCGGGGTCCCCGGCAGCAGGAGGATTCGCCGTCTAATTTCTTTCCCCAAAACCCGCCGCAGCAGGGTCCGCCGCCGGGGGCGCAGTTTTCCCCCGCCCCCCAGCCGAACTTTCAGAGCGGGAACCCCTTCGGGGAAATATCGAAATTTATCGGAAACGTCGGCGAGGACCGGCTCATCGTGCTGGCGATTTTGTGGCTGCTTTGGAATGAGCACGCGGACGGAAAACTCCTTCTCGCGCTGCTCTATATCCTTATGTAAAAAAATCCGCCTTTTGCAAGGCGGATTTTTTTATTTCAGTTTAAAGCAAAAGACGTTGTCGATTTCGTCGTCCCAAAACGCCTCGTAAGCGCGGCGGTACATCGCTTTCGCATGAATCCTGTCGTGCCAGATAAAGCGGCGGAGCACCTTTCGGAGGGACCACTCCTCGTCGTAGCTTCCGACGAGCACCGGGTTTTCAAGATAGCCATCCCGCTTTTCGAGCTCCTCGAAGCCCTTCGCCCGGCAGGACAAAATGTCCGGTCCGTTTTCGGCGTCAACGCCTATCTCGCCGAAATAATAGCTGTTCACGTTCATTGTGTGGAGGTACATTTCCTCTGCGGTGGAGGGGATTTTTCCGTAAAAAGTCTCCCTTTCCGGGACGAGGGGCGCTTTTTTGTTCGGGACGGAGTCGTAAAGCCGCTCGAAATCCATCGCGGAGCGAAGGGCGAGAATTTTGAGCTTCGTGTACTCCTCCTTCGTGAGCGGTTCCCGCTCCCCGGGGAAAATCACGTCGGAGTCCGCGTCCTTTATATTGAGACCGCTCTCCTTTTCAAGGACGGATTCCATCTCAAGCCGAAGGTCCGGGGTCTCGGTTCCGTTTGCCCAAAGGAGGTAGCTTTCAATTTCCCCGGGGAATTTTTCCAGGGCGCCCTTTAAAGTCCGCCCCCGGACAAAGGCGCCGGGAAAATTTTCGGCGTAAACGAGGTACCCGTCCTCATTGTATTCGCAAACGGTCTTTAATAGCATATCGCGCCTCCGAAAAAATTATATAGTAAAAAACGACTTGTTTTCACAAGTCGTTTTTCTTTGGTGAGCCATCGGGGATTCGAACCCCGGGCACCTTGATTAAAAGTCAAGTGCTAAACTTGCGATTTTTAGCTTATATAAGCCGTTTATTTAATTGTCAGGGATATAAAATGGGATACAACGGCTTCTTTTTCTTCTTTTTCATTGTACTTTTAGTCATGGATAAGCAACGATTTCATTCCCACAATACGAGCGTCCTCATTATTATATTTGTCGATAAAATCTCTGTCCTGTCTCCATTTGCATATGGCGTTAGATATCTGTCATCCATCGGGTACTCGTCTTTTGTTGTTGAAGTATAAGCATTATAGATAACACCGTCTTCAGCAATATGCTGATTAACAAAATCGAGTAGCTCTTCTTTTGTATCAAATACAAGCTCTCTTTTTGTTACCCCTTTATATTTTGGCATTTTTGCCAACGCGTTGTCAATGCTTTTTATCACATTCTAAGTTTTTCATTTAATGTATAAGCCATACTGCCGGGAAATACGTCATATTTCCAGTCCTGTTCTTTGGGCCTTCGGCACATTCCCAGAAGCTCACAGTGCCAGCAGCCTTTTGGCAAACCTTCGTACTTTTTCTTATCATTTTCGTATTCTTTATTATCCCCAAAAATTATCCCCAGAAATCTTTTAACTAACACAGCAGAACCTCCTTAGGTATTGACTTTAAACACATTCTATTGTACTATGTTATGGAGAGAAATTTCCTTTGTGCATCGGTCCCTGTCAGTAAGCAGGTAAACCTTGGATGCCTTAGTTGATTTCTCTTCTCTTTAAACATAGCAGAGCCTTACGGCTTTGATTTTATTGACTATTTATAATTTGTGTGCTATTTTAATATCAGAAACCGGGTAGGGCGTTGGAGTGCCTTTAGGTCTCCTCGGCCGACAATCCTGGTTTCTTTTTTACGCCTTGTGCCCACCAATCTGCTCATTACGGTCTTTTGTAGTACCGCCTTCCTCAAAGTTCATACCTTTGAGAATCGAGTTCT
>JAEDJF010000059.1 GCA_016296485.1 Oscillospiraceae bacterium
AGGGGAGAGAAGCGTACCGGGCTTCCAAACTTGTTTAGCCATATTTTCCTCCAAAAATAAATATTGTTAAATTTTATGACGGCTTATTATAGCATTATTCCGGCGCCGCCGTCAACAAAAGCGCCAAAGCTTTTTACCCGTATTATTTCAAAATATGTGGAAAAACTGTTATGGGTGATAAAATGAATGAAATTAAACGTGACGGCACCGTTTTTTTGACCGGCGCCGCGGGCTATACCTTGCTTGAAATTCTCTGGCGGGGGCATAGCCACTGGAGTATGGCCGCCGCCGGCGGAATTTCTCTTATGGTTTTGCTGAAAACCTTTAAAAAGCTTTCTGCCGCCCCGATTTATTTTAAATCAATAGTCGGCGGCGGAATTATAACCGCCATCGAGTTTGCCTTCGGCGTCGTTTTCAACCTTATTCTCGGTATGAACGTCTGGGATTATTCCGCCGTAAGGGGCAATATCCTCGGTCAGATTTGCCCAGTTTACAGCGTCCTTTGGTGCCTCATCTGCGTTCCGATTTCCTTCGCGGAAAAGCTGATTTCTTCGGGAAAAATAAAATTTCCCAAGAAAGCTTTGCCGGAATAAATTTTAGCTTCGGGACAAAAATAATACCGAGGTGAACGAAATGGTCAAAGACGACAAAGGACCTTCTTCCAAATTCAAAACGGCGCTGGCGCAGGATCCGGAAGCAATGCGCTACTTCGCGTCTCTTTCTCCGATGCAGCAGGAACGTGTTCTGACGCAGATACACACTATAGGCACGAAGCAGGAAATGCGCCATTTTGTTGCGTCAATGCGGAATACGGATTCCGGAAGGATAGAAACTTTCTGATTTTCGTAAGAAAGCGTCCGATCGGCGAAGCGGAACGGTGCTTTGCCGAAGGTACATATCACCACCCGACCTTGCTTTGAATAAAATGATATATACAAGGAGGGAGGAGATACATAATGCCATCGCAAAGCAAAACGCCTTGTTTTTTTCTCGGAGCCAACGCCCCGAAAGGATATTATTCAAAATTTGACCAGCTATTTAACTACGACCCCGAGGGCAAATGTTTCCTTATAAAAGGCGGTCCGGGAACGGGAAAATCAACGCTTATGAAAAAAGCCGCCGCCGTGCTCAAAGAAAAGGGAAGGGAGCCGGAGCTTATTTACTGCACGGCGGATACGGATTCCCTTGACGCCGTAATAACCCCGGACGGGAGCTTTGTAATTCTTGACGCGACCCTTCCGCACGCGGTCGAGCCGAAATATCCGGGCGCCTACGAAACGACTGTGTCGCTCTGCGACTGCTGGGACGAAACGGTGCTCAAGGAAAATTCCGAAAGGATAATGGAGCTTTTTAACCGTAACCGTGAAGCCCACGAAAGGGCGCGGCGATATATCGCCGCGGCGGCGAACCTTTTTGACGAGGCGGCGCGCCTTTCCCTCGATACCGTTTCTCAGGAAAAGGTCGCGAGAACGGCGCTTCGGGTCTGCGCCCGGGAGCTTAAAAAGCGCCGCGGGCGCCAGGGAACGGAAAAAATCCGCTTTTTGAGCGGTGTGACCGACAAGGGAATATTTATGTTCGGCGAAACGGCGGAGGCTCTTTGTGATAAAATCTACGTTGTGGAGGACGACTGCGGAGCCGCTTCCCGGATATTTATGAGCACGGTAAGGCGCGCGGCGCTGGACTTCGGCTTCGATATAATCACCTGTCGGTGCTCAATTTTCCCCACCGAAAAAATTGAGCACGTGTTTATCCCGGAGCTTCGCCTCGGTTTTATGACTTCCAATAAGCGCCACCCGGTGACTGCGCCGCCTTACCGGGTGATACATTCAAAGCGCTTCGTCGATGAAAAGAAGCTCGCGAAGCACAAAATAAGAATACGCTTCACTTTAAGAGCCGCGACTGAGCTCCTTAACGAAGCGGTGCGCTGTATGAAAGAGGCGAAAGCGGTACATGATGAGCTAGAGAGCCTGTATATTCCTGCTGTGGATTTCTCGCTGGTGGAGAAAAAGCTTGAGAGAATTCTTTCCGAGATAGAATAAAACAAAAAACGCCCCGCAAAGCGGGGCGTTTCGCTTTTATTTCGCGGCTTTGCCGGCGACGCGGAAGGCGTCCTCGGAACGTCCGAGGACGATAACGTGGTCGGATCTTCTGAATTCGTAATCGACCGGGGGCATCGGGCGAAGGTTGTCCTTAAATTTGATGGCAATTATGTTTATGTTGTAGCGCTGGCGGATATTGAGCTCGGCGATGGTCTTTCCTGCCCATTCCGGAAGAATCGGAATTTCGTAGATGGAGTAGTCGCTGGTGAGTCCGATGTAGTCGAAGATGTTGTTGGAGTTATAGCGTATGGCTACGTTGTCCGCAATTTCTCTTTCGGGGTAAACAATTTCGTCCGCGCCGATTTTGCGGAGAAGATCCGCCTGAATATCCTGCTTCGCCTTGGCGACAATGTGCCTTGCGCCGAATTTGCGGACAAGGGAGGTGGTGACGAGGGAGGACTGGAAGTCGTCGCAGATGGTGACGAAACAGATGTCGAATTGGTTTACGCCGAGGGAGCGGATAACGCCCTCGTCGGTGCAGTCGCCTATCTGGGCGTCGGTAAAGACGTTGGAGAACTTTTCGACCAGTTCCTCGTTTTTATCAATGACCATGACCTCGTTTCCGAGTTCCTGAAGCCTGTTGGCAAGGTGTCTTCCGAATCTTCCGAGACCGAGAACAAGAATTGATTTCATAGTGTGTAACTCCTTATCCTATAAGAATTCTTTCAGAGGGGCGCTCAACGGCGACGGGCCGCCGCTGTTCGGCTACGACGAGCACGAACGAAAGCCCTCCGATTCGTCCAAAGAACATAAGCAAGCTGAATATTATTTTTGAAACGGCGGAGAGTTCCTGGGAAATTCCGCAGGAAAGACCGACCGTTCCAATGGCGGAGACCGCCTCAAAGAAAATTGCCTCAAGGGGGAAGGGCTCGATTATGGCGATAAGCGCAACCGACGCAAAGAGCATCATGATGTAAATAGCGACTATCGAGCAGGCCTCGCGTATAATCTTTGAATCTATGCGGCGTTTAAAAACGGTGACGTCTTTAACGTTTCTCGCGGAAGAAAGAGCGCTTAAAATTGCCACAAGGAAGGTGGTGGTCTTAATACCGCCGGCGGTGGAGCCCGGGCTTCCGCCGATGAACATAAATATCATAGTCATCAGCCGTCCGGCTTCGCTGAGCCCGTTTTGGTCAAGGGTGTTAAAGCCGGCGGTCCTCGGCGAAACGGAAAGGAAGAGCGAGGAAATGATGCGCTCCCCGGCGCTCATTCCGTCCATAAGCCCGTTTCTCTCGGTGAGAAGGAAATAGAAAAAGCCGAAAACGATAAGCGCTCCGGAGGTGCAGGCGACGAGCTTGCTGTGAAGATCATAGTCTTTGAATTTGAAGCCGTGCTTGCGAATATCGTTCCAGACGAAAAAGCCGATACCGCCGATGACTATGAGCACTATAAGCGTAAGACAGACGAGCCAGTCGTCCGAGTAGCTCGTGAGCGAGCCGTAGGGAACTTTTTTGCCCATGAGGTCGAAGCCCGCGTTGCAGAAGGCCGAGACCGAATGGAAAATCGCGTTGTAAATGCCCTCCCAAAAAGGCATCTCCTGGCAAAAGCGCAGCGCAAGGAACGCGGCGCCGATGCCCTCGACGAAGAACGTGCACTTAAGGATTCTTCTGATAAGGACTACTATTCCCTGGTAGCGCATACTGCCCGAGGTCTGGACAAGAAGCTTCCTTTCATGGAGGGAAATTTTCCTTTTAGTAAAAATTGAAAACATGGTTATCATCGCCATGAATCCAAGTCCGCCCACCTGGATGAGCAGAAGTATTACGGTCTGTCCGAAAAGGGACCAGTGGGTGTAGGTGTCATATATGACAAGTCCCGTGACGCAGGTGGCGCTGGTGGCGGTGAAAAACGCGTCCAGCGGATTTGTCCAGATTCCGTCCCTCGATGAAATCGGAAGGCAGAGGAGGAGCGTTCCGGCGAATATTATCAGCAAAAACCCGAAAGCTATATATTGGGTATAGGATAGGTTTCGGGAAAAAAATCTTTTCATTTACGGGCATCCTTTAAGCAGTATTGTCTTTATCATATTCTACCACTGTTTATCGTCATTGTCACTAATGAAAACGGAGATTATATAGAACATTTTTACATAGTTATTATGCAAATGGAACAGCATTCCAAAAAACAGGGCGTTTTGCACAAAACAAAGGCGTATATCTTCAAACCTTGGGTCAATATTAAAATGTGTAAAATATTTGCTGTGTATGAGGTAAGAAATGTTTAAATTTTCCGGGTTTTCACAAAAAGCGAATACCGCAATAAATTCCGCAATGTGCGAAGCTTCCGCCCTGGGTCATTGTTTTATCGGAAGCGAGCACCTGCTTTGGGGAATTCTGCGGGAGGGTTCCTGCTACGAGTTTGAGGCGATGGAGAAATGCGGGATAAACTGCGAAAAAATAACGGGAAGGCTTCTTGAGTCCATAGGGAGGGGAATAAAAACGAGCCTTTCCCCGGCGGATTTCAGCCCGGTCTGCCGGAGGATTCTTGAAGGAGCGCTGGGCGAAGCCCGGACAATGGGCGTCTCGGCAGATATAGGCGACATCCTCGCCGCAATTATAAGGGAACAGGACAGCACCGCAGCAAAATATCTTGTTATGTCCGGCTGCGATATAAAGGAGCTCTACGGCGAGATTACAGCCGTAAACCAAAGCGTCGCGCCCGAGTTTTTTCAGCGCGACAAGCAAAAAGCGGTCAAGACTCCGGGTCTTGACAAATACAGCAAGGACCTTACGAAGCTCGCCGGGGAACATATGCTGGACCCTGTGCTCGGGCGGGAGCGGGAAATTTCCCGGGTAATACAGATTCTTTCCCGCCGCACGAAAAATAACCCCTGCCTTATCGGCGAAGCCGGAGTCGGAAAAACCGCCATCGTCGAGGGAATAGCGCAGAGAATCGTGTCCGGGAACGTGCCCGATTCGCTTCGGATGCACCGCCTTTGTTCCCTTGACCTTTCAGCAATGGTCGCCGGCGCAAAATACCGGGGCGACTTCGAGGAACGCATAAAAACGGTGGTGGACGAGGTGGTCCGCGCCGGCAACATAATTCTCTTTATCGACGAAGTGCATACCATCATCGGCACGGGTTCGGCGGAGGGTGCGGTGGACGCCTCGAATATACTGAAGCCACAGCTTGCGAGAGGGGAGCTCCAGCTCATCGGCGCTACGACGACGGAGGAGTACCGCCGCTTTATTGAAAAAGATGCGGCACTTGAGCGCCGTTTTCAAAGCGTTATGGTGGAGGAGCCGGATATTCCGACGACCATAACGATTCTTAACGGCATAAGGGAGAAATACGAGGATTTTCATAAGGTGAAAATATCCGACGAAGCCCTTGAAGCGGCGGTAAGACTTTCCGTAAGGTACCTTCCGGAGCGCCGACTTCCGGATAAGGCGATAGACTTGATTGACGAGGCGTGCTCAAAAAACGCCATCGCCACCTGCGGCAGCAGACCGTTTATAAAATCTGAGCACGCCGTGACGGAGGAGGACGTTGCCTCCGTGCTCGCGCTCTATACCGGGATAAGCGCCGGGAAACTGACGGAGGACGAGGGAAGGCGGCTGATGGCTCTTGAGAAAGAGCTTCACAAAAGGGTCGCCGGGCAGGAAAAAGCCGTCTCCGCCGTCGCGAAAGCGATACGCAGAAACCGCGCCGGGCTTCGGGACCCGAAGCACCCCATAGGGATTTTCCTCTTTACGGGTCCTGCGGGCGTCGGAAAGACGGAGCTTTCCAAAGCCCTCGCGGAGGCGCTTTTCGGCGACGAAAAGGCGCTTATCCGCTTCGATATGTCGGAATACTCCGACAAGGCGTCGGTGACGAAACTCATAGGTTCGCCCCCCGGCTATATCGGTTACGACGACGGCGGAAAGCTGACGGAGGCGGTCCGCCGCCGTCCCTACTCTGTGGTGCTTTTCGATGAAATCGAAAAGGCGGACGCCGGGATATACGACCTCTTTCTTCAGCTTATGGACGACGGCGTTCTTACGGATGCCCAGGGGCGAAAGGTCAACTTCACGAACACGGTGATAATAATGACCTCCAATATCGGCGCGGAGTTTGTCTGCGGAAACGGGGGGCTCGGTTTCGCCTTCGTCGGGGAGCAAAATTCGGGAAACGGTAAGGCTGTTTTCTGTGAAATGAGGCGCTTTTTTCGCCCGGAATTTATAAACCGGATAGATGAAACGGTGGTCTTTGAAAAGCTCGACTTCGCCGCGGCGAAAGAGATAGCCGGAAAATATTATAAAAATCTCGGCGACCGCCTTTCCGCCGCCGGAATAAAGGCGGAATTTCCGAAGGAAGCGATAGAGCTTGCGGCGAAAAACGGCTTCACTCCGGGGGAGGGCGCCCGCCCGCTCCAAAGGTATATCCGCGAAAAGGCGGAGGACCCGATTTCCGAAATGCTGCTCTCCGGGAAAATCGGCTTCGGGGATACGCTCGTCTGCGACGTTGGAAGCGACGGCGAACTCGTTTTTAAATGCGAAAAAATAAATATGGCGGTAATTTAATTTTATTCACTTGACATTTTTGCAAAAATGGCACATAATATTTGACATAATGCAGATATAGTTTATCGGTAGAACTGCGGCTTCCCAAGCCGCTGAGGCGGGTTCGACTCCCGTTATCTGCTCCAAAAGAAAAGCCGCATGAAAATGCGGCTTTTTGTTTTATTGGCTTTATAATGCGGAAAACAGACTGCGCATATTAAGCGGGCAAATGCAAAAGAACGGTGCGAAAAGTACATTTTGCGAAAGATTTATGACACGAATTATGACACAACGGGCGCTAAAAATTACTCCATTAAGGAGTTGAACTTTTTTGTTACAGCATTGGAAGCGATTTTTGTTTCTGTTGGCAGACAATGAGTATAAATATTTTGGAGAGTTGATACAGAAGTCCAGCCGCCGCGCTGCATTATATATTTATCCGGGATACCTTGAGCGTGTAGAAATGTTGTTCCATAGTGGCGTAAATCATGGAAGCGGAATTTGAAATTCAAAGAGTTCAATTTTCGCACAAATTGATTTTCGAGCCCGTTCGGAGTACATGAAATTATTTCTCCGGGTTTATCAGGTATCATATCAATAATACTTTTTGGAAGTTCGACGGTTCTATAACTTCCGTATGTTTTCGGTGGTTTTAAAACAAATGATTCTGTTTCATTTTTTACTTTTGCTTTATTTATTGTCACAGTATTATGCACGCGGTCAATATCAGCGTTTGTTAAAGCACAGATTTCAGACCGCCGGGCGGGGATAAAAGCCGCAAGCGCAACAGCTATTCCGAGTTCGGTTCCTTCCGTAGCTTTCAGCAAAGTTTTTAATTCCTCATCTGTAACAACATGATATTCAACTTTTTCTTTTTGCGGGAGGGTTACGTCAATATCTTTTCCATATCCGAAAAAAGACAATACACTTATTAAATAGCCGTAAATATTTCTTACCGTTTTGGGTGAGAGGGTTGCGCTGAAATTATTTATCCATTTTTGGGAAAGCTGAGTATCTATTGCGGAAATATCATAATCCCACATAGGCTTATCGACGCTTTCTATTGACTTTCACTCCTTTTGAGTTTATAATCTTATCGAGAGAGGCGCTCCTGTTGCAGCAGGAACAAAGCCAACCCCGAAAAGATTTATAATCTTGAGAATTGCCGTTCCTTATTTGCTTGGGGGCGGTTATTTCTTTTTAAAGAGGTTTGCGCTTATGGAAATAACATTACAGGCAACGCTCAGACAGACGCTTCCATAAGTGAAGTTATGCAGGATATTGTCGCGGCGGTAAAAAACACTATGCCGCATAAAGCAAACTCCGAGGTAAACGTTCAGACACAGCAGGAAGCCCCCGCAGAGGAAGCGTTGGAACAGGCGGCAAACATTCCAACCGAAACAAAAACAGAGCAGGAAGCGCCGTTTGCAAGCCCCACAGAAAAGACATTCGAGCAGAGGGCGGAGGAACTTTACAAGCAGGGTAAAAGCTGGGGAGAAATCGGAAAGACGTTACAGGCGGAATATCACCCCGACTGGAATGTTGATAACGTCAAAAAAGAAGCAAGGAACTATATCCGCAAATCTGATTTTTACGGAGAAAAGGGCATACCGAAGCCGGAAGAAAAAACTATTGACAACGGCAAAGGGGAAGAATATAATCAAGGTGAAAGCGGATATGCGATAATCGCACCGTATTTCGACAGGCAGGTTTCCGGTTCCGAAGATGTTGCAAAAGCACAGGCAGAAGCGGAAAATGAGTTTTTGGGGAGAGCGGAGCAGGTTGCGAATCAAAGCGGCACAAAGATACTCGGCGTTTCCAAAAACATAGGCGGTTATACTTTTGACGAAAACACGGGAGAAAGGGTAACCGAAATAAGTTACAGCTTCGAGATAAACGGAACGGAAGAAGCAAGACAGGTATTTTCTTCGCTTATGGGCGATATAGGATACGAAGCGCAGGACAGCGTTGTTCCGGGAAGATATGTTGAAAACATAGACGAAGCGAACGCAATGGAGTTTGATATTCATTACAAAGGGCTTTCGGCTTTTGACATAATCAACGAAATTCTTACGCCGAACGGAGTATTCGATTACACCATAGACGAAACGAACAAGATTATACGGATTTTGGACTTTGACCCCCAAAACCCCACGACAGGTCAGGCAATAGCGGACACAATAGAAGCTAAATTAGGAGGATTTTTCAATGGAACAGACTACCAGCCAACCCAAAGCAAATTACTCTATGCGGGAGATAGAGCAGATGTATATCGCAAAGGGCTGGAAAAGAGCGAACAAACCGGCGGGGACGGGCTTCGTGACTATTACCTTTCGGCACAATCCGCAAATGAAGCCCTCCGAAACAGACAGCGACAAATAAACAAACAGGCAGAAAACGAAGCCGGAGCAGAAAGCCCCGGCTTTTCT
>JAEDJF010000060.1 GCA_016296485.1 Oscillospiraceae bacterium
AATCAAAAAGAAACTTGAAGAAGCTGGCGCTTCCGTCGAAGTTAAATAATTTCGAGTCAAGTGAAAAAAATTACCGCTCTCCCATTTGGAAGAGCGGTTTTTTAATTGCTTATTTTTTCAAAGGGTCTGTAAAAGTTCCTTTTACAGTGCTCGTTTATTGTTTTTTCAATCTGCTCCCCTATCCAGTCAACTTCCCTCTTAAATTCGCTCGCGGACATTCTCAAAACTCCAGAGCGAAGAGCCGCCACCTGTATAAGATTGTCCGAAGTGACGACTTTTACGGAATAGTTTTTGCCGATGTCCGCAACGAGCTTTTCGATATACATATCGCCCGTCTCGTTTTCCTTGGTATAGACGATGTGTATTCCGTGGTAATCAAAGCGTTCTCCGGCATTGCCTTTTACTTTATAGCCGTCGAAAACGAGCACCAGCTCGCATTTCGTATATCCGCAGAAATTGCTCAAAATATCCATAAGCATATGGCGCGCGGCGTCAAAATTTTCTTTTGCAAGAGCATTAAGACCGTCCCAGGCGTAGATTACGTTGTATCCGTCCACTATGAAATACTCTTTTTTCGCCGCCTTTTCCTGTTTCGGCGTTTTCGGAATATCAATTACCGCGGCGGCGGAATACTGCCGCCTTTTTATCGGTCCGAACTCTCGCTCCATTATCGCTTCGAGCTCTTTTTCATCTATGTTTAGATTGCGGCGGAACACCTTTACGTCAAGAAGCGAGGGAATCCCGTTTTTTGAACTGAAATCCACACCGCTCGTGACATGCATATATTTTTCTACCTCGTTCCATTTGATGACCGTGCCCGCGCCGTGGGAACAGAAAACGGAATCGGGCGTATTTTCAACATCGCTTTCCGGGTTATAGTCAAAAGCAGCTATAACTTCGTCGGCATTGTGGCAAGGGGAATATCCGTCCGGAACACAGGAAAGCTTCCCCCTCCCTTTTGTATAAGCCGCCACGTCCTTTGCGTATGAGCGCATTTCAGAGACCGGAGCGCGACCCGAAATTGACACAGTATCGCCGTTATTTTCCGGCGCGCCCATGGTCCCGGACATTCCCCTAATATCGTTTATTGCGCGACCGATTTGTTCCACAGGAACCTCCAGCTTAAAAGCGTAATAGGGCTCCAGGAGAATACTTTCCGTTTTCATAAGCCCTTGGCGGACGGCTCTGTACGTTGCCTGGCGGAAGTCGCCGCCCTCGGTGTGCTTTATATGAGCACGACCTGCGATGAGCGTTATTTTAACATCGGTAAGGGGCGAACCGGTGAGCACGCCGAGATGCGTTTTCTCAAGCAGGTGCGTGAGCACGAGGCGTTGCCAGTTTTTATCGAGCAGATCTTCCCGGCAGTTCGATTCCACGGAAATTCCGCTGCCGGGCTCGCCGGGCTCCAAAAGAAGATGCACTTCGGCGTAGTGGCGAAGGGGTTCAAAATGTCCTACGCCTTCAGCGGCGACGGCAACAGTTTCTTTATATATAATCTTTCCGGCGTCGAAAGCTATTTCGACCCCGAAGCGCTCCTCAACAATACTTTTAAGTATTTCCGCCTGGACTTCGCCCATAAGGTGAGCATATATCTCCCCAAGGCGGCTGTTGCAGCTTATCTGAAGCTCGGGGTCCTCCTCCTCAATTAGCCGAAGTTTCGGAAGAAACTCGGCGGTGCTCACTCCCTCCGGGAGCGAAATTCTATACGTCATCACAGGTTCAAGAAGCGGCTCAAAGCTTCCGCTTTCCGCGCCTATCCCCTGTCCCGGATAAGTAAGGCTTAGCCCAAGGACGGCGCAGACGCTTCCGGAGAACGCTTCATCCACAGCTTCAAATTTTGCGCCGGAGTAAATACGAATCATATTCACTTTTTCCTCGACGGCTTCCTGCGAATCCTTCGGAAAATATGAAACAAGGGAGCGAACTTTAAGGGAACCTCCGGTTATTTTCATATACGTCATACGGTTTCCCTGCTGGTCCCGGGCGATTTTGAATACACGTGCTCCGAACTTATCGCCGTAGCTTTTGTCAATAGTAAACTCACAGAGCCCGGAGACAAATTCGGAAATTCCCGTCATTTTGAGCGCCGAACCGAAAAAGCAGGGAAAAATTTTTCTTTTTGCGGCAAGAAAGGCAACGTCATCGCTTGAAAGAGCGCCGGAGGAAAAGTATTTTTCCATAGCCTTCTCATCGCAAAGGGCGACGCTTTCGTAAAAACTATCGTCCCTCTCCGTAAAATCCACACAGCAGGGCGAAAGCTCCCGGCAAAGCTCCTGCATTGTTCCATTTCTTTCTGTGTCCTCAAGGTCCATTTTGTTAACGAAAATAAACGTCGGAACGCCGTATCGCTCAAGAAGTTTCCAAAGGGTCACCGTGTGCGCCTGGACTCCGTCCCGGGCGCTTATGACGAGAATGGCGTAGTCGAGCACCCTGAGGGTCCGCTCCGCTTCGGAGGAAAAGTCCACGTGTCCCGGGGTGTCAAGGAGGGTTATTTCCGCATTTTTGGTTTTTAGAATCGCCTGTTTTGAAAAAATGGTTATGCCTCGCTCACGCTCCAAGGAAAAAGTATCAAGGAACGCATCTTTATTATCTACCCGTCCGAGTTTTTTTAGCCTTCCCGTTTCATATAGAAGCGCTTCGGAAAGGGTTGTTTTTCCCGCGTCAACGTGGGCAAGAATCCCAACAACCAGTTTTTTCATCAGTACCTTTGCTTTCGTAAAATTTTATATTTTTATTATACCATATAAAAAAAGCCGGCGGAAGCTTTTTATCGCTCCGCCGGCAAAACATTTTATTAATTACCGCTGAAATACTTTCTTATGGTTTCAAGAGTTCTTTCAATATCCTCGTCGGTGTGGGCGTTCGAAAGGAACATCGCCTCAAACTGGGAAGGCGCCATATGGATTCCCGAATTGAGCATATATTTAAAATATTTGCCGAAGGCTTCGGTATCCGCAGTTTTTGCGCTCATATAGTCCTTTACCTCGTTTTCGGTAAAGAAAACGCAACCGAGGGAACCTATGCTGTTAATTTTACATGGAGCGCCGTTTTCTTCGAGGATTTTCTTAATTCCGCCGTAGAGCTTTTCGCCCATTCGATATATATTATCGTAAATTTCCGGGTGCTCATAGAGGATTTTAAGCTGTGTTAGTCCGGCGGTCATAGCGATAGGGTTACCGCTCAAAGTACCCGCCTGGTACACCTTGCCCACCGGGGACACAAGCTCCATTATTTCTTTTCGTCCGCCGTAGGCGCCGACGGGCATTCCCGCGCCGATGATTTTTCCGTAGGTAACAAGGTCCGGAACGACGCCGAAATACCCAGCCGCGCCGGTAAAGCCAAAGCGGAAGCCGGTAATTACTTCATCGAATATAAGGAGAGCCCTGTTTTCGTCGCAGAGCTTGCGAAGCCCCTCAAGGAAACCTTTTGCGGGGGGCACAACGCCCATATTTGCGGCGATAGGCTCGACAATGACCGCGGCGACCTCGTCTTTGCACTCGTCAAAGAGCTTTTTTACGCTCTCGAGGTCGTTATAAATTGCAATCATCGTGTCCTCGGTGCAGCCCTTCGGAACGCCGGAGCTGTCCGGTACGCCGCTCGTCATAACGCCGCTTCCGGCGCTTACAAGGAGCGCGTCGCTGTGACCGTGATAACAGCCGGCAAACTTGATGATTTTATTCTTTCCGGTATATCCCCTCGCTACGCGGACGGCGCTCATAACCGCCTCCGTTCCGGAGTTGACCATACGAATCATCTCGATGTGCGGAATCCTTTCGCAGATATACTCCGCGATTTCCACTTCGATTTCCGTCGCGCAGCCGAAACTGAGGCCGTTTTTAACGGCTTCGGTGACAGCTTCTCTTATCTCCTCGTTGTCATGACCGAGTATCATCGGACCCCAGGAGTCGATATAGTCGATATACTCTCTCCCGTCAACGTCGTATATCCTGCTTCCGGACGCTTTTCGGATAAAGCGGGGAGTTTCACCGACGGAGCTATAGGCTCTTACCGGGCTGTTTACTCCGCCGGGAATCACGTTAACCGCCCTTTTAAAAAGTTCCTCGGATTTAGTCATCAGCCTATTCTCCCCTCGTCAATAAACTGCGCAAGTTCCTTTGCAAAATAGGTAAGGTAAATATCAGCTCCGGCGCGGTAGGTGCTCACAGCCATCTCGCAGATGATTTTCGCTTCGTCGATATATCCGAGTTTTGCTCCTGCTTTCACCATTGCGTACTCGCCGCTTACGCTGTAGGCGGCAACGGGAAGATTGATTTCCTTCGATACCTCGGAAATAACGTCAAGATAGGAAAGGGCGGGTTTCACCATAATAATATCCGCGCCCTCCTCAACGTCAAGGAGAGCTTCTTTCAATCCCTCTTTGCGATTATGATAGTCCATCTGATAGCCCTTGCGGTCGCCAAAGGCGGGGGCACTTCCTGCCGCTTCGCGGAAGGGACCGTAGAAAGCGGAGGCGTATTTTACCGCGTAGGACATAATGGGAGTATCCTTGAATCCGTTTTCATCAAGGGTGCGGCGTATCGCAAGGACGCGCCCATCCATCATATCGGAGGGGGCGACCATATCGGCGCCCGCCTGCACGTGGGAAAGGGCGGTTTTGCTAAGAAGCTCAAGGGTAGCGTCATTTTCAACATTGTCGCCGCAAAGGACTCCGCAGTGTCCGTGGGAGGTGTATTCGCACATGCAGACGTCGGTTATGTAATAAAGGTCCGGGAACTGTCTTTTCGCTTCACGAAGAGCGCGCTGAACGATTCCGTCTTCGGAATAGGCTTCGCTTCCGACCTCGTCCTTATGGTCAGGGATTCCGAAAAGCATTACGGAGGAAACTCCCGCTTTGCTGAGGCGCTCAAGCTCATAAGGGAGACGGTCCACGCTGTAACGGAACTGTCCGTCCATCGAAGGAATCTCTTCCTCAATATTTTCGCCGTCTTTTACAAAAAGAGGATAGATAAGGGAACTCTTGTCAACTCTTGTCTCCCTCACCATTTTGCGAAGCGTTTCGCTTTTGCGAAGCCTTCTCGGTCTTTGAATCATATCCATAACAAATTCGCTCCTTTTTATACGGAAACGGGGCGAGCTTTTCGCCCCGAAACTGTTTACTGATTTTGTTCCTGCTTTAATTTTATAACCAGCTCCACAAGGCTGTCAAGGGTCGGCTTTTCCGCCACGAAGGTTTTCATTCCGAGGGCGTCGGCTTCGGCCTTGGTCTGTTTTCCGATGCAGGCGGCGCGAACGAGGGAAAAATCAAGCCCCTTCGCCGCCTCGGCAAAACCTCTTACGGTCGATGCGCTTGTGAACACGGCGCAGTCGATATTGCCCGCTTCAAATTCCTTGCGCTCGTCTATGATGTCCTGTTTTTCATAGACGGTATCGTATGTAGGAACGTCGTCAACCAAAACACCTTTACAGGCAAGTGCATCTATAATTTCACGGTTTCCGATTTTGGCACGGGGAATGAGCACACGCTCGTTTCCGCCGCAAACCTCGGCAAGAGCCTTTCCAAGATGTTCGCCGTCGTAAACTTCCGGCATAAGGTCGGTATAGAGTCCGCGTTTTTCAAGCTCCTTTTGCGTACCGGTGCCGATTGCCGCAATCTTTGCCTTCCCGAGAGCGCGAATATCAAGGCGCTGTTTTTGCATCTCGTTAAAGAATACTTTTACGCCCGTGGGGCTCGTAAATACTATCCAGCTGTACTTTTCCATTTCGGAAAAAGCCTTGTAAAGCGCGCTTTGGTCCTCGAGGGGAACTGTTTTTATTGCCGGAAGCTCGAGCACCTCCGCTCCCTGTTCCCGAAGTTTTTCTGACATGGAGGAAATAAGGTCCTTCGGACGGGTCACGAGCACGCGATAGCCCGCCAGCGGCAGTTTTTCGTACCAGGCAAATTTCTCCTCAAGCTGGCAGACTTTTCCGACGACGATTACCGCAGGAGCCTCTATTTTTGCTTTGTCCGCTTCCTCTTTGAGCGTTGATACGGTGGCTACGACCCTGCGCTGTTTTGCGGTTGTTCCCTGCTGGAGAACGGCGGCGGGCATATCCGGATCCATACCGGCTTTAATGAGCGAGGTGCAAATATCGTTCATAGCGGTAACGCCCATCAGGAAAACAAGAGTGCCCTTTGTTTCCACGAGAGCTTTGAAATCAATATTATATTCCTCTCCCTCTTTTTTGTGACCGGTGATTATATGAAGGGAGGAACAGAAATCGCGGTGAGTAACGGGGATTCCGTTATACGCCGGAACGGAAAGCGGCGAGGTGATTCCCGGAACCACCTCGTAAGGTATTCCGTTTTCCTCGAGGAGCTCAAGCTCCTCGCCGCCCCGCCCGAAAAGGAAGGGGTCGCCGCCTTTAAGACGGACAACGCGGAGCCCCTTTTGCGCTTCCTCAAGGAGCACTTCGTTTATTCTCCACTGGGGCATGGTGTGGTGATTAGCACGCTTGCCGACGTTTATACATTTAGCGCCCTCGGGAATAAGGGAGAGGACTCCGTGTCCCACAAGGCTGTCATACACCACAACGTCCGCATTTAAAAGGGTTTTGTAACCTTTAAAAGTAAAAAGACCCACGTCGCCGGGACCGGCGCCGACGAGCCATACTTTTCCTTTTTCCATCTCTCATTCACCCCTCATTTTATTTTTCAGTTCCTCGGCAAGAGCTTCGCCGAGCGCCTTAGCATCTGCGGCGGCTCCCTCTTTGACGCCTACGCAATGTTTTCCGGTTGCTTCGTCATAATAGAGCCCCCGAAGAACTATTTTATCTCTATCAACCTCGGCGTACGCCGCAACGGGCGAAGAACATCCGCCGTCAAGGTAGCTGACAAACGCTCTTTCAGCCGCCGCAGCAAGAGCGGAGCTTTCGTCCCGGTAGCCGTCGAGGTAGGAATAATCCTCTCCTTCTCTTCCCTGAACGGCGAGAATACCTTGGCAGGCGGCGGGAATAACCTCATCCGGCTCAAAATAGCGGCTTATTCTGTCCTCAAGACCGAGGCGCTTCACGCCCGCCGCCGCAAGAACAAGCGCTCCGTATTCTCCCTCGTCCAATTTGAGAAGCCTTGTTATCACGTTTCCCCTTACGCTTTTAAACTCCGCGCCCGGGAAAATTTTCGCAATCTGTAGGGTCCTCCTTGCGCTGCTCGAACCGATGGGTTTATCTCCCCGGTATTCCGTTTCTCCTTTGGGGAGTATAAGAACGTCCCTCGGGTCCTCTCTCTTTGAGCAGGCTATTATCGGAAGCTCCGCCGGAACCTCCATCGGAAGGTCCTTCATACTGTGGACCGAAAGGTCGCTCCGCCCGTCGATAAGGGCTTTATCAAGTTCCTTTACGAAAAGCCCCTTACCGCCGACCTCATCAAGGGTTCGGTCAAGGATTATATCTCCCGTTGTTTTCATAGTGAGGATATTAACTTCACAGCCGGGGTTATTCTTCTCTATAAACTCCCGGACCATTTCGCTTTGTATTACCGCAAGCTTGCTTTCGCGGCTTCCGATTGTAATCACTTTTTTCTCCATATACGTTGTTCCCTCCAACGGTTCGTTATCAAGGTATCGCTGCAGCTTTTGCCGCATTTCTTTCGCTCCCCAGTGGTCGTTTCCGCCGGCGTTCACACCAATAACCACTGAATCCTTTTTCACAATTCCGGGAAAATGAAAATCACATTTTTCTTTGTCGCTGGCTACGTTTACGGTAATTTTGCGGCGCTTACACTCCGCGTAAATTTTGTCGTTCAGCGAAATATTGTCCGTCGCCGCCAAAACGAGGTCCGCTCCGTCCAGGTCGCCGGGCTCATAGGGGCGTCTTTCATAGGTAATCAGTCCATCTTCGGCAAGCTTCACAAGCGTTTCATCGGCTTCCGGCGCGACCACAAAAATCTCGCCCGCGAAATCCAAAAGCGTATGTACTCTCCTTGCGGCGATTTTTCCGCCGCCTATCACTACCGCCCTTTTTTCGGACAAATCCACAAACATCGGAAACAAAGCTTTATTCTTCATACAGCTTCTCCAGTCCCTCCACGCACTCGGCGAACTCTTCCTGTTTGAGGCAGTCCCTCAAACCGAAAATAAGGTGGTTCACAACTTTCCCCACCGCCGAATCAAGCATTTTTAAAAGGTTTTCGCGGTTCTCGTCGTCCATTTCGGTTTTATTCATTGTCTTCATAATTTTAGAATTAAACTCGTTTACGGCGTTTGCCTTTATAACCTGCACCCTCGGGAAAAGGTCCTTTCCGTCGTACCAGCTGAAAAATTCCTCCATTTGAGAACGAATTATTTCTCCGGCTTTTTCAAGGCTCTCCTTCATTTTATCCGATGCGGCTGTGGCTTTAAAGCTGTCTATGTCGTAGAGAGTGACGTAACCGAGCTCGTCTATTGACGGCTCAATATCCCTCGGCACCGCAAGGTCAATCAAAAGAAGCGGCTTATCTCTTTCGAGCAAGTCAAAAGCTTCCTTTGTTAAAGTATAGTTGGGGCTCGCGGTGGCGCTGACCACCAAATCGCAATGTGGAAGATACTCCATTCTCTCGCCGTAATTTATTCTTTTGCAGCCTTTCGGAATATCAACAATTCCGCTTCGATACTGGCGGACGGTAACGGTCACGTCCGCCCCCGCTTCGCGGAGCGTTTGGGCGGCGATTTTTCCCATCTCGCCGTTTCCTATAACCATACAAGTTTTCCCGTTCATTTCATATCCTTGTTCGGAAAGGAAACGAACTGCCTGGTGAATTACCGAAGTGTTTCCGTGGGAAAAAACGACGTCAGTTTTTACTTTTTTCCCGGCGGTAGCCGCCATTCGGAACAAAACCTCGAGCACGTTATCCGTACAGAAGTGCTCCCTTGAAAGCGTAAGCGCGTCTTTTACCTGCGTAATAATCTGGTCCTCCGCGATAATCTGGGATTTAAGACCGCTGGCAAGATAGAAAAGATGCTCAACAGCATCTTTATCTTCCCTCGACACAAAATATTCCCGGTATTCCTCCGGTTTAACTCCTTTT
>JAEDJF010000061.1 GCA_016296485.1 Oscillospiraceae bacterium
ACGCGGAGGTGGACCAGATGGTGCTGGAATTTCCGATAATGGCGGACTACACGGTTATTCCCGCCGGAGAAAATCTTATTTTCGCGACACACGGTCATATCTACGGTCCGAAGAATCCCCCGGCGCTCCAAAAAGGGGATATTCTCCTTTGCGGGCACAGCCACGTGCCCGCCCTTTCCGAAACGGACGGCTTTCTTTACTTTAACCCCGGCTCCGTTTCGATTCCGAAGGAGGGTTCGGGACACGGTTATATGACCTTTGAGAACGGGGTTTTCCTCTGGAAAACCTTTGACGGAGGAAAATATATGGAGTATTCCTTAAAATAAAAACGCGCCCTTTAGGGCGCGTTTTTTATTCGTAGTATCCGCAGGAGAGGTAGCGGTCGCCGGTGTCCGGGAAAATCGTCACGATATTTTTCCCGGCGTTTTCCGGGCGGCGGGCGAGCTCAACGGCGGCGGCAAGGGCCGCGCCGGAGGAGATTCCCGCAAGGAGCCCCTCTTTCGCGGCGATAAGCCGCCCGTATTTATAGGCGTCCTCGTCCGTCACGCTGACGACCCCGTCGATGACGCTGAAGTCCACGTTGTCCGGAACGTAGTTCGGACCCATACCCTGTATTTTATGTTTCGCGGCGGGACCTTTGCCGCTCAGAAGCGGCGAAGCCGCCGGTTCGATGGCAAAAATCTGTACCCCCGGAATTTTTTCCTTTAAGTATTTTCCGCAGCCGCTGACCGTTCCGCCGGTGCCGGCGCCGGCAACGAAAATATCTACGTTACCCTCGGTCTGTTCAAAAATCTCCGGCGCGGTGGTGTTATAGTGGGCAAGGGGGTTGGCGGGATTTTTAAACTGGGCGGGCATAAAGCTGCCGGGGTTTTCCGCTATTATTTCCTTGGCTTTCGCGATGCACCCGGTCATTCCGAGCTCCCCGGGAACGAGAACGAGGGTCGCGCCGAGGGCTTTGAGCACGAGCCTTCTCTCGGTGCTCATTGTGTCGGGCATTACGATGATGCAGCGGTAGCCCCTTTCCGCGGCGATAGCCGCAAGCCCGATTCCGGTGTTGCCGCTGGTGGGCTCGACAATTATTGAATTCGGCTTGAGCATGCCGTTTTTCTCCGCCTCGTCAATCATTGAGCACGCCGCCCGGTCCTTGATGCTCCCGCCGGGGTTCATTGACTCAATCTTCGCGAAAATTCTTGCCGGGAGCTTTTCGCTCTCCTCTATCCGGCAAAGCTCGAGCAGCGGCGTTTTGCCGATGAGCTCGGAAAAAGATTTCGATATATCCATTTAAAATTTCTCCTTAAAACCGAATTTTCGGCGCGCTGAACGGTTAGGAGCGCGCCTTTTTTAATATTATACTCATTCACACCCTATCTTGCAATTATTTATTTGACATTCGCGCCGTTTTCTATTATATTATATTAGTAATAGTTTGCTCATGGATTGGAGGAAACCTTGAAGTTATGAAAAAGGAACTTTATCTTGAAATCGCACCGGAAGTCAAAAGCGCCCTTGAAAACGGAAGACCCGTCGTCGCTTTGGAATCCACCATCATCAGCCACGGTATGCCCTATCCCCAGAACGTGCAGACCGCGAGAAACGTAGAAGAAATCATTCGCGCCGAGGGCGCCGTCCCCGCCACCATTGCCGTCATCGGCGGCAAGATGAAGGTCGGTCTTTCCCCGGACGAGATTGAATACCTCGGCAAACAGGGACACAAGGTCACCAAGGCTTCCCGCCGCGACCTCCCGATTCTTGCCGCAAAGGGAATGGACGGCGCCACTACCGTCGCCTCCACTATGATTATCGCCGCAATGGCGGGCGTCAAGATTTTTGCCACCGGCGGCATCGGCGGAGTTCACCGCGGAGCCGAAACCACTATGGATATTTCCGCCGACCTTGAGGAACTCGGGCGCACCGACGTAATGGTCGTCTGCGCCGGAGCGAAATCCATCCTCGACATCGGACTCACCCTCGAATACCTTGAGACCAAGGGCGTTCCCGTCATCGGCTACGGCACCGACGAGCTCCCGGCATTCTATTGCCGCGAGAGCGGCTTCGGCGTCGATTACCGAATCGACACCCCGGAGGAACTTGCCGCCGCAATGAAGGCGAAGCTCGACCTCGGAATCCACGGCGGAATGCTCGTCGGAAACCCCATTCCCAAGGAGTACGCAATGTCCAAGGGCATGGCTGACAGAGCCATCGACATCGCCGTTAAGAAAGCCGAAGAAAACGGAATCAGGGGCAAGGAGCTCACTCCTTTCCTTCTCACCCTCGTTAAAGAGATGACCGGCGGAATGAGCCTTGACGCAAACATCGAGCTTGTCTATAACAACGCCCGGGTCGCCGCAAAGACTGCCGTCGCCCTTGCCGCTCTTGAAGCACAGGACGGCGCTGCGGAAACCGAGGATATGGACACCCTCCGGGCGGAGATTGCCGACGACACCGCCGAGAGCATCAGCCGCGAAATGTCCGCTTTCCGCACCGAAATCGAGGGCATTATCAATCAGAGAATGGCGGCAATGCCCCCCGTCAACCCCTATATGAATCCCTATATGAACCCGTATCAGCAGGTTCCTTATCAGCAGCCGGCACCGAACCCCTATCAGCAGATGCCCTATCAGCAGCCGGCGCCGAACCCCTACCAGCCCAATCCATACCAGGCTGTGCCCCAGCCCGCTCCCCAGCCCTACGTCAACCCCTACAAGCCCGTAAGACCGGAGCCCATGGCTGAGCCGGAGCCCGCTCCCGTTCCCGCGCCGAACCCCTATAAATCCGTTCCGGACGAGGAATGGGTCAACCCCTTCGCTCCGAAGCGCGAGAAACCCGCAGAGGCTCCCGCTCCCGTTGTAGCTGAAGAACCCGAATCCGAGGAAGCTCCGGCAGTCGAGGAAATTTCCGTCGGCGGCGACGCTCCCGTTATCGCCGAGCCCGCCGAGGAAGTAATGGAGATGGTTGAGGAAGCAGTCGCCGAGGAGACCGCCGAAGAAGTCCCGGAGGAGGAAGTTTCCGAGGAAGCCCCCGCCGAGGAGGAAGCCCCGGCTGAGGAGGAGAGCGAGGACACCCTTACCGAATACGTTCCTCCTGTCCACGAGAAAAAGGAGCGCAAGCCCGACAATATGGTGAAACAGGAGATGGACGGCGAGGGAATGACCTCCTATGACCCGGAGTTTTACCGCAAACGCGCCGAGGAGCGCAAACAGCGTATTGCCGAGGCGGCGGGCGAAGCCAAACACGTCGAGGAGGCGAAAGCCGCCGAGCCGGAATATATCGACTGCAAGGGTCCCCTTGAGTTCACCGGCGAACACCCCTGGGCGTGGAAATGCACCAGATGCGGACAGGTGTTTCAGAAACACGAAATCCCGCACAAATGCATAAAAACCGACTGATTTGAATAATTAAAACGGACGGACGAAAGGTCCGTCCGTTTATATTCCGCCGCCGGAAAAAGCGCCGGCGGCGGAACGGACCGAAGCCCTGGGCGGCGGAATTTTTCCGAAAAACGCCCGGCGCTTTTCGGAAAACGGCGAAAAAGGAGCTGAGCCAAATGGAGGAAACCTTTACCGCCGGGGTCGAGCCCGGCGGACTTACAAAAGGACGCGAAATAAGGATACTTGTCTGTCACATTCTTTCCGGAGTTCAGGAGCCAATGAGCTTTGACGAGATGACCGAGGCGGTTCTTTCCTACGGCAGCGCCAACTATTTTGAGTTCGCAAGCGCCCTTTCGGAGCTTGAGGACACGGGCTGCGTAGTCTCCTTCAAGACGGACGCCGGCATCAGCGAATACACCATCACCGACAAGGGAAAAGCCGCCGCCTTGACGCTCCAGGGCGACCTTCCCCTCTCGGTAAGGGACAAATCCGTCGAGGCGGCGAAAAGCATCATCCAGCGCCGCCGCATTGAAAAAGAAAACCTCGTTTCAATTACGAGGACCGAAGACGGCTTCAAGATACATATGCTCGTAACGGACATCGGCACGGACCTTATGGAGCTTTCGCTCTTTATGCCCACCGAAGAGCAGGCCTTCGCCGTCAAGGAGCGTTTTTTAAGCGACCCGGCGGGCACCTATATGAAGGTGCTCGAAGCGCTCGCGGGCAAGTTTTGAAATTGACCCGAAAAGAGGTTTTATATATGAATAAAAAGACCGTCGTCCTGCTTTTCGGCGGCGTTTCCAGCGAGCACGAGGTTTCCTGTATGTCCGTGTCCTCCGTTTGGGAGAATATCGACCGGGAAAAATACGAGGTGCTCTTAATCGGAATTACAAAAAACGGCGAATGGCGCCTTTACGGCGGCGACGTCGAAAAGGTGAGAAGCTGCCAATGGGCTTCTGACGAAGAAAATCTTAAAAAAGCATATATCTGTCCCGACCGCGCCGTCCACGGAATTATGGTCGAGGAAAACGGCGAGTGGCGCCAAAGGCGCGTTGACGTCGTTTTCCCGGTGCTCCACGGCAAGAACGGCGAGGACGGAACGATGCAGGGATTTCTTGAAATTGCCGGAATCCCCTACGTCGGCTGCAAGGTGCTCTCCTCCGCCGTTTGCATGGACAAAGAGGCCTGCCACGCCATTCTCAAAAACGCCGGCGTGGCGCAGGTGGAATGGCTCACGTTCTTCCGCGGCTGCTGCCCCAGAAAAGCCGCAAAGGAAATCACCGAAAAGCTCGGTTACCCGGTATTCGTGAAGCCGGCGAACGCCGGCTCCTCCGTCGGAATTACAAAGGTCAAATCCGAGGACGGAGTAAAGGAAGCCCTTAAACTTGCCTTTGATCACGACTCAAAAGTAGTCGTTGAAGCGGCGGTTATCGACCCCATCGAGGTGGAGTGCGCCGTTCTCGGCAACGACGAGCTCTTCGTCGGCGGTCCGGGCGAAATCGTCCCGGCGGACGAATTTTACAGTTACGACGCAAAATATTACAACGCCGAGAGCAAGCTCTATATCCCCGCCCGCCTCGACGAGGCGAAAGCACAGGAGATTCGCGAAACCGCGAAGCGCGCCTATAAAATTCTCGGCTGCAGCGGGCTCACAAGGGTTGACTTCCTCGTCGAAAGAGCGAGCGGAAAGGTCGTCCTCAACGAGCCGAACACCCTTCCGGGCTTCACGAACATCTCTATGTACCCGAAGCTTCTGATGGCGTCGGGAATGAGCTACGCTGAAATTATTGATAAGCTTCTGGAGCTTGCGGAATAAATTCCGCTTAAAAAGCGCCCCAAAGGGGCGCTTCGGCGGGGCTAAAAGCCCCGCGCCCCGTTTTTAAATTTGGAGGAAAAATGGATAAAAGACCTATCGGAGTTTTCGATTCCGGGCTCGGCGGTCTCACTGCTGTCCGTGAGCTGCGCCGGATTCTTCCCGAAGAAAATATAGTCTATTTCGGCGACACGGGGCGGCTTCCCTACGGAAGCCGCAGCCCGGAGGTAATAAGGGAGTACGCTCTTGAGTGCATGCGCTTTCTTGAGAATCAGGGAGTGAAGCTCATTCTCGTTGCCTGCGGCACGGTAAGCTCCGTTTTCGGAAGCGAGCTCGGAAGCGGCTGCGCCGTACCCTGTATGGGCGTCGTTGAGCCGACGGTCAAGGCGGCGCTTTCCGCCACGAAAAACGGAAAAATCGGTCTTATTGCCACAGCGGCGACGGTTGCCAGCGGCTCCTATGAAAAGCTCGCGAAGGAGCTTTTCCCCGGGCTCGAATTTACAGGCAAAGCCTGCCCGCTTTTCGTGCCCCTCGTTGAAAACGGCTATTTCGCCGCAGACAACGAAGTGGCAAGGCTCGTTGCTAAAGACTATCTCTCTGCCTTTGACGGAAAAAATATTGACACGCTGATTCTCGGCTGCACCCACTATCCGCTTCTTTATAACCTCATCGACAGGCTGACGGATTATAAGCTCAACCTCATTGACGCCGGGAAGGAAGCCGCCCTCGGGGCGAAGGATTTCCTTGAAAAGCGCGATATGCTCTCCGAAAGAGGGGAGAAAGGCGAAGTTCGCTTTTTCGTCACGGACAAGGTGGACGGATTTTCCCGCCTCGGGCGGGAGTTCCTCGGCGAGGAACTTGAGAACGTCACAAGACTCGATATAGAAAAACTTAAATAAGGAAAATACAAGATGAGAAAAGACGTTATGATTTTTATCAAGGGTATCCAGAGCATTGACGGCGACAGCGATACCGTTGAGCTTTTTACAAAGGGACGCTACTATAAGCGGGACAACGCCCGCTACCTCAGCTATGAGGAACTTGAGGAGGGGGACACCGAGCCCACCATCAAGACCCTTATGAAAATTGAGGGCACCGACCGGGTCACCATCACCCGGAGCGGCAAGCGCCGCAGCCAGCTCGTCGTCGAGAACGGACAGCGCCACCAGTGCCTTTACGACAACGGCTACTGCGACTGGGTAATGGGTATCCAGGGCAGCAAGATTGAAAACGGTCTCGAGGACAACGGCGGAATACTCAATTTTAAATATTCGATGGATATAAACGCGATGCTTTCAAGCGAGCACGAAGTAAATATTGTAGTCAAGGAGTGTGAAGAAAATGCGTAATTTAGTTGCCGAAGCTAAATCGCAGTACAGAGAGCTTATTGAAAAGGCGGTCAGAGCCGCCGTTTCCGCCGGGGAACTTCCGGAGGGGGAAATTCCGGAATTCATCATCGAGATCCCGGCGGACACCAAGAACGGAAACCTCGCGTCCAACGTGGCGATGGTCTCCGCAAGGGCTTTCCGAAAAGCTCCGAGACAGATTGCCGAAGCAATCGCTGCTCACCTTGACCTTGACGGCAGCTATTTTGAAAAGGCGGAGGTTGCCGGTCCCGGCTTCCTCAACGTCTTCTTCGCGCCCCATTGGTACGCCGAGACCGTTTCCGCCGTTCTCACCGAAAAGGACGACTACGGCAAGAGCGACTTCGGCAAAGGTCAGAAGGTAATGGTCGAGTTCGTCTCCGCCAACCCCACCGGACCCATGCACATGGGCAACGCCCGGGGCGGCGCCATCGGCGACGGGCTCGCCGAAGCTCTTTCCTGGTGCGGCTACGACGTGACGAGAGAATTTTACGTCAACGACGCGGGCAACCAGATTGAGAAATTCGGAAAATCCCTCGAGGCGAGATACCTCCAGCTCTATAAAGGCGAGGACGCCGTCGAGTTCCCGGAGGACGGCTACCACGGCGAGGACA
The DNA here is from genome assembly GCA_016296485.1 of Oscillospiraceae bacterium. Taxonomy (GTDB): domain Bacteria; phylum Bacillota; class Clostridia; order Oscillospirales; family Ruminococcaceae; genus UMGS1668. The sequence goes on from JAEDJF010000061.1 coordinate 7,160, forward strand.
TCAAGGTCCGCGCCAAGGAATTCGCCGACATCCACGGCGACAAATACCTCGAGGCGGACTCCGCCGAGAGAAGGAAGGCGCTCGTTGACTACGCCCTTCCGGCGAACGTCGACGGGCTTCAGCGCGACCTCGGCAAATACCGCATCAACTACGACGTGTGGTTTCGGGAGAGCAGCCTTTATAAAGACGGCAGCATCGACAAAATCGTAAAAATCCTTACGGACAAAGGGCTCACCTATGAAAAGGACGGCGCCCTTTGGTACAAGAACGCCGAGGTTCTCACCGCCCGCCTTAAAGCCGAGGGCAAAACGGACAAGCAGATTGAAGCTCTCGAGCTCAAGGACGACGTAATTATCCGCGCCAACGGCAACCCCACCTATTTTGCCGGAGACATAGCCTATCACTACAACAAATTCGCGGAGCGCGGCTTTGACAGGGTCATCAACGTCTGGGGCGCCGACCACCACGGTCACGTCGCAAGGCTCCAGGGCGCCATGGACGCCGTTGGTCTCGACGGGGACAAGCTGGACGTCGTCTTGATGCAGCTTGTTGAGCTTATGAGAAACGGCAAACCCGAAAGAATGAGCAAGCGCACCGGCAAAGCCATCACCCTCACCGACCTTCTCGAAGAGGTGCCGATTGACGCCGCCCGCTTCCTTTTCAATATGCGCGAGCCCAACACCCACCTCATTTTCGACCTTGACCTTGCGGTTGAGCAGTCGAACCAGAACCCGGTTTATTACGTCCAGTACGCCCACGCGAGAATCTGCTCCATTCTCCGGGCGCTTGCGGAGGAGGGCGTAACGCCTAAAGAGGATATTTCTCTTTACAACTACACCGAGCCGGAGGAACTCGCCCTCGTTTCCGAGATTGCGAAGTTCCCGGTAGAGATTGCGGAATCCGTAAAATCCTATAACCCCGCAAGAATCACCAAATACGCCGTGGACCTCGCGACAATGTTCCACCAGTTCTACAACGCCTGCCGCTGCCGCGGCGTCGAGGAGGACGTGATGTACGCCCGAATCGCCCTCTGCCTTGCGGCAAAGACCACCATCAAGAACGTCCTCACAATGCTCAAAGTGACCGTTCCGGAGTCAATGTAATAAACTACTGTGAAAAAGCGCCGCAATGCGGCGCTTTTTTTGCTGTAAACTATTGACAAAACATATTCGACAAGTGTAGAATATAGCTATATTAGACAATCGTCGAAGGAGTGTGCCAAGCTATGTCCGAAAGAAAAGAAATCGTCCATCTCCCAAGCTCGGAGCTGGAGCTTATGATGATAATCTGGGAGGCGGGAAAGCCCGTTTCCCGCACCGATATTGAGGAAAGCCTCGGGGACAAAAAGTGGGCGCCCACAACGGTGCTCAAATTCCTTTCCCGCCTTACGGAGCGGGGCTTTCTTCGCTGCGAGCCCATGGCGAGCGGCAAAAAGAATCTCTATTTCCCCCTCATTTCAGAGGAGGAGTACCTCGCCTTTGAGAGCAATTCCGTTATGGGAAAGCTCTGCGGTCGCTCCGTAAAGGCGCTTATCGCGAACCTCTATGAAAACAACACCATTGACGAAAAGGAACTCGACGAGCTTCAAAAATTTATAAACGAAGCAAAAAAATCCAAATAATTCCGTACTTATATATCAGAAAGCAAATTGAAAAGAGGGGAGAACGCGATGCTTGAAAAGGTTTTTATCGACGCTCTTGAAATTTCGCTGACCTCCGGAGCGGCGATACTTACGATAATCCTTTTTTCTAAACTTACGGAAAACCGCTTCCGGGCAAAGTGGCGCTACTGGGTTTGGGCGCTGCTGGCGCTTCGCCT
>JAEDJF010000062.1 GCA_016296485.1 Oscillospiraceae bacterium
GCTGCCTTGAGCTCCACAAGATCTGAGCAAATATCTTAAAACAAAGGAAAGCGGCGCGCCGTCTTCGGTCGGCGCGCCGCTCGCGAATTATCTATGAAGCTTTTTAAAGATAAAAAAATCCGAAACGACTTTATTCTTATCGCCGCCGTTCTGATTGCCGCCCTGGGGATTTGGCTCGGGGTTGAGCTTTCAAAGGAGGAGGGCGCCTTCGCCGTCGTCGTTGTTGACGGCGTCGAAACGGCGAAATATCCTCTCGACAGGGACGCCGAAATCCGCCTTGAGAGCGAAAACGGCGGGTACAATATCCTTGTCATCAAAGACGGCTCTGCAGACGTTGCCGAGGCTTCCTGTCCCGACAAAATCTGCGTCAACCAGCATTCCATTGACAAAACCGGGGAGACCATCACCTGCCTTCCCAACAAAACAGTTATTAAAATAATCGGTGCCGGCGAAGCCGAAATCGATTTTGTGTCGTGATAGCTTATGAAGATTAAAAGAGTTGCTTTTCTCGGTCTTACTATTGCTTTGGCCATGATAATGTCCTATATCGAGACCCTTTTTCCCCTGAACTTCGCCGTTCCGGGAATCAAAATGGGGCTCGCTAATATCGTGATTATTTTCGTGCTCTACCGAATGAGCTTCGGGGACGCCTGTATCGTTTCCCTTGTGAGGGTTTTCCTTGTGTCCCTCCTTTTCGGAAACGTGATGGCGCTGGCTTACAGCCTTGCGGGAGCAGCGCTTTCGCTCCTCGTGATGTACCTGCTCAAAAAGTCGGACAAGTTCTCCGTCATCGGCGTGAGCATCACCGGCGCTGTGATGCACAACGTCGGGCAAATCATTATGGCTGTGATAATTATGGGAACGGAACAAATCGCCTATTACCTCCCCGCTCTGGCGGTTTCCGGAACGATTTCCGGAATCCTCATCGGCGTCGTTTCCTCCCTTGTGATAAAAAGGATAAAGAAAATATGAAGCGAAAAGGTCCTGTTCCAAATGGAACAGGACCTTTTTTATACGGTTTCCGCCGCTTCAATTATCAAATCGCGGATAACGTCCCCCGCCTGGACGACGGATACGCCGTTTTCCGTCAAAACCCGTGAAAGCCTTTCGGCAAAATTTTTATCAAAGGTGAGCCTTTCAGCGCTGAAGGTCTCCCCGGTGGCGGCGTCCCTTCCGTTTATTCCGTAGGACGTAATTTCGCCGAGATATTTGTCCTTTACTCTCGTTTCCGTAATTTCATACACTGGGTCAATAGTGCCCGCTTTCAATTTTATTCCTCCTAATTGTATATTATTATAATGTATATACATATTAATATCATTTTCCGCGGCGCTCTAATATTTTATCTCAATTTCTGGAATTTTTTAATGCCTGGGTGTGCCGCGAAATCCACAAAAATATTTTCGCCTATTAGTATATTATTACCTTTTACCCGTGGTTTTTGGCGTTTTTTGTATTGTAAGAAGCAATAAAATTTAAAAAAGTCTTAATCTTTTTTTGCTGAAAATGCCGTTTTTTTATTTTTTGGGTTTTCTTTTCTTGACATTGGAGTTTGGCTGTGCTAACCTTATATCATACAAGGTTAGTCAAACCTAACTAACGGAGGTACATAATGACTCTCAATAATCTTGAAATTGGGAAAAAAGCGGTTATCACCAAGGTCGGCGGAGAGGGCGCGCTGCGCCTTCGGCTCCTCGATATGGGGATAATCCCGAAAACCGAGGTTTCCGTCTATAAGGTCGCGCCCCTCGGCGACCCGATAGAAATACATCTAAGGGGCTACTCCCTCACCATAAGAAAGGACGACGCCGAGCAAATCGAGGTCGTCCCGAAAGAAGGTGACGCGAAATGATTTTTGCCCTTGCGGGAAACCAGAACTGCGGAAAAACAACGCTTTTTAACTGCCTCACCGGCTCGAACCAGCACGTAGGCAACTTCCCCGGCGTCACCGTTGACCAAAAGATGGGCGCCGTAAAGGGCGCCCGGGATTGCACGGTGGTGGACCTTCCCGGCGTTTACTCCATAAGACCCTACACCAGCGAGGAAATCGTCACCCGGGACTTCATTTTGAGCGGACACCCGGACGGAATAATTAATATCGTTGACGCCACGAACATCGAGCGGAACCTCTACCTCACGCTCCAGCTTCTCGAGCTCAAAATCCCCACGGTCATCGCCCTCAATATGATGGACGAGGTGCGGGAAAACGGCGGCTCCGTCAATATTCCGGAGTTTTCAAGGCTTATGGGCGTTCCCGTTGTTCCCATTAGCGCCGCAAAGAACGAGGGCATTGCCGAGCTCGTTGACAAGGCGGTGGAGATTGCCCGGGGCAGGGTCCTTCCGAAGGTCATCGACTTTTGCGACGAGGGACCGATACACCGCTGTATCCACTCCCTCTCCCACGTAGTTGAGGACCACGCGGAGAAAAACGGGATTCCACCGCGCTTCGCGGCGGTTAAGCTCATTGAGGACGACCGGGAGGTCATTTCCGCCCTCGGGCTCGACGAAAACGAGCTGGAGCTCGCGGAACACGACATAATCCAGATGGAGACCGAGGAGGACCTCGACCGCAACGCCGCCATGGCGACAATGCGGTACGACTTCATCGAAAAGGTCTGCCGCGCGACGGTCAAAAAGCCCCACGAGAGCAAGGAGCGGCTCCGCAGTCTTAAAATCGACAAAATCGTGACGAACAAATATCTCGCGCTGCCGGTTTTCTTCGGGGTGATGTTCCTCATCTTCTGGCTCACCTTCGGGGTCATCGGCTCCTTCCTTTCGGACCTTATGGCTCTTGGAATTGATTTTGTCACGGAGCTTGCGGACTCCGCCCTCACCGCCTACGGCATAAACCCGGTGGTGCAGAGCCTCGTTATCGACGGCGTTTTCGCCGGGGTCGGAAGCGTGCTCAGCTTCCTCCCGCTCATAGTGGTGCTCTTTTTCTTCCTCTCGATTCTCGAGGACACGGGATATATGGCGAGGGTCGCCTTCGTTATGGATAAACTGCTCCGAAAAATCGGACTTTCCGGGCGGAGCTTCGTCCCGATGCTCATCGGCTTCGGCTGCACCGTCCCGGCAATAATGGCGACCCGGACCCTTTCCTCCGAGCGCGACAGGAGAATGACCATTCTCCTCACGCCCTTTATGAGCTGCAGCGCCAAAATTCCGATTTACGCCGTCTTTTCTGCGGCGTTCTTCCCGGAGCACGCCGCCCTCGCGATGATTTCCCTCTACGCCGGAGGCATAGTTCTTGCGGTGCTGCTGGCGCTGGTGCTCAAGAAAACCGCCTTTAGAGGAAAGCCCGTTCCCTTCGTAATGGAACTTCCTAACTACCGTTTCCCGACGGCAAAGAGCGTCGGGCTCCTCCTTTGGGAAAAGACCAAGGATTTCATCACGAAGGCGTTCACAGTCATTTTCGTTGCGACGGTCATCATCTGGTTCCTCCAGACCTTCGACACGAGACTCAACGTCGTCGAAAACAGCGCGGACAGCATTCTTGCCGCCATCGGAAGGGTCATTTCCCCGGTATTTATTCCGCTTGGCTTTAACGACTGGCGGATAACCACCTCCCTCATAAGCGGTTTCACCGCGAAAGAGGCGGTGGTGAGCACCCTCGGCGTACTCACCGGAACGAGCACCGCCGAGCTCAGCTCCGTGCTCAGCGCCATGTTCTCCCCCGCTTCTGCGGTCAGCTTCCTTGTGTTCACGCTTCTTTATACTCCCTGCGTAGCGGCGGTTGCGACCATCAAAAAGGAGCTCAACTCCTCCCTCGCGACGGTGGGAACAGTGATTTTCCAGTGCGCCGTTGCCTGGGTCTGCGGCGCCGCCGTTTACCAGATAGCGCAACTATTCATATGAGGTGATTTTATGCAGCTTTCCGATTATCTTATTCTCGCGGGCATCGCCCTTCTCTTGGTGGCGGCGGTCCGCGCAAGCGTCAAGCGCCGCAAAAAGGGCGGCTGCGGCTGTGGCTGCGGCGGGTGCTCCGGCTGCAGCGGCTGCGGAAACAAAGATAAAGAATAATTGACTGAGCCGCCCCGACCGGGGCGGCTCAGTTGCTATACGTTCCCCTATGTGCTATACTTACAGACAGGGAGGGACAGCCGTGAATTACAGAATAAGTTATATCGTCTATTTGCCGGGCATTTTTCTTTCTATGGCTCTGATTTTCGCCGGAATGTGCTCCGGGCATACCTGGATAGCAATTGCCGGCGCGGTACTTTTTTTCCTTAACGAATTACAGCTTCTGCTTTTTTATCGCTGTCCGAAATGCGGCGCCCCGCTCAGCCTTCGGAAAGGTCCTTCGGTTTATTGCCCGAAGTGCGGCTGCCGGCTCGACTCCGAACTCAAAAAACTTAAATAAAAACACGAAAGCGGTGCGGCAAAATGCCGCACCGCTTTTCGCGTCAAACAAGCCAAAATCCGATATATAGTAAAGGAGTAATTAATAAACGACACCCTCGGCAATCATCGCGTCGGCGACTTTTTTGAAGCCAGCGATATTGGCGCCCGCCTCAAGGTCGTAGCCGAAGCCGTACTCCGCCGCCGCCTCTACGCAGCTCTTATAGATATTTTTCATTATATCATCGAGGCGTCTGTCAACTTCCTCGAAGCTCCAGCTGAGGCGCGCGCTGTTCTGGCACATTTCAAGACCCGAGGTGGCTACGCCGCCGGCGTTTGAAGCCTTTCCGGGGGCATAGAGAACGCCCGCTTTTTTATAAACCTCTATTGCTTCGGGGGTGTTGGGCATATTCGCGCCCTCGGCGACGGCGATGGCGCCGCCGGCAACGATTGCCCTGGCGGCTTCCCCGTCGATTTCGTTCTGGGTCGCGCAGGGGAGCACAACCTCCGCCTTTACGTCGAACCACATATTTCTGCTGCCCTCGACGTATTTAGCCGTCGGGACTTCGTTTACATATTCGGAAATGGGCGCGCGGCGCTCATAGAGTTTTTCGAGCACACGGTAGTCAATACCGCTCTCGTCCGTGACGTAGCCGCAGCTGTTGCTCATGGCAACGACCTTGCCGCCGAGCTCCGTCGCTTTTTTACAGGCATAAATTGCAACGTTCCCCGCGCCGGAGACGAGCACGCGCTTGCCCTCGAAGCTCTCGCCTTTGGAGGCGAGCATCTCCCTTGTGAAATAGCAAAGACCGAAGCCCGTTGCTTCCGTTCTCACAAGGCTTCCGCCGAAGGAAAGCCCCTTGCCCGTAAGGGCGCCGGTGAACTCGTTGCGAAGTCGCTTATACTGACCGAAAAGATAGCCCACTTCCCTGCCGCCAACGCCGATATCTCCGGCAGGTACGTCCGTATCGGCACCGATGTGGCGCTGAAGCTCGGTCATAAAGCTCTGGCAAAAACGCATAATTTCCATATCGGACTTGCCCCGGGGGTCAAAGTCGCTTCCGCCCTTGGCGCCGCCCATGGGAAGCCCGGTAAGACTGTTCTTAAAGGTTTGCTCAAAGCCGAGAAATTTAATTATGGAGGCGTTTACGGAGGGGTGGAGGCGGATTCCGCCCTTGTAAGGACCGATGGCGGAGTTGAACTGGACCCGGTAGCCCCGGTTGACCCGAACCTTTCCGCTGTCGTCAACCCAGGTCACGCGAAACTGGACAAAGCGCTCCGGCTCGGAAATGCGCTCCATTATGCCCCATTTTTCGTACTCCGGGTTTCTTTCGATAACTGGTTCAAGGGAGGTAAAGACCTCTTTCACCGCCTGGAGAAATTCCTTTTCCCCGGCGTTCCTCCTTTCAACGCTTTCGTACACTCTTTCAAGATACTCACTTTTGAATGCCATAAAAAATCCCCCAATTTTGAATTTTAAGACAAGCGTTTTTTCAAATACCGTAGTTTATTATATGCCAACTCGGCGTAAAATGCAAGTTTTATTTATCAAAAATTCAAAACTTTCTTCCTGCATTTTTGCTTTAATTCGACATAATTTTATTCATAACGGCGCAAAACCCGTTTGACATAAAGTAATATATAGGTTATAATTATTAACCGTGAGCGGAAAGGACGGCAGCGGACGCAGTTCCGAAAGGACGCGCGCGAGGAAAGTCCGGGCTCCAAGGGCAAGGATAACTGCTAACGGCAGCCGGGGGCGACCCCAGGGAGAGTGCAACAGAGATATACCGCCGCGATTTCGCGGTAAGGGTGGAAAGGCGAGGTAAGAGCTCACCGCGCCCTGCGGTAACGCAGAGCGCCTGTAAACCCTATCCGGAGCAACACCGTACAGGAGATAAGGAGCCGGCCCGGCTCCCTCCGCAAAGGTGGCATTTAAGCCGCACGGGCGACCGGCGGCGAAGATAGATTGCCGTCATTACAGAACCCGGCTTATTTTCCGGTCACAATAAAGAGGGGCTTCCCAAGTTGGAAGCCCCTCTTTATTTTTTCAAAAAAAACTATTGACAAAAAGACAAAACTGTATTATTGTATTAGTGTAGTGATACAATAATACAGAGAGGCGGTGATCTTACGGGTTGGAATTTTGAAAACGGAAAGCCGATACATCTCCAGCTCATTGACGAAATCGTCCACAGGGTCGTAACCGGAAAATACGAGCCCGGCGGGCGGCTCCCGTCGGTGCGGGAGCTGGCGGAGGAGGCAGCCGTAAGCCCAAACACCATGCAAAAAGCCCTCGCCACCCTTGAGGCGGGCGGGCTTATCTATTCCGAACGCACCAGTGGAAGGTTCGTGACAAGCGACCTTTCGCTCATTGAAACAGAAAGAAAGGCGCTCGCGAAGGCGAGCGTAAACAAGTTTTTCTCCGCAATGGGGGACCTCGGTTTTTCCCGCGAGGACGCCATTTCCATTGCAAGCGAGATGAAAGAGGTGAACTGATTTGGAGCAAAATCCTGTAATTCTTGAGACCCGGGGGCTTACGAAAAACTTCGGAAGCAAAACCGCCCTCAAGGAAATAAACCTTTCCATTTACCGGGGAAAGATAATCGGTCTTCTTGGACCAAACGGCAGCGGCAAAACGACGCTCATTAAACTCATTTCCGGGCTTATCCAGCCGAGCGGCGGCGAAATCCGCATAAACGGCAGCCCCATCGGCATTGAGAGCAAGAACTCCGTCGCCTATCTTCCGGACAAAAGCTATCTCAACGACTGGATGAGGGTTGCGGACCTCGTAACGATGTTCGGGGAGTTCTATTCCAACTTCGACAAGGAGCTTGCCCACAAGCTCATTCACGACCTTGGCATTGACGAGCACGCCCGCCTTCGCACCCTTTCAAAGGGCAACCAGGAGAAGATTCAGCTCATTCTCGTGATGGCGAGAAAGGCGGACCTTTACGTCCTCGACGAGCCCATCGGCGGCGTCGACCCCGCCGCGAGGGAGTATATCATAAACACCATCATCGGCAACTACAACGAAAACGCCACGGTCATCATCTCGACCCACCTTATAATGGAGATTGAGAACATTCTCGACGAGGCGATTTTCCTCAAAAACGGAGAAATCACGATTTTTGACAACTGCGACCACATCCGCCAGGAGAGCGGAAAATCCCTCGACGGGGTATTCAGGGAGGTGTTCAGATGCTGAGCAAGCTTTTAAAATATGAATATCGGGCAACGGCAATCTATTTCCTGCCCATTTATGCGATGCTCGTGCTCGTTTCCGGCTTTTCCTACGCCGTAAGGCTCATCGGACATAACGTCAACAAGAGCGGAAACTACCCCTTTGCAAAGCTCGTCGACACCCTTATTACCACCTTCGGCTCGCTCTACGTGCTTCTCGCAATCGCTCTTGCCATAACCACGTTCATTGTGATTATAATGCGGTTTTACAAGAACCTTCTCGGAAACGAGGGCTACCTTATGTTCACCCTCCCGGTGAGCGTCGAGGAAAATATCCTCGCGAAGCTGATTCCGGCAATCACCTGGTTCTTCGGAAGCTGCCTTCTCGGCGTACTCACCGTGGCGCCCACCTTTTGGGGAGGTTACAGAGACTTTTTCAACACTTTCTTCTATGAATATTCAGTAAAGGATTTCTTCCTTGATCTGCTGCTCATCGTTTTCTTCATCGCCTGCCTTGGGCTCAGCTTTTTGTTCTACTACCTTTGTATGTGCATCGGGCAACTTTTCAACTCCCACAAATTCATCGCCTCCGCCGCCGTCTATATCGGACTTCAGGGCGCGCTCCAGGTGCTTGCCATTGTGGGCGTGGTGCTCCTTATGAGCTTCGGGGGCGACTTTTTCCTCTTTGACGCCATAGTCGATTTTATCAGCAATATGGAAGCCCTCGACGGCTACCAGATGGCGTACATCTTTTTCGGCATTATTGACGTTTTTGTGCTTCTCTGCGCTGCCGGGCTTTTCTGGATTGACTGCAGAATCCTCAAAAAGAAGCTGAATCTGACGTAATATCGCTCCGGCGACCGGACGTAAAAAATGCCCTCCGTATAAACGGAGGGCATTTTTACTATTTGTATTACTTATGAAGGACGAGATTCTTCGCAGTTCTGAGCTGATCGCTGATTATTCCGAGGGGATGCAGGTTGACGGTGGTGTCCGTCTTTTGCGTAGTTTCGTTATATTTCTTCGTGCAGCTTACGCCGTAAAGAATTGCTTTCGCGCTCCAGCCGTTCTCTTTTTTCTCGACGCTGTACGGGAAAAGGAAAAAGAGCGCCGTCAGGAGCTTAAAGACGAACTTCGCAAGAAGGGCGAAAATCGAGATTTTCACCGCGAGGGAGGCGCCTTTTTTGCGGAAGCGGCGCTTCCCGCCGACCATCTTTCCGAAATTCTTCGGGAGTTTTTTCATCGGAGTTATCCCCCTTCTTTAAAACTCTCCGGGGTGGTTTTTGCGCCACTGGAGGTAGCTTTCAAGAATTATTACGGCGGCGACGGCGTCGATTACCGCCTTGCGCTTTTTGCCCCTTGTGTCCGTCTCGTTGAGGTAGCCGGCGGCGGAAA
>JAEDJF010000063.1 GCA_016296485.1 Oscillospiraceae bacterium
GCCGCCGAGGGCATCACCATTCAGTACGGCGGCAGCATGAACGCCAAAAACGCCGCGGAGCTCCTTTCCAAAGAGGACGTCGACGGCGGGCTCATCGGCGGCGCCTCCCTCAAAGCGCCGGATTTCGCCGCAATCGTCGCCGCCGCCTCGAAATAAGGAGAAAGTATGAAACCTCTTGTTTTAATGATACTCGACGGCTTCGGCTATAACGAGAGCGACTACGGCAACGCCATCCGCGCCGCCAGGATGCCGAACCTCGACCGGATAAAAGCCGAGTCGCCCATGACCATAATCGGGGCTTCGGGGCTGGACGTGGGGCTTCCTGCGGGACAGATGGGGAACTCCGAGGTTGGGCACACCAACATCGGCGCCGGGCGCATTGTCTATCAGCCCCTCACCCGCATCACGAAGTCCGTTTCGGACGGGGATTTCTTTGAAAACCCGGCGCTCGTCTCCGCAATGGAGAGCTGCCGCGGGGGCGGCGCCCTTCATCTCATGGGGCTTCTTTCGGACGGCGGAGTCCACAGCCACCTCGACCACCTCTTCGCCCTCATCGACATGGCGAAAAGGCGGGGCGTAGAGCGCCTTTACGTCCACTGCTTCACCGACGGGCGGGACGTCCCGCCAAGCTCCGGAAAGGGCTTTGTTGAGCGCCTTTCGGCGAAGCTCGCCGAAGCCGGAATCGGCAAAATTGCCACCGTCGGCGGGCGCTACTACGGAATGGACAGGGATAAGCGCTGGGACAGGGTCGAGCGCCACTATAACGCCATTGTCCGGGGCGAAGCGCCCTTCTTTGATGACCCCGTCGCCGGCGTTTCGCAAAGCTACGACGAGGGCGTTACCGACGAATTTATCGTTCCCTTCTGCTGTGAGCACGGTGCTCAAATAAAAAACGGCGACTCGGTAATTTTCTATAACTTCCGCCCGGACCGTGCCCGCGAGCTCACGAGAGCCATCGTTGACAGGGAGTTTGACGGCTTCCCAAGGGAAGCCCTTAACGTAAATTTCGTCTGCATGGCGCAGTACGACGCCGAAATTTCCGGCGTCTCCGTCGCCTTCCCGCCCCAGAGCCTTGAGGACACCTTCGGCGAATATATCTCGAAGCTCGGCTTAAATCAGCTTCGGATAGCGGAGACGGAAAAATACGCCCATGTCACCTTTTTCTTTAACGGCGGCGTCGAAGCGCCCTATCCCGGGGAGGACCGGGACCTCATCCCCTCCCCGAAGGTTGCGACCTATGACCTCAAGCCCGAGATGAGCGCCTATCTTGTCACCGAAAAGCTCCTTTCGGAGCTTGAAAGCGGAAAGCACGACGTAATTATCCTCAACTTCGCCAACACCGACATGGTCGGACACACCGGCGTTTTTAAGGCGGCGGTCGCCGCCTGCGAGGCGGTAGACGAGTGCGTCGGGAAAATCACGGCGAAGATAAAGGAGCTCGGCGGCGCCGCAATCATCACCGCCGACCACGGCAACGCCGACGTTATGCTTTCGGAAAACGGCGCGCCCTTTACCGCCCACAGCACGAACCCCGTTCCCTTTATCGTCTACAACTACCCCTGCGAGCTTCGCTGTGGCGGCGTCCTTGCGGACATTGCCCCGACTATGCTCAAAATGCTCGGGCTTCAAAAGCCCGCCGCCATGACCGGGGAAAGCATTATTATTTAAGCATATAAAAAAAGACCGTCCGTGCTCAAATGAGCACGGACGGCTTTTTATTTTAAAGAAAGCGCCGCAGGAAGCGGCGCTTTCTCTTTTTCAGTATTTATACGCTATGTAGCAGTTGGAGTAATACTTGAGCAGTATCTCGTCCCAGGAATAGCCCTGCTTCGCGTAGGCAATGGAGCCGACGGCGCTCATTCCGACGCCGTGACCGTAGCCGTACATCGTGAAAACAAATTCCCTACTTCCGGAATCGTACTCAACGCTGAAGGCGGTGGAGCGAAGGTTCGCCCCGCCGAGAACCGTCTCCCGGAGCTTTCGTCCGGTGTAGCTCGTTCCCCCGAGGGTGATTTTGTTAACGTAGGGGGTGTCGCCCCAGTAGCTCACTATTTTTATCCAATTCGAGGGGTCGCCGCTGAGGTCTATATTAGCGTTGCTTTTGACCTTCTTTGCGAAATCCGTGGAGGAGATTCTGTAAGTTGTCGGCGTAAAGCCGTCAACCGGGGAAGAAACGGAAAGGAGGTTCCTGTTCGGGTAGCCCCAGACCCATTCCGCCGCGGCGGTCGCGCCGCAGCTTTCGGAAAAATAGGTTGCGAGGATGTAGTCATCGCTTCTGTTGTCAAGAACGGCGTAGCCGATTACCTCCGCAACGCACCTTTTTATCTGGCTGTCGAGCTTCGCGGTGCTCGTGCCGGCGCTGATCCTGCCGCCGTTATACATAACGTAGGTATAGGTGGCGACCGCCTGGGCCTTGACGTGCTCGTCCGGCTGCCCCTTGCCCGCCTCGTAGGCCACTATCTGGCAGACGGCGTCGTAAACGCTCATTGTCGTTCCGTTTATGATAACGGTATCAATGAGCGAATCCTCATAATATGGGCTGTAGGAGCCGCCGACGGAAACGACGCTTGCGGGCGCCTTGTTCGCCGGGCGCTTGATGCTCACGGAGCTGCCCTCAATGGGCGGCGTCGTGTTTCCGCTTTCGCTCTGGCTCTGGCTCTGGCTTTCGCTTTCGCTTTGGCTTTCGCTCTCGCTTATATCAATCAAAGAGCTGTCGGAGCTTGTCTCCTCCGAGCTTTCGGAGGAGGGCGGCTCGCTGCTCTCGGAGGAGGAAGCGGTCTTTATCTCCACGGTAAAATACGCCGTGAAGTCCTTATAATAGACGGTTATTTCTTTCTGACCCTCGGTTGTAAAGGCGTCCTTCGGCTTCACCTCAAATCCGGTGGTGACCGTTTCGGTGCTGCCGTCGCTCTTTGTAACCGTAAGGGTGAGCCCTGCGGTGTCGAGCTTTTCGCCCACCGTATAGGTGAGTTTGTCCGGCTTTCTGGCGATTTTCACGCCGGTGATTTTAACTTCGGAGGAGCTGCTCTCCGAGCTGCTCGAGGAGCTCTCGGAGGTGCCTTCGACCCTTACCGTAAAGGTCGCGGCGAACTCGTCGTAATACACGGTTATTTCGATTTCGCCCTCGGCGTCGAACTTTCCGCCGGGATAGACTTCAAAGTCCTCGTAAATATCCTCGTAGCTTTCGTTTCCGCTCTCGTCGGTTCTATACACCCGAAGTACCATTCCGTAGGTGTCGAGCCTTTCGCCCACTTTATAGGTGAGCTTTTCGGGCTTTCTGATGATTTCGATTCCGGTGACTTCGCCTTCGGCGGAGCTTTCGGAGGAGGAGCTAACGTCCTCCGCGTCGCCGAAAGCTGCGTCCGCGTCGGACTTCTGCGCCTGGGAAATGGCGGCGTACCATTTATCGGGCATCAGAGGGTTGGAGTTGTAGTAAGCCTTCGAGGTGTCGAGATTGCTTATGTCCTCGCCGTCCCTGACTCTTCTGGCGATGATTACAACCCTGGCGTCGGTGAAATCGTAGCAGCAGGTGGAGAGGGTGAGGAAGCTGTCCTTGGCGTTGTAGTCAACGCCCGTTACGACCATGGTGCGCTTCGCGACCTCGTTTATAAACTCCTGGGTCTCGGCTTCGTCGCCGTTTATGAAGTTATTGTAGTCCCAGATGGGTCCGTCCTTGCTGTAAGCGTTGGTGAGAACTACGCCGATGACGAGCCATTTATTCTCCTCGTAAAGGCTGTCGAACTGAATTACCGGGTGCTCTTTATAGAAAGAGAGCTTGCGGTATTTGTTGAGATCGGAAAACATCTTTCCGTCGTCATAGACGTTGTGTCCGTAGATGATAAGGTTGGTGCTGCGGTAGTCCGGATAGGCGTTGCAGCGGTAGTCGAGGAAGGGCGTTCCGTACATGGAGTTGTTGCCGTAGTAGTCGCGCCGCAGGTAATACTGCCCCTTTGAGCCGTCCTTGCCGGGCTCGGTGGTCTGGACCACCGGGAAGTTCACGTTGGTGCCCTCAATCTGGATATAGCCGATGAGGTCCTCGTTCTCCCGGTAAAGGTCATAGAACTTGTCGAGGAACTCCCAGTCGTCCGGAGTTTCGATATTTTCGTTAAGAAGCCCCTGGAGGTTTGCCGCAAGGCTCCGGTGGTTGATGCTGTCGAAGAGCTTCGTGCTCAGATAGCCCATACAGCCGAGGAAAACGAGCACGCAGAGAATGAAAATTGTCTTTCTTATGAGCTCGCCGGCGCTGTCGCCCTTCATCGGGACGAACCGGGCGTACCATTTCTGCTTGCGCTCGGTGCTTCCGGTGGCGAATTTCGTCTTTCCGGAAACCGCGCCCATCAGCGACACGGCGTTTCCGTAAACCTTGGGATAGGCGGAGGCAACCGCCCTCGCAAGGTGGATTGCCCTCTTTCCGGCGGCGGCGACGAGCTCGTCCCTCCCGTCGGCAAAGACCCGCTCGGTCCAGACGTTGTCGCCCATACAGACGGCGACGTTCGCCCCGTCCCCGGGTCTTTCGACGTCCATGGTCACGGCGATGCCGATATTGGCGCCGTAGTGCTTGTTGACCTCCCCGGCGAGAACTGCGGCGGTCCAGTCGCTGTTGGCGCCGTGGCGGCGGAGCAGCTTTTCGGGAATTTCGTATTTCTCGACCCCCTGGGAGGTGCCGAGGTAGTTGTCGATATATTCGCTCGTAAAGGCGGCGCCCATTATTTCGAGCTTCTGTACGCCCTCAACGGCGATGGCGGTTTTAAGCCCCTTTTTCGCAAGCTCCCGGGCGAACGCCTGTCCGACGTTCTCCGCGTCCACCGCGTAGACGGAGCTTCCGAGGGCGGAGATTGCGTTTTTCATTGCGGCGGAGCCCCGCTCCTTCGCCTCGGCTCCGTTTGCGCCGGAGGCGTAAATCTGGACGGCGGTTTCGCCCCCGTCCTCAAAGACCTGAACTGCGGCGCCGAAGGTCTTTTGTCCGCGAAGCGCTTCCTCCGCCTTGTCCTTCGCAATTCCGTCGGCGCGGAGGGTCTTGAGGTAATAGGGTCTTCCGATGAAGTCCGCAAGATATTTCGTCACCCGGTAGCAGAGCATGAACTGGAAGGACTCCTTGTCCCCCGGGAGCATTATAATGCACTGGTTACCCTGGGCGATGGCGCAGCCGCTGGGTTTTCCTTTTTTGTTGCGGAAAATTTCCGCCCCTTCGGGGAAGACCTCCCCGTCCTTTGAAACCGTCGGGAAGCCGACGGCGGCGGCTACCGCCGCAGGGGTGATGTTGTTCTCCCCCTCGCCCATTCCGCCGATTATCATTATTACGTTATAGTCCGCAATCGCCTGCGCCACAGCCTTATGTATCGCCTGACGCTCCGCGTCAATGCGGACTCCCTTGATGTTGGTGACTCCAAGTAGCTCGAACTCCCTTTGCACAAGGGAAGCAATTTTATCGTGCTTTACGCTGCTCAAGAGAAGTATCTCCGACTGCATGAAATCACTCCTTTCAAAAAAATACTATCATAGAAATTTGTCATTTTGCGGGGTAAAGTCTGAATCTTTTGTGATTTATCTCACAGCGGTCCACAAGAGCCTCGATGTCGAGGGCTTTTTCCGCCTCCTCAATCATCTCGAGGGTCGGTCTCGTCCTCGGGTGGCGGGGAGTAAAGACCGTGCAGCAGTCCTCATAGGGCAGAATCGAGGTCTCAAAGGTGCCTATCTTTTCGGCGATTTCCACTATCTCCTGCTTGTCCATTCCTATAAGCGGGCGGAAAACGGGGATAGTCGAAACGGCGTCGGTGCAGGCTATTGCCGGCATTGTCTGGCTCGCCACCTGGGCAAGGCTCTCGCCGGTGATGATTGCGCCGCAGTCCTCCTTTTCAGCAAGGCGAAGGGCGACGCGCATCATAAAGCGGCGCATTATCACGGTGAAAAGCTCCTCGGGGCATTTGTTCTTTATCTCCTCCTGGATCTCGGTGAACCCGGCAGAGAAAAGGTCGATTACGCCGCAGTATTCCGTGAGCTTTTCGGTGAGGGTCTGGACCTTGAGCCAGGCGCGCTCGCCGGTGTAGGGCGGCGACTGGAAGTGGAGGGCGCAGATATCGACTCCGCGCTTTGCCATCATATATCCGGCGACGGGGCTGTCGATTCCTCCGGAAATGAGGAGGAGCGCCCGCCCGCTTGTCCCGACGGGCATTCCGCCGGCGCCCGGGAGCTGGACCCCGTGGATATAGGCGTATTTCTCCCGGATCTCCACCATTACGACGATGTCCGGGTGGTTTACGTCAACTTTGAGGTGGTGGAACCGCGAAAGGAGCACCGCCCCCATCTCCCGGCTTATCTCCGGGGATTTCATCGGGAAGCTCTTGTCGCTGCGCTTCGCCTCGACCTTGAAGGTCTTGAGGTAAGGAAGGGTGTCCGCGAGGTAAGCCGGGGCTTTCGCCGCGATGTCCTCCCAGTTTTTCTCGGCGACGCAGGCTCTCGTGAGCGCCACTATTCCGAAAACCTTCTGGAGGCGGGCAACCGCCTCGTCAAGGTCAATGTCCTCGCTCTGGGGCTCGATATATATGGTGGACTGGGCCTTCCAGCATTTGAACTCGCCGAGGGTCTCGAGGCGCCTTTTGCAGTTTTTGACGAGCCTGTCCTCAAAGCCCGAGCGGTTGAGCCCCTTAAGGGCAATTTCGCCGCATTTTATCAAAATGATTTCTTTCATTAAAATACCTCTTTATCTGCAAAGCTCGCGCATTGCGTCTTTTATCGCCGAAAGGAGTTCCTCAACGTCCTTTGGCGTATTTTCCCGCCCGAAGCTTATGCGAAGGGCGTTGTCTATTCTCTCCGGCGGGTAGCCCATGGCTTTGAGCACGTGGCTCTTCGCCCCCTGGGCGCAGGCGGAGCCGCTCGAAACGTAAATTCCCCGGCTTTCAAGGAAATGGAGCATTATTTCGCTCCTTATCCCGGGAACGGAGATATTGACGATTCCGGGGAGCGCCCCCTCCTTTGAGTTGAGGAGGATTCCCGGTTCGTCCTTTATCCCGTCAAGGAGGAGGTTTCTGAGCTCCTCCATCTTTTTTTGAAACTCCGGAAGGCTGTTTTTCGAAATTTCAGCCGCCTTGCCGAAGGCGGCAATTAGCGGAAGGGCTTCGGTTCCGGGGCGGATTTCTTTTTCCTGCTCCCCGCCGAAATGAAGGGGAAGGACCCTTGCGCCCTTTTTAATCCAAAGGGCGCCGACGCCCTTCGGCCCGCCGATTTTGTGGGCGGTGACGGTGACTAAATCCGCCCCGAGCTTATCCGCCCGAAAGGGCATTTTGCAAAACGCCTGCACCGCGTCGCAGTGGAAAACGGTGTCGGGATTTTTGCGCTTCGCCGCGGCGGAAAGCTGCGCTACGGGGTTAACTGCGCCCACCTCGTTGTTGACGAGCATCACGGAGACGAGGACGGTTTTTTCGTTGACGGCTTCAAAAACCGCCTCGGGGGTTATTTCGCCCCGTTCGTTCGGCGAAAGCCAGACAACGTCGAAGCCGTTTTCCGAAAGGTACTTCCCGGCTCTCATCACCGAGTCGTGCTCATAGGCGGAAATTACGACCCGGTTGCCCCGGCGCTTTTTCGCGAGGGCGCCGCCGATGACCGCGAGGTTATTCGCCTCGGTTCCGCCGGAGGTGAAGACCAGCTCCCCGCCGTCGGCGCCGAGGGCGGCGGCGATTTTTTTCCGGGCGTCCTCCATTATCCGCTCCGCCTCTATCCCCTTGTTGTGGAGGGAGGAGGGGTTGCCGTAAAACTCCGTCATTGCGGAATACGCTTCGTCCGCCGCTTCTTTATATACGCGGGTCGTCGCGCTGTTATCAAGATAGATTTCTCTCATATTCCGCCTCCGGTGAACACAATTATCCATTATTCAGAGTTATTATACATAAAAAGCTATATATTTTCAAGTATATTAGATTACTTTTAATATATTATTTAAATTTAATATTAAAGAGGCGCTGTAATATATAGTGTCGAAAAACGAATTTTTTGTTTCATTTTTTGTTGTTTTTGCGCTTTACTTTTTCAGGCAATTGTGTTAGTATCAGTTTAATTCAGTTCTTTAAACCGGCGAGGTGCGAAATGGAAAAACTTTGGCTGGGGCTTTCACCCCGAAAGAACCGCCTTATGCGGATTCTCGTAATTTCTCTTACGATGATTTTCATTTCTTTCGGAATATATCTTCAGATAAAGGCGGACATAGGACTCTCTCCCTGGAACGCTCTCAATCAAGGTCTGAGCCGCACCTTTCCCATAAGCTACGGCACGGCGACGATTCTCGTTTCCGCCGCCGTCCTCGCCGTTGACCTTATGCTCAAGGAGAAAATCGGTTTCGGAACGGTGCTCGACTCGGTGCTCATCGGGATTTTTACGGATATTTTTGAGTATCTTGACTTCGTTCCGACGCTTGGTCCCCTCTGGCTGAAAGCCGCCGTTTTCATTCTCGGGCTCGCCGTTGTCTGTCTCGGGCAGTACTTTTATATGGACGCCGCCCTTTGCTGCGGCGCGCGGGATTCCCTTACCGTCGCCCTCGGAAAGCGCTTTCGAGCCCTCTCCGTCGGGACGGTCAACAACCTCATTTTCGTGACGGTGCTCGTTATCGGCTGGGCTCTCGGGGCGACGGTTGGGCTCGGAACTATCCTTTCGGTCTTCGGGAACGGAATCTTAATGGATATAATTTTCCGCCTCGTCCGCTTTGAGCCCTATAAAGTTCAGCACGAACATTTCATCGCCACCGCCATCACCCTCTGGACGGGAAAAGAGGCGGAGGAATTTATCTGACGCAGTAAAAAAGCGCCCCGACGGGGCGCTTTTTTTATTC
>JAEDJF010000064.1 GCA_016296485.1 Oscillospiraceae bacterium
GGCAAACTCCGCTTTTTCGGTGTTTCGCTTTGCGAAACGCCGAAAGCCGCTCCGCTTCCGCTCCTCCTCCCCAAAAGTCTTGCGACTTTCGGGGTCCCCTCTTAACCACTGGACGCGCTCACAGGCTACGCCCGCCCTACCGTAGAGGGTGCGCGGCTCTCGGGCGCCTACTTCCCGCCCCTGCGGTTTTGCGTAAGTTTAACACGGTGCGCGTTATGCCGCAAAGGACAACGCGCATCAGGTGGGCGCTTCGCGTATTTTGACCGCCTTTAAAACTCCAGCTCGTCGAGCCTTATGAGAAGCCTTGCATAGACTTTCGCTGTGTCCATAAGGAGCTTCACCGTGGTGGTTTCGTCCGGCTGGTGGATGCTTCCGCGATAAGGACCGTAAGGGCTCTCTGCGTCCGGGTCCTTCGGACCAAGGGCGTAGGCGCTGGGCATATTTCTCGCGTAGGTGCCGCCGCCCATGGTGTAGGGCGTCCAGCCCTCCCGGTGAAAGACGGAGTCTATCGTCTCCATACAGGTCTTTATGACCTCGGACTGCGCCGGGGTGTAAATACATTTGCTGTCCGTGAGATTGCAAAGGGTCACTCCGAAGGGGGCGACGGTGTCGCTGATAGTCTTAAAAATTACGTCGCCGTCGGCGGTGACCGGGTAGCGAATGTCAATGGTGAGGTCAAATTTGTCCCCGGCGGTCTTGATTACGCCGCCCACGTGGGTGAGGGCGCCGCTGGGTTCGTCCGCAAGGGGCACGCCGAGGGCGGCGCCGTGGCAGTCGGAGTTCACCCGGGCGATAAACTCGAGGGCGGCTCTGCCGCCGCCGGTTGCGAGCCCCGCCTCAAGAACCGCGCTTGCGAGAACGCCGATGGCGTTGACGCCCCGGTCCGGGGTGGAGGCGTGAACCGCCGCGCCGGTGGCGACGACCCTTACTTTGTCCCCCTCCTCAACGAGGGAGATTCTCTCTTTTCCGACGAGGGCTTCGGCGGCTTTCGCGAAGGAAACCCCCGTGAGCACCATTTCGGCGTGGTCCGCGACGACGTTGCGGACGGTGCCGCCGGTAAGGCTCTTTATATTGGAATTCTCATTAGGAATCATCAGGCTGAAGCGCATAATTCCCTTTTCGCCGTGGCAGACCGGGTATCTTCCGTCCGGGGTAAAGGAAACTACGGGGAGCTTTTCGGAGTGGGCTCTGTAATATTTTATGTCCTCCATTCCGCACTCCTCGTCGCCGCCCATGAAAATCTCCACGGCGCGGCGGGGCAGAAGCCCCAGCTCTTTAAGGCAGCGCACGGAGTAAACCGAAGCCCAGAGGGGTCCCTTGTCGTCAAGGACGCCGCGCCCGGTTATCATTCCGTCGTGCAAAGTCAGCTCATAGGGCGGAAAATTCCAGTCGTTCCCGCAGGGAACAACGTCAAGGTGCCCGAGGATTCCGACCTTTTCCTCCCCCTCGCCGACGTTGGCGACGAGGCAGAAATTGTTCCGGTTTTCAACCTTGAAGCCGTAGCTCTCGGCGAGGTCTTTGGCGGTTTTAAGGGCGGCGGCGCTGTTTTCGCCGAAGGGGAACTCGCCCTCGGCGACGCCGATTTTTGCGACGGAGGGCACCGCGATGAGCTTTCCGAGGTCCCGAAGGTACTCCTCCTCGTGGGAATCTATCCATTCGTCAATTCGTTTTTCCATATCTTTGGTGAGCATTAGAGTTCTCCTTTCGGCGTTAAACTTTACTCTTGATATAATATCACTTCAAAGCGGAAAAGTGAATAACAAATTGTAAAAAATCTTTTAAAGCGGGACGCAGTCCGCGAAACAAAAAGAGCGCCGCATAAGCGGCGCTCTTTTAAGTATAGTTTTATTCAACAGTGACGGATTTCGCAAGGTTACGGGGCTTATCAATGTCGCAGCCGTTCTCCCTCGCAACGTAGTAGGCGAGGAGCTGGAGCGGAATAATCTCCGAGGGGACCATAAAGAGCGGGTCGGCGTTCGGGACGAAGATTACGTCGTCCGCCTCGGCGACGATTTTTTTCATATCCTCCCTCGCGACGCCCAGGACCTTCGCGCCCCGGGCCTTGACCTCCTTGATGTTGCTCATCATCTTGTCGAAAAGCTCCTCGTAGGAGGCGATGGCGATAACAAGGCGGTTTTCGCTGATGAGGGCGATGGTGCCGTGCTTGAGCTCGCCGGCGGCGTAGGCTTCGGAGTGAATATAGGAAATTTCCTTCATTTTAAGGGAGCTTTCAAGCGCCACGGCGTAGTCCACGTTCCGCCCGATGAAGAAAAGGGAGGAGTTGCTGTGGTACTTCTTCGCAAGCTCCGGGAGCTGAGGGTTGAGGTCGATGGCGCGCTGAATGTTGGAGGGAATCTGAAGAATCTCTCCGGTGAGGCGTTTCGCCTCGGCGTCGTCGATTTTCCCGATTTTCTCCGCCATATAGACGGCGAAGAGATAGAGCACCGCCACCTGGGTGGTGTAGCCCTTGGTAGTGGCGACGGCGATTTCCGGTCCGGCGTAGGTGTAAATTACGCTGTCCGCCAGCTTCGCGATGGTCGAGCCGACGACGTTCACTATCGCCACGGTGGAAACGCCCCGGGCTTTCAGCTCCCGCATGGCGCAGATGGTGTCAAGGGTCTCGCCGCTCTGGCTGAGCACGATGAGGAGCGTATGCTCGTCGACAATGGGGTCGCTGTAGCGAAGCTCGCTGGCGAGCTCGACGCTCACCGGGATTCGGGTCAGCTTCTCAATGGTGTATTTCCCGGCGCAGCCCGCGTAGTACGCGGAGCCGCAGGCGGTGATGATTATGTGGTTGATTCCCCGAAGGGCTTCGTCCGAAAGGCAAAGCTCCGAAAGGGCAGCCTTGCCGTTTTTGACCCGGGGGTCAATGGCGGATTTGAGGGCGTGGGGCTGCTCCATAATCTCCTTGAGCATGAAGTGGTCGTAGCCGCCCTTTTCCGCCGCCTCCATATCCCACATGATACGGGAGACCTTTTTCTGTATCTCTTTTCCGGTGGCGTCGTAAATGGTGACGCCCTCGGGGGTGAGCTCCGCGAGCTCGCCGTCATCGAGGTAGATGACGTTCTTGGTGTGGGAAACGAGGGCGGTGACGTCCGAAGCGAAGAAGTTTTCGCCGATTCCGACGCCCACTATCATCGGGTTAAAAACCTTGGTCACGAAAACGCTCTCCGGGCACTCGGAGCAGATTGCGCCTATGGCGTAGGTGCCCTCGAGCCGGGCGACGGTTTTCATAAGGGCTTTTTTGAAGTCGCCGTCGTAGTAGCGGGAGAGAAGGTGGACGACCACCTCGGTGTCCGTTTCGCTCAGAAACTCGGCGCCCCCGGCGATGAGCTCCTCCCGAAGCTCGGCGAAATTCTCGATAATTCCGTTATGTACTATCGCGAAACGACCATCGGGGCTCATATGCGGGTGGGCGTTGGTGTCGTTGGGCGCGCCGTGGGTCGCCCAGCGGGTGTGACCTATGCCGGTTTTGCCGCTTATTTCGGTGCTCTCGACCTTTTTGCAAAGGTTCTCGATTTTGCCGGAGGTTTTGACCATCGTGAGGCGTCCGCCGCCGGCGACGGCGATTCCCGCGGAGTCGTACCCGCGGTACTCGAGCTTTTTAAGTCCTTCCAGCAGTACGGGAGCAGCCTCCCGCCCGCCGGTAAATCCGATTATACCGCACATAATATTAAGCTCCTTTCGGTTTTTTAAGGGGAAATTATTTGTTTAGGAGTGGGAAATAACCTGCAAGCCTTCCCCCTTGGGGCAAGGCTTGCGAAGCGCGCCCAGTGGTTAGAGGGGACCCCGAAAGTCGCAAGACTTTTGGGGAGGAGCGGCAACAAAGCGGCTTCCGGCGTTTCGCAAAGCGAAACACCGTAAAAGCGGAGTTTGCCGCGACGAAGCGAGCAAGGTACGGCGCATAGCGGCACGCCGCTGCCGGTGGCAGATACAGGCGTGACGCTATGACCGCAGCGTCCGGCAAGCATTAGGCGTAACGCCGTAATGCGAGCCGTTTGACGCAAGGGGCTCTTTTCCTATTATAAGGCGTATGCCGCAGAAATTTTTGACCGCGGCGCCAAGAGGACCTTGACCCCGTCGAATAGCCTTCCCCTTTGGGGAAGGTGGCTTTGCCGCAAGGCAAAGACGGATGAGGAAATTCGCCTTGATGTGGGGAAATTGACACCCAAACCGTAGGGGCGGATATTATCCGCCCGGAGTGGAAAGCCAAGCTTCCGCCACCGTTTTCAGAACATCTCTATATATTCGTCGCGTCCGGCGCCGACGGAGACGTATTTTATCGGGCAGCCGACGGCTTCTTCGATATATTTTATATAGTCGAGGGCGGCCTTCGGCAGCTCCTCGGGCTTTTTGCATTGGCTGATGTCGCATTTGAAGCCCTCGAGGTACTCGTAAACGGGCTTCGCCTCCTCGAGTTCAATGCCCTTGGGGAAGTAATCGACCCGCTTGCCCTCGACTTCATAGGCTACGCAGACCGGGATTTTATCAAGATAGGAGAGAACGTCCAGCTTCGTCAGCGCAAGGCAGGTGCAGCCCTGAATCATCACGCCGTAACGGGAAGCGACGACGTCGAAGCCGCCGACGCGCCGGGGTCTTCCGGTGGCGGCGCCGTATTCGCCGCCCGCTTCGCGGAGGGCGCTCGCTTCGTCGCCGAACATTTCGCAGGTGAAGGGTCCCTCGCCGACGCAGCTCGAATAGGCTTTCATAATTCCCACAACGCCGTCAAGGCGGCACTGGGGGATTCCGGCGCCGATGGGCGCGTAGGAAGCGATGGTGCTGGAGGCGGAGGTGTAGGGATAGATGCCGAAGTCGATGTCCCGAAGGGCGCCGAGCTGCGCCTCGAACATAATGTTTTTGCCCTCCTTCGCCGCTTCGGAGAGATAGAGGGTCGTGTCGCAGATGTAATCTTTAAAAGGCATGCAGTACTTGTCAATCCAATCGAGAACGTCCTCGGCTTTTATTGCTTCGTGACCGTAGCCCTTCTCCACTAATAGGTTCTTCCATTCTACAATATCTCTTACCCTTTGGTCAAGAGTTTCCCGGTGAAGAAGCTCGCCGACGCGTATAGCTTTTTTCATATACTTGTCGGAATAGACCGGAGAAATGCCCCGTCTTGTGGAGCCGAACTTCTTGTCCCCGAGTCTATCCTCCTCGAGGCAGTCCAGGAGTTTATGATAGGGCATACAGATTGTCGCCCGATCGCTTATTTTGAGGTGCTTCGGGGTTATTTCGATTCCCGCTTCCCGAAGCCGCCCGATTTCTCCGTAAAGGTGCTCCATATCTATGACCATTCCGGGACCCATTACGTTCACGGTCCCGTCCCGGAGAATACCGGAGGGGAGAAGATTTAATATGAATTTTCCTCTTTCGTTGAGAACGGTGTGTCCGGCGTTGTTGCCGCCCTGATAACGCACCACCACGTCGTAATTTTGGGAGAGAAGGTCAACCATTCTGCCCTTGCCCTCGTCGCCCCAGTTTATACCGACAACGGATGTTAACATAAGCTTTCTTCCTTTCTTTATTATACGTCAACGACGGCGCCGCAGCCAAGAAATTCCTTATTTTTTTCAAGAATCGGTCTTACGGTGCCGGCAAGATATTCCTCTGTTTGCTGCTCCGCCATTCCGGTGAAGGTGGCGGGGCTTGTGAGCTCTTTGAGTTCCTCGTCCGTGAGCCCGAAGACGGGGTCGGACTTGATCCGGTCGAGAAGGTCGTTGTTTTTGCCGTAAAGCTTCACCTGCTCGGCGGCTTTTACGGAGTGCTCCCGGATTGCCTCGTGAAGAACCTGGCGGTCGCCGCCTTTATTCTTGACGCAGTACATCAGTATATTCTCCGTCGCAAGAAAAGGAAGCTCCTCGTCGAGGTGTTTTTTCATAACGGCGGGATATGCCCGAAGCCCGGAAATCACGTTCATATAGAGATTCAAAATTCCGTCAACTGCGAGAAAAGCCTCGGGAATTGAGATTCGGCGGTTCGCCGAATCGTCAAGGCTCCGCTCCAGCCACTGGCTGGCGGCGGTGACCGCCGGGTTCATAAGGTCGCAAATGACGTAGCGGGAGAGGGAGGCAATGCGCTCGCTGCGCATGGGGTTGCGCTTGTAAGCCATTGCGGAGGAGCCGATCTGCTTGCTCTCGAAGGGCTCGTCCACCTCCTTGAGGTGGGAAAGGAGCCTTACGTCCCCGGCAAATTTGGAAGCGCTCTGGGCGATTCCGGAGAGCACCTCAAGGACGTAGAAATCCATTTTTCTCGTATAGGTCTGCCCGCTGACGGCGAAGCAGGAGCCAAAGCCGGTTTTCTCGGCGATTTTCTTTTCAAGGAGCTTCACTTTTTCGGCGTCGCCGTCGAAAAGCTCAAGGAAGCTGGCGCCGGTGCCCGTGGTGCCCTTGCAGCCGAGAAGCTTCAGATTTTTGAGCTGGAAATCGAGATTTTCGAGGTCCATCAGAAGGTCCTGTATCCAGAGGGTGGCGCGCTTGCCGAGGGTGGTGGGCTGCGCCGCCTGGAAATGGGTGTAGGCAAGGGTGGGCTGGGACTTTTGAGCATCGGCGAAATCCGCCAGGGCGGAGACGGTGCTCAAAAGCATTTTCCGCGTCCGAAGGAGCGCTTCGCGCATAAGAATGACGTCCGTGTTGTCCCCGACGTAGCAGGAGGTGGCGCCCAGATGTATGATGGGCTTCGCCTTGGGACAGGCTTCGCCGAAGGTGAGCACGTGCGCCATAACGTCGTGGCGCACCTCGTGCTCATGCTCGGCGGCGCGCTCGAAATCTATGTCGTATATGTGCTCCTTCATCTCGGCAATCTGCTCGTCGGTGATGCCGATGCCGAGCTCCTTTTCGCTTTCCGCAAGGGCGACCCAGAGCTTGCGCCAGGTGGAGAACTTGCTGTTGTCCGAAAAAATGCGCTTCATCTCCTCGCCGGAGTACCTTGTGGAGAGCGGGTTTACGTAAAATTCATGGTTTGACATTTATAGCACCTCATTAAAGGGATTGAAAAACTTTTTGCGCGGGAGCGCACTTTTTAAATAACAAATAATTATACACCCTCGGTATAAAAGTTTTCAAGAGAAGCCTTGATAAGTCCTTTAAAAAGCGGGTGGGCGCGGTTGGGACGGGAGCGGAACTCCGGATGGAACTGGACCCCGACGAAGAATTTTTCGCCCGGATACTCCATCGCCTCGACGATATAGCCGTCCGGGGATTTTCCCGAAAGAATCATGCCGTTTTTCTCGAAAAGCTCCCGGTAGTCGTTGTTGAACTCATAGCGGTGGCGGTGGCGCTCGTGAATGAGCTCCTCGCCGTAAAGCTCCCGAAGCCTCGTCCCTTCCTTTGTGTTACAGGGGTACGCCCCGAGCCGGAGCGTTCCGCCCTTGTTCGTCTCGTCGCTCTGGTCCGGAAGGAAGTCGATGACCTTGTGGGCGGAGGAGGCGTCGAACTCGCCGGAGTTCGCGTCCGCAAGACCGCAGACGTTCCGGGCAAACTCGATGACCGCAATCTGCATTCCGAGGCAGATTCCAAGATAGGGGACGCCGTTTTCGCGGCAGTATTTCGCCGTGGCAATCATTCCCTCGGTGCCGCGCCCGCCGAAGCCGCCGGGAACAATTACCCCGGCGCAGTCCGCGAGCCTTTCGGGGACGTTCTCGGCGGTGAGCTCCTCGCTGTTTATCCAGTGGATTTTAACCCGCGCGCCGTAAACGTAGCCCGCGTGGCGGAGCGCCTCCGCAACGGAGAGATAGGCGTCGTGGAGCTGAACGTATTTGCCGACGAGGGCGATATGCACCGTCTTGTCGCGGTTTTTGATGCTCTGTATCATCTCGCGCCACTCGGAGAGGTCGGGCTCCGGCGCGTCGATTCCCAGCTCCCGGCAGACGATGTCCGAAAAGCCGTGCTTTTCGAGCATCAGCGGCGCTTCATAGAGCACCGGCACCGTGATGTTTTCGATTACGCACTCGGGCTTCACGTTGCAGAAAAGGGCGATTTTGTTGAAAATCGACTGCTCAAGGGGCTTGTCGCAACGGAGCATTATGATGTTCGGGTGAATACCCATTCCCTGGAGCTCCTTGACGGAGTGCTGGGTGGGCTTCGACTTGTGCTCCTCGCTTCCGCTTATATAAGGAACAAGGGTGACGTGGATATATAGGGAATTTTCCCGCCCGATTTCGAGCCCTATCTGGCGGATTGCCTCGAGGAAGGGCTGGCTCTCAATGTCGCCGGTGGTGCCGCCGATTTCGGTTATTACGACGTCGGCGCCGGTCTTCTTGCCGACGGAGTAGATGAACTGCTTTATCTCGCTGGTGATGTGGGGAATGACCTGCACCGTTTCGCCAAGGTATTCGCCCCGGCGCTCCTTGTTGAGCACGTTCCAATAGACTTTGCCGGTGGTGAGGTTTGAAAATTTGTTGAGGTCCTCGTCGATGAAGCGCTCGTAGTGCCCGAGGTCAAGGTCGGTCTCCGCCCCGTCCTCGGTGACGTAAACCTCCCCGTGCTGAAAGGGGCTCATGGTCCCCGGGTCCACGTTGATGTAGGGGTCGAGCTTCTGGGCGGCGACCTTGAGTCCCCGGGACTTTAAAAGCCGCCCGAGGGAAGCGGCGGTAATACCCTTTCCGAGCCCGGAAACGACGCCGCCGGTGACGAAAATGTACTTGGTCATTTTGAAAGTTCCTCCTTTGCAAAATTCATATTGAAAAAACGTAAAATTTCAATAAAAGCGCTTTGCAAAGCAAAAAAATAAAGCGCCTTCCGATGCCATAAGGGGGCACTTGACCCCGAAAT
>JAEDJF010000065.1 GCA_016296485.1 Oscillospiraceae bacterium
TCTCAAAAGAGGCGCCGCCGAAATCGCCGGCGCTTTCGATAAATCTCTCCGCCGCTTTCGAGCCGTCCAGCTTAAACACTATTTCCCCGAGGTCGGTTTTTATTACGGCGGTGACGTCCCCCTCGGTCTCCCCGGTCTGCCAGGTAAGCTTCGGGTTTTGTTCCTTTTCGATGAGGACCCCGCCGAGAATATCCCTTACGGGGCTTTCGCCCCCGCCCAGGAAGCTCATCACCGCCACGGCGAGAGCCGCGGCACAGACGAGTATCATCACAATAACGGCGAAAACGCCGAGCTTTTTCATACCGTTTCTCGATTTCATTGGAAGTTCCTCCGTATCAGTCATAGAGAAGCTCCGCCGTAAGGGCGCTGGAAACCAAAAAGCCCCTTGGCGTAAAGCTCACTCTCGTTCCTTCGATTTTTGTAAGTCCGGGCCTTTCGTAAAGCGCCGCCCGGGAAAGAATCTCCTTCGCCGGGGAATCGGGGTAAAGTTCCCCGAGCTCCTCGGTATCGAGCCCCGCCGCAAGGCGAAGCCGGAGCATTGCGTACTCCTCCCAGCCGCCGCCGGAGGATTCCTCCATTTCGATTTCTCCGAAGGGCTTTTCCATAAAGGAAACCATATCCCGCCCGAAGAAAAAGCGGCGTCCCTCCATAAAGGAGTGGGCGGAGGGACCTATTCCGAGATATTC
The DNA here is from genome assembly GCA_016296485.1 of Oscillospiraceae bacterium. Lineage (GTDB taxonomy): Bacteria > Bacillota > Clostridia > Oscillospirales > Ruminococcaceae > UMGS1668. The sequence continues at coordinate 687 of JAEDJF010000065.1, forward strand.
CCCGTCCAGCCAGTATTTGAGGTTGTGGCGGGATTCAAAGCCGGGTTTCGCGAAATTGGATATTTCGTACTGCTTATAGCCCCGGCTCTCAAGCTCGCCGCAGGCGAGCAGATAGAGGTCGGCGTACTTTTCCTCGTCGGCGCAGAGGAAGCGAAGCTCCGAAGAGGCAAGGGGAGTTCCTTCCTCAACCTTAAGCATATAGGCGGAAATGTGCCGGACTCCGAGGTTCGCGCAAAAAGAGACGCTCTCCTTTAGCGTTTCCTCCGTCTGGTAGGGTATTCCGAGCATAAGGTCGAGGGATATATTGTCAAAGCCCGCTTTTTGCGCGGCGGCGACGGTGTCTGCGGCGTCCTTCGGCGAATGTATCCGCCCGAGGGCGGAAAGCTCCCGCTCGTTTGCGCTTTGGAGCCCGAAGGAAAGGCGGTTTATTCCCGCCGCCCGAAGGGCGGCAAAGTCGATTTCGCCTGCGGCGGCGGGGTTGCCCTCCGCAGTTATCTCCGAGTCTTGCTCCAGAAGGGGAAGAGCCCGATCCATTATTTTCCCAAGGCGTTTTTCACCCAGGAGCAGCGGCGTTCCGCCGCCGAAATACAAAGAGTTATAGCGCCTTGCGTACCTTTTTTCGTAATAACCGAGGGCTTCCATGACCCTTTCGGTATAGGAATCATAGAGGTCTTCGCCCGCGGGAAATGAATAAAAATCGCAGTACCTGCATTTACATACGCAGAAGGGGACGTGAATATACAGCCCCGCCGGAGGAAAAATATTCATTTTTAAAAATCCCTCCCAAAACCTGCGTTTTTCCCGTTTTCGGGTGCTCGAAGCCGCTTTTCAACAGGAATTTTATTCCGTTTTCGGGTTTTCCCCGGTGCTCAATGGCTTTAAAACGCCGTTTTTATGAGCACTTTTCAACAGTTTCAACAATCCGCCTGTTGAAAACCCGGGTTTTTAACTTCCCAACAGGGGGAAAACCCCAAGTTTTCAACGTTTTCCACCGAGTAATCCACCAAATGGCTTATTTAAAGGAATTTCACGAAATTTTTTCGTTGAAAAGTTTAACTTCATACTTTCGAGTATATTTTTTAATGATTTTGTAACAAACTGGTAAACCTGTATAGCCCAGTTTTTTATTCACCGAAGGGCTCCTTTGCCCCTGCTGCTCAAAGCTTTGAGCATTCAGTTTCCTGCGGAAAGGAGCACCTTGTCGATAAGGCGCTCAAGGTCCTCGGGGGTGGTGAGTTCGCCGCACTCCCTTCGGAATTCCGCCGCCCCGCGCATACCTTTAATATACCAGGAGGAATGTTTTCTTGCTTCGCGCATTCCGACGTACTCCCCTTTGTATTCGCAGAGGAGCCGGACGTGTTTTTTAAGGACGGACATTCTCTCCTCCGCCGTTGGCTCCGGAAGGAGCTCGCCGGTTTCGAGGTAGTGCGCTATTCGCTTAAATATCCAGGGGTTCCCCATGGCGCCCCGACCCACCATCACAAGGTCGCAGCCCGTTTCGTCGTACATTCTTTTTGCCGCCTCGGGGGAATCCACGTCGCCGTTTCCGATTACGGGAATCGACACGGCCTCTTTCACAAGGCGGATTATCTCGAGGTCCACCGGGGGCGCGAACATCTGCATACGGGTGCGCCCGTGGACCGTAAGGGCGGCGGCGCCGTTTTCCTCGCAGATTTTCGCGAACTCCACGGCGTTTATATGCTCGCTGTCCCAGCCGGCGCGGAACTTGACCGTCACCGGAATATCAACCGCCGAGGTCACCGCTTTGACTATTCTTCCCGCGAGCTCCGGGTCCTTCATAAGCGCCGAGCCGCCGCCGTTCCCGGCGACCTTCGGCACAGGGCAGCCGAAATTTATGTCGATGGCGTCCGGGCGGTACTCAAGAGCCATTCTTGCCGCCTCCGCCATGGTCTCCGGCTCGCTTCCGAAAAGCTGGACCGCCGTCGGGCGCTCCTTTTCGTTTATTTCAAGGAGCTCCGCAGATTTTTTGCTCCCGTAGGAGAGCCCCTTGGACGAAGCCATTTCTCCCACGGTCCAGCAGGCGCCGAACTCCCGGCTTATTTCGCGCATAGCCCGGTCCCCAACGCCCGCAAGAGGGGCGAGGGCGGCGGTTTTCGGCAGCTCAATATTTCCTATTTTCATTACTTTTCCGCCTTCCAAAAATCAAGATCCGGCTCCGTTCCGATAAGAGCCATTGGGTCGGTAAAAATTCCGCCGACAGTTACTCCGAAGTGGAGATGGTTCCCGGTGGAAAGTCCGGTGGTGCCGACCTCGCCTATGAGCTCGCCCTTTTCAACGAACTGTCCGCTTGAAACGCTGATGCTCCTCATATGATAGTGCCAGCTAAGAACGCCCAGCCCGTGGTCGATGACGACGGTGTTGCCCGTGAGCTGGAGATATTCGGCGAAAAGCACGTTCCCGCTGTTGGTGGCGTAAACGGGAGTGCCGCCCTTGGTCGCCATATCCGTGGCGTTGTGGCGCTCCGTCGCGCCGTTTGAAAAGGTGCGGAAGGTGCCGAAGGAGGTGGTCACCTTGTATTCCGCGTCAAGAGGGTTGCGAAACGCCCCGTTCCAGAGAGCCGTCGGGGTGAAAACCGATTTGAGGTTTCCGGTCTTTTGGTAAAACTCCGCGTTGGCGGCTTCGCTCTCAAGGGTCTCCTCAAGGGTGGATTCCGAAACGGTGAGATACTGCTTCTCGAACTCACGCTCCGCAACTGTGACGCTTTCGCTGTACTCGAAATCCCCGGCGGAAAAAGAGAGGATGTACTCCCCGGGCTCCGCCGCGGCTTTTACCGGGATAATCGAATAATACGCCCCGTCATAGGGGAAAAAGCTCCGCTCGTAGCCGAGAAAATCCGTATAGGAGACGCCCTCGGCGTCAACGTTTTCGAGCCGTATAATCATATAGCTCCCCTGTTCCGGGGAAAGGGTCGAAACATATATTATGGGTTCCGGCTCGGGCTCGGGCTCCGGCTCGGGAACCAATTCCTCGGCGGACGAGCTTTCCGATGAGGAAATTGAAAGCTCCGCGTCCTTATTCATCACGTTTTCCGTCTTAACGGGGGAACAGGACGAAAGGGTCGCGGCGGCTGCTGCCGCCGCCAAAATAATCGCAAGTTTTCTTATTAAAAGCTTTTGAAGCATAAAGGCTTTCTCCGTTTCCGATAAATCCGCAGTAGTTATTTTCCCGGGAAGCGGGGCTTCCCATTTTTGGTTTAAATATGATTATATAATATTTATTGCTATATAATTATAGCATAGATATAAATTCTATGCTATAATTATTCCGTTAAATAATAAAGTAAAAAACACGGAGGACAAAAGATGAAAATACTCGCCGTGGATTCCAACAGTATTATGAACCGCGCTTTTTACGGTATAAGGGTTCTTACCACAAAGGACGGATTTTATACCAACGCCATATACGGTTTTTTATCAATTCTTCTTTCGGCGGTGTCCGAGGTGAAGCCCGACGCTGTGGTCTTTGCCTTTGACGTTCACGCCCCCACCTTCCGCCACAAGATGTACGACGAATATAAGGCGGGGCGCCACCAGACGCCCCAGGAGCTCATTGACCAGTTCCCGGTAATCAAGGAGCTTCTCGGCTACCTCGGCTACCCGGTGCTCGAAGTCGAGGGCTGGGAGGCGGACGACATTCTCGGCACCGTTTCCCGCCTTTGCGAGGAACAGGGCGCCGACTGCGTCATTTCAACCGGAGACCGGGACAGCCTTCAGCTTGTGGGCGAGCACACGGCGGTGCGCCTCGCGACAACGAAAATGGGCGCTCCCTCCTCCGAAATTATGGACAGGGACGCCGTTTTCGGAAAATACGGCGTCGAGCCCATCGAGCTTATACAAGTCAAGGCGCTGATGGGCGACAGCAGCGACAATATTCCCGGCGTTCCGGGAATCGGCGAAAAGACTGCCCTCGATTTAATCCAGCGCTACAAGAGCGTCGACTATATCTATGAGCATTTTGACGAGCTGGAGCTTAAGCCCGCGGTGCGGAAAAAGCTCGAAGCGGGGAAGGAGAGCGCCTACTTAAGCCTTAAGCTCGGAAAAATTGACCGCTTCGCGCCCATTTCCTCCGACCTTTCGGACTACCGGCGCGGTCCCGTCAACGAGGCGGCTGCGGCGGGGCTTCTCGCAAAGCTCGAGATGTTCAAAATGACCGCTAAACTGGGGCTAGACCCGTCGAAAGCCCCGGAGCTCCCTGAGGATAAGCCCGCCGAACAGCCGAAGGCAGAGGTCATTTATGCTCCGTGCTCGGAGCTCGATGCCCTTTCGGGCGGCGTGCTCAAAGATATACTTTTCGAGGCGGAGGGGGACGACCTCACCGCCGTTGCGGTGGTTTCGGAGGGTAAAATCTACGTCTTTGAAAACGACGGCTTTTTCTTTGACGCCGCGTTTTCAAAATTCCTTTCATCTTCCGCTGAAAAGCGGACGGAGGACCTCAAATTCCTCTGCCGCTGGGCGGAAAACCACGGAACGAAAGTCAAAAACTGCGTTTTTGACTCGGGGCTCGCGGGCTATATTCTCAACGTGACCGGGGACGACTACGGCGTTTCGCGCCTTGCGTCCGTCTACCGTGCTAAAAAATTCGAGCTTTCCGGCGCCGATGAGCACCGGGAGCTTCTGGAGAGAGCGGCGGTTTTTCCGTCCCTTTGCGGCGTGCTCAAAGAGGAGCTCGAAAAGAACGGCGAGGGCAAAATCCTCTTTGAAATCGAGCTCCCCCTCGCAAGAGTACTCTCCGAAATGGAGCTTGCGGGCTTTAAAATCGACCCGGAGGGAATAAGAGCCTTCGGAAAAGAGCTGACGGAAAAGATCGACGAAAAAGAGGCGCTTATCTATGAGCTCGCCGGGGAAAAGTTCAACATTCTCTCCCCGAAGCAGCTTGGAGTGATTCTCTTTGAAAAGCTCGAGCTTCCGGTCAAGAAGAAAACCAAGAGCGGCTACTCCACCAGCGCGGACGTCCTTGAGGAGCTTCGCACCTATCACCCCATTATCGACGAGATACTTGAGTACCGCAAGCTTACGAAGCTGCGCTCCACCTACGTCGAGGGGCTTCTCGCCGTAATTGCGCCGGACGGGCGGGTCCACACCCGCTTCAACCAGAAGGAGACCCGCACCGGACGCATCAGTTCCCTTGAGCCGAACCTTCAGAATATCCCAATCCGCACCGAGCTCGGCAGCCGTATGCGGGGCTTTTTCGTCGCGAAGGAGGGGTACGTGCTCATCGACGCGGACTACTCCCAGATTGAGCTTCGGGTGCTGGCGCACCTTTCGGGCGACAAAAATATGTGCGCCGCCTTCACCGGCGGAACGGACATCCACACCCAGACCGCTTCGCAGGTTTTCGGCGTTCCGGAGGATTTCGTCACCTCCCAGATGAGAAGCCGCGCCAAGGCGGTCAACTTCGGAATCGTTTACGGAATCGGGGCTTACAGCCTCGGCGAAAACATCGGCGTTTCCTATAAAGAGGCGCAGGAATATATAAACAGCTACCTCTCCCATTACAGCGGCGTTGACGAATATATGAAAATTTCCATTGAAAAAGCGAAGCGGGACGGCTACGCCGTCACCGCCTACGGCCGGCGGCGCTATCTTCCGGAGCTTTCGAGCGGCAATTTCGCCACTCGAGCCTTCGGCGAACGGGTCGCCCGCAATATGCCCATTCAGGGCACCGCCGCCGACATAATTAAGCTCGCCATGGTGCGGGTTGAGGAAAAGCTCGCGGCGGAGGGGCTCGATGCGAAGCTGATTTTGCAGGTACACGACGAACTCATCGTCGAAGCAAATGAAGCCTGCGCCGACAGGGCGGCGGAAATCTTAAAATACGAGATGGAGCACGCGGCGGACCTTGCGGTTCCCCTTGAAGTTGACGTGGGTCGGGGCAAAAACTGGCTCGAAGCACATTAAGCGTTTTTCAAAAGGGAGCGCCCGGCGCCCCGGATTACTGAGATATACCTTTCGGAGGAAACCATGAACGACATTTGGAGTTTATTCAAAAAAATAGAGGGTTCCGGCAAGGCCGGCGGTCCGCCGGAATTCATAATCGCCGGGCTCGGCAACCCGGGCAAGGAGTACGAGCGCACCCGCCACAACACCGGCTTTATGGCGATGGACAGGGTCTCGGAGGAAACGGGCGCTAAAATCGACAAGCTCAAATTCAAATCCTACACCGCCCTTGCGAACCTCGGCGGGCACAGGGTTTTTCTTATGAAGCCCTGCACCTATATGAACCTTTCGGGGGAAGCGGTGGTCGCCGCAATGGAGTTTTACAAGATTCCGATACAGAACGTCATCGTCGTCTTTGACGACACGACCCTCCCGGTTGGAAAAATGAGAATCCGCAAAAAGGGGAGCGACGGCGGTCATAACGGAATAAAGAATATCATATACCTTTCCGGCAGCAACGAGTTCCCGAGGGTCAAAATCGGCATCGGGCAGAAGCCCGACGGCTGGGACCTTGCGGACTGGGTCCTCGGGCGATATTCGGACGAGGATTTAAAGACCCTTGAACCCGTTTTCAAAAATACCGTCGAGGCGCTAAAGCTCATAATGGACGGCAAAGCCGAGGAAGCAATGGGGAAATTCAACTGAATTTTTGCGCCCCAAGGGGCGCGCCCGCATACATAATTTTTAATTTCGAGGTGTCCTATGCTACTTAACCTTATGGACAGCTGCCCCCAGTTCCGACAGGTGCTCACGGCGCTTGGGCGGAGCTTTTCCGCGCCCGTTTACGCCGCGGGGCTCACCGGGGCGCAGCGGGCGATGCTCGCCTACGCCCTTTGGCAGAGGGCGGAAAAGCCCGTTCTTTTAATAACCCCGGACGAAGCCTCCGCCGCGAAGCTTTCGGAGGACCTTAACCAGCTCGCCGGGGCGGAAAACGTCGCCTTTTACCCGACCCGGGACTTCCAGTTTCGGAGCACCGAGGGCGCTTCCGCCGAATATGAGCAGCAGCGTCTTTCCGTGCTCGGGCGGGTGCTCAACAAGAGCGCCGGAATAATCGTCGCCTCGGCGGAGGCGGCGCTCCAGTACACGATTCCCCCGGGGACCTATAAATTTAACACCATTGAGCTTCGCCGGGGTGACTGCGCCGACATCAAGGAGCTGGCGGAGCGTTTTGCCCGGGCGGGCTATGAGCGCCGAAGCCAGGTTGACGGTCCCTGTCAGTTCTCCGTTCGCGGCGGAATTCTTGACTTCTTTTCGCCCCAGGCGCAAAGCCCCGTCCGCGTTGAATTTTGGGGCGACGAAATAGATTCCGTCGCCTTCTTTGACCTTGAGACCCAGCGCCGCACAAAGGAAATTGACGAAGCCTTTATCGCTCCCGCAAGGGAGGTGCTCCCGGATTCCAAAGAGGCGCTAATCGCCGTGCTCAAAAACGCCCACGACCGCCTTCGGGGAAAGCAGGGCGTGCTCGCGAAGAAGAATATCGAGGCGGATCTGGAGCGCCTTGACGGCGGACTTTCCGTCTCCGCGCCGGACCGCTACCTTCCGCTCATATATAAATTCCCGGCGACGCTCTTTGACTACGTTTCGGACGGAATTTTAGTCGTTTCGGAATACATCAAGCAAAAAGAGGTGCTCAAAAGCCTCGCCAGCCAGCAAAACGAGGATATTTCAATCCTTTTTGAGGAGGGAATCCTCTTCTCCGGCTGTGAAAAATTCAGCCTTGACTTCACGGA
>JAEDJF010000066.1 GCA_016296485.1 Oscillospiraceae bacterium
GGGAGCTGCGTCCACGTTTTCCGCAAGCTCGGCACTAAAGGTAAAGAGGAAACGCGCAGTTTCTTCGCCCTCAGGTTCAACTTCAACTTTAACAGTTTCATATGTCTGATCGCCCACAGTGAGGGTGATTTTTTCTGCTTCGGGAACAAATTTAAAGTCATAGGAGTTGCCGTGGTTATCAGTGCCATAGCCTATTACGTCAACAACGTATGAACCCTTGTCGAGGAGATATATAATGTCTTTCTGAATGGCAGTAAAGTCAACTGTATTTCCGCCAGCCAAATATTCCATGAAAGAGGGTCCCCAGAGATATTGAGAACCGGAAGAGGTATCCGCCGTCATTGCGTAGCAGTTATAGCCGGCTGAGATACATTCGTTATAGGTTTCCCAAGTGAGATAAAGCGCCTTGTCAATGCTCATTGCATAGGCTACATCCCAATTATCTATATCCTCGGCCGTCGCGTTCGTTACGGTACCTTTGTAGGGATACTCATATTGCGTACCCTGGTCGGCAACTTTACCGGCAATATCCGTCATCCAAGCATTCCAGTTTGCAGGCGGATTGTTTGTATGATATTTGGAATACCAGTTATCCGGACCGGGCCAACTGGCCCAACTGCCTTTTCCATGCCAATCACCAGCAGAATTAGGTTGATTGAAACTCCATGCAGTAACAGTAGGGCTCTCGTTATACATATAGGTGATGCCGTCGCTTACAAATATCAGATATTTTCGGCTGGCGTCCACGGTGGTATCGCCGTCAAGCATAGCTTTTCCCGCAAGAAGACCCGCGTGGGTGTTGGTGCCGGAGCTGGTGGGCTGATTTATGGCTGCTTCAATGGCTTCATAATTTTTAGACAAATCATAAAATCCGGAAACATGGGCTATATAATCAAATATGACAACGCCAACTTTTACTTTTGCGCCTGTGCTCTCTGCCTGCCCTTTTAGTTCACTGAGCATACCAAGCGCCTGCTGTTCCAAATCCGCGCTGGTGGATTTGTCGAGCACGAACACGATGTCGGTGACGAGCTGTTCCTCCGCCGAGGGGAGCGAAAGGGTGACCTTCGACTCAAACGCAGAGTCTAACTGCGTGGCGGTTTTGGATTTTGACGTTTGCCATTCGCCCAAATCTACTGCGGCGGCTCCCGTCGCCGGCAAAAGCAGAACCATAACGGCGCAAAGCACAAATGCAATAATTCTTCTTTTCATTTCTTTTCCTCCCTTAAAATATTAAACAGTTTAGCTGCCAAAAGGCGTACGTTTTGGCAAATATTTGTTCTTACACTATATATTACAATACAAAATCATAATTTTCAATAATATTTTGTAAAAAAGTGGCGCAGCACTGACAAAATTTTTGCTGTGCTGCCTGAAAATGGGTGTTGCTAAATGAATATGGATCAGTATATAACCTACAGATGAACCGAAGAAAATATACACCGTGCGTTTTTTCTCTTTTATCATAGAGTTTCCCGGTAAAATTTTTACAGAAAGCAAAAAAGGCTTTCCCGCTTTGCGGGAAAGCCTTTTTCCGTTAATTTTATTCCTCGAACTCCGCCGCGATTTTCATCAGCCGGCGGCACATCTCTTTTGTTTTTTCAAAGCCCGGGGTCTTTTCCCCGGTTTTTTCGTTCATATAGAGCTTTCGGTTCACTTCGACCATCACGCTCACGACCCGCTTGTCCTTGCCGTAATGCTTGATGGGGGTTATTGCGCCGGAATATGGCGTGTTCACCCGGGCGTGGTACCCCGCCGCCTCACAGGCGGCAACCATAGCGTCCCGCAAAGCGTCGGGAGTATGGAAAGGGTCGGTGCCGATGCAAAAATCCGGACGGTCAAAAAGACAGTCCAGCTTTATGGGCCAGCGGGAATTGAAGCTGTGCCCGTCGAGGATAGTGCAGCGCCCGCATTTTTCAAGGGCTTCGTCCACGGCGGCGGTGAGCTTCGCGTGGTGGGGGTCGTAATACTCCGCGAGAATTTTGTTCCGAAGCTCCTCGTCGTAATCCCGGAGCTTCTTTCCGAAAACTCCCCGGGTGTACATCAGCCCCTGCCCGATTTTCGCGTTGTACTCGTCCTTGTCGTCCCGAAAGCGCTCCACGTCGCAGACGAGGCGGCTCACGGGATTTATTATGCGGGTTTTCGCAATCTCATCGTCGGAAAAGAGCTCCGCCGTAAAGGCGTCGGTCATGGCGAGCTGCTGGCGGCGAAGCTCCGCTTCGCTTATTACGAAGCTCGCCTTAAATTCCTCGGGAATAAGGAAGGAATCGTGGGGGATATGCATCACAAAATGTTCAAAAGCCATATTCCCCTCCGTTTAGAACCAGTAGCCGGAAATCTCTTTCGGAACCCAGGGGCACCAGAAATCATGGATCGGGGCGTGGATATTGCGGAAAAACACGATATAGAAAACACACCAGGCGAAGATGAGCGCGATGACGCCCCGGGCGATATAGTCGCCCTTTGCGGGCGGGTTTTCGCTGTACCAGGTACGCCCTTTGCACTTTCCGAAGGAGCGAAGGTCCATGGAGTTGGAAATGTTCTCGACCTTGGCGAAGCTGCTCATAAGAAGAGGCACGAGCATCATAATGTACTGCTTCAGCTTTTTGCCGAGGGACACGTGCTCAAGCTCGACGCCGCGCATCTGCATGGAGTTTTTGATGTCGGTAAAATCTCTCGCGATATCCGGGATGGTACGGAAAGCGAGGGAGACTATAGTACAAACCTTATAGGGAACATGTATCGCGTTGAGACCCGCCGCAAGCTCCGACGGAGTTATTGAAAGGACGAAAAGCACCGCGGAGGCAAGAGACGCGACCCTTTTGAAGAACATCGCGAAGGCGTACCAGAGGAGCTCCCAGCTCAGATAAAACCTTCCGGACGCCGTTGACCAGAAAATCTGTTCCATACCCGTTTTCGTAAGACCTGAGCCCGGGGAAACGATAAGGACGAGAAGGCTTCCGATGATGCCGTTCATCACGAAAAGGAAAGCGAACATAAAGGCGATGGGCTTCCAGTTGGGCTTCATACTGGCGATGCACGCCATGCAGAAAAGGAAAATTCCCAGCATCACGCGAAAGTCAAAGGTGGCGATAATCGCGACGGTTAGGGCGATAAAGCCGACGACCTTCGTCGCGCCGTTGAGCTTATGTATCGGGGTGCTGCCCGGTGCGTAGTTTATAACGAAGCGGTTATTCATCAGCTTTCACCATCCTTTCGTAGCGGATAAAGTGCTCAATAAATTTCTCCGGCGGGATTCCGAGCTTTTTCGCAAGGGTATAAAGGCTCGTCTGTTTAAGGTTCGCGCGCTCGATTATCTCGTCGTTGGAGAGGACGGAATAAACGGACTCGTCCGCGATTATCTCGCCGTCGGCAAAGACTATCGCCCTGTCGGTATTCTCAATGGCGAGGTGCATATCGTGGGTGATGAAAATAATCGTCTTGCCGTAATCGGAGTTGAGGCGGTTGATGAATTTGATGATGTCGGTGTAGTGGCGGTAATCCTGTCCGGCGGTGGGCTCGTCAAGAATTATCGTGTCGGGACCGAGAGCCATAATGCTCGCGACGGTGACGCGCTTTTTCTGTCCGTAGCTTATGGAGTCAACGGGCCATTTTCTCATTGAGTAAAGTCCGCAGGCCTTCATCGCTTCGGCGGCGCGGTCAACGATTTCCTCCTCAGGAAGGTCCCTAAGACGGAGCGCCAGCTCCACCTCGTCCTTGATTATATCCTTGACTATCATCTGGTTCGGCATCTGCATAACGTAGCCGACCTGTTCGCCGATTTGCTTGATGCTGAATTTCTTGTAGTCGGCGCCGTTAATATAGATACAGCCCTTGTTCGGACGGTGGATTCCGGTGATGAGCTTCGCCATGGTCGATTTTCCGGCGCCGTTCTTTCCGACGATGGCGACCCGCTCGCCCCTTCTTACGGAGGTATTGAGCCCTTTTACAACGGGATTTTTGCTGTTATAGCCGAAGGTCACGTCCTCGACCCGGAGGACCTCCTCCCCCGGCTCCTTCTTGATTTCCGGTGTCTCCTCGCGGAAGAAAGCAAGGAGCTTTTCCCTGTCGTCGTCGGAGAGCTCAAGGTTCTGAATGTCGCAGATGGTCTTGTTTTCGGCGATATTGCAGCCGGCGTATTTCATAGCGGTGAGGTAAAGGGGTTCCCTTACGCCGCTCTCTTTGAGAAGGCTTGAATTGAGAAGCTCAATGGGGGTGGTGTCCGCAATTATTCTTCCCTCGCCCATGAGAATTATCCTGTCCACCGGGCGATAGAGCACGTCCTCAAGGCGGTGCTCAATAATTATGACGGTTTTGGACTTGTCCTTTGAGATTTTGTCGATGAGCTCGATAGCGGAAACGCCCATTTTGGGGTCAAGGGCTGCGAGGGGCTCGTCGAACATAAGGATATTGACCTTGTCACTGATTACGCCCGCAAGGGCAACTTTCTGTTTCTGTCCGCCGGAAAGGTCAAAGGGAAGGGCTCCAATAAAGTCCTCCATTCCGACGATACCCGCGAGTCTTTTTACCTCGGTAAGCATTTTCTCCCTCGGCACCATCTCGTTTTCCATAGAGAAAGCTATGTCCTCGCCGACGGAGAGCCCGACGAACTGGGCGTCGCTGTCCTGGAGGACGGTTCCGACCTCCTTGGAAAGCTCAAAAATCGAGAGATTCTTCGTCTCTTTTCCGTTGACCTTGCAGCTTCCGGTGATGTCGCCCTCGTTGGAAAACGGTATTAGACCGTTGATACAGCTCATAAGGGTCGATTTTCCGCAGCCTGAGGGTCCGAGAATGAGCACCTTTTCGCCCTCGTAAATGGTGAGGTTGATGTCGTGGAGAGTGGGCTTACTTTGTATTTTATATTTAAAAGTAAAGTCCTTAAACTCAATAACAGGCTTTTTTTCCATTTCGCAGCTCCTTTTCTTAAAGAGTAGGCACAAAACAGCCGGAAAAGCAATTACAGTACGTAATATTTCTGGGATTTATTACTTTTCGGACTCTTTTATACCCGCTTCGCAAAAATTAAAATCCGTCCCTCCGCACTTGGCGGAGGGACGACGGAAAGAAAAATCAATTTTCTTATTCCTCTTCGGGCTCCTCTTTGAGGTTGGTTCTGGAAGCGTAGCGTTTGGAGAGGATCACGAGGATCGGAAGACCTACGATTACGAGAACAGCAGTGTTGGAGATACCGGAAGCAAAGCTCTGGAGGAAAGTGATCTCAAGGTCTGCGGAGTAGAAGAGAGAGGTCATAATAGGAGTTACAACGCCGAAAGCAAGGGCGTTACCTACAAGGCAGCAGATGATGTAGATGATCATATGTTTTACTTTGAAGATGCCGTTTTTGATGTCTGCGCCGTAAACGGGAAGAAGTCCGACGAAGAGACCGAGGAAGCCGTTACCCACGGACCAGTCGAACCAGAAACCCCAGCCGCCGATGAGGTCAGCAAGGCAGTTGCCTACGAGCAGGGTGATCATGGACGGGATAGGTCCAAAGAGAGCGCCGACAACGACCGGAACGATCATTGCGCTGCTGAGGTAGGTGTTGGTGAATACCGGAATGGAACCGTAAACCATAAGTACGCCGTAAAGAGCAGCGCCGATAGCGATTGCTACGATGGTCTTGGTGCTCCATTCACCGAGGAATTTTTTTGCAAGACTTTTGTTTTCCATTTTAATTACCCTCCTGCATGGAAATTTTTAATATATCGTCAATGCCTTTTTTGCATAAAACGAAACGGATTTATTGCGGAAGCTTTTTGAAAACTATCTTCCAGTGGGCTCCGGTTCCGATGCTGTAAGCCTTGGCAAAGGAACCCTGATTTATTGCAACGGCCATACAGTAAAGAGAGTTAACGTAGATAATAGGCTCGCCTATTCTTACGTCCGCAAAGGAATGACCGTAAACGATGGAGTTGGAATAAACAAGGGTGGAGTTGTTATAGATTTCAACCTCGACTTTGTCGCCGAACTCGGCGCCGATTTTTTTGAACTCCTCCCGGGGGACGTTGGTCCAAAGGCTTCCGAAGCGGACGTCGAGAATATCGACGCAGCCGGCAACGGCGCCTTCGGAAACGGAGACCTCGCCGCACTCGAGCTCAAGGATTTCCTCCACCGGGAGCTCCTCGCCCACTTCCTCAAAGGTGATTTTTCCGGCGGCGAGCTTCGCGCCGGTGTTGGCGTAAACGTCGCGCCCGTGGAAGGTGTAGCTGTACTCGGTGTTCTTTCTTCTGTGGCGGGTCTCGTCAATCTCCCTCACGGAAACAATACCGATATTTTTCTTGATATGGGTAAGGGTTCCGTTATCGGGGGTGACTATGAACTGACCGTTTTTGGTCTTGGCGACGACGCTCTTTCTCGAGGAGCCGACGCCCGGGTCAACGACGGACACAAAAACGGTGCCCTCGGGCCAATATTCAACGGACTGGTAAAGGCGGTAGCTCGCCTCCCAGATGTTATAAGGGGTTATATCGTGGGTGAGGTTGAAAATATGAAGGTCCTTGTCCACCGCAAGGGAAACGCCGTACATTGCACAGACGGCGCCGTCGGTAAGACCGAAGTCGCTTTGAAAAACGAGAGCGTTATCAGCCATTGTTCTTTCTCCTTATTTCAACTTTCCAGTCGGGTCCGAAGCCGAGGTGATACTCCTCGAGCATGCTGCCCTCGGAGAGGGCTGCGGAAACGTGGAGCAGCTCGTTGGTGTAAAGAAGGGGCTCGCCCTTCTTTACGTTGCCGAAAGCGCGCTCATAGGGCATTGCCTTTTCGAGCACGGTCTCGCCGCCGTGGATAACTTTGAGCACCAGCTCCTCGCCGTAGCTGAAACCAGCGTGCTCAAAATCGGAAGCAAGGATATTGGACCACATATTGCCGAAGTTCGGGTCAACAATCTCGAAATAACCGCTGACAAAGCCCTCCTCGGCGTGTGCCTTCGGCATCGGGATTTTTACGATTTCGTCGGCGGGATATTCCGGACCGAGGTCCTCGAAGGAAATCTGTCCCGCGGCGAGCCTTGCGGCGTTATAGCCGAAAAGGTCCCGTCCGTCAAAGACAGCGGAGCCCTCGCTCATGGGTCTCCTGTTTTTATAGTCGATCATGCGGACGCTCTCGATTCCGTGGAAGTCCGCAACGTGAGTAAGAGTACCGTTATCGGGAGTGATGATGATATAGCCGTCCTTGGTTTTTGCGGCGGCAGCCCTTCTGTCGGTGCCTACGCCCGGGTCAACGACGGAGACGAAAATCGTCCCTTTGGGCCAAAAGCGCACCGTCTGCCAAAGGCGGTAGCTGGCGCTCCAGGCGTCAAAATGCGGAATTTCGTGGCTTCCGGTGAAGATTTCAAGGCTTCTGTCAACGGATTTCACGGTGCCGTACATTGCGGAAACGGCGCCCTCTTTATAGGTGAAGTCCGTTTGGAAAACGAGAATCGGTTTTTCCTCCATAGATATTACCTCCGGTTACTGTAAAAATTATAAAACAGTCCCCATCTTTCGGATATTTCCGCAGGAATTGGCACCACGCGCCAATACGCAGGTTGCCGGGCTTCAAAGGGCCTGGTCCCTCAGCCTCTCTCGATAAGGGATTTGCGCTTTTTTTAAAGCATTTTATTTTTTGCAAAGCGGAAAGCGCCGCCGGAACACGGACTTTTCCACTTTAACAGCGGCATAATTATATCAAAAAATCCGCATTAAATCAAGGTTTTTGCTCCCATTTGTTAATTTTTATTGAACATTGCGCTTTTTCGGTCAAAAAAGGCGGAAAGTTTAAATATTCTGTTTAAGAATAGCGCCGGATTTCCGATTAAACGAAAAAGCGCCCCGCATTGCGGGGCGCTTTTAAGCTTAAAGAATTATGCTCACCGATTACACAAGCTCGATGATTGCCATTTCGGCTGCGTCGCCACGGCGCGGACCGATTTTAACAATTCTGGTGTAACCGCCGTTTCTGTCGGCGTATTTCGGTGCAATCTCGTCAAAAAGTTTTTTCGCGACGTCCTCTTTAGTTACGAAAGCGTAAACAAGACGTTTGGAATGAAGGTCACTGTTCTTTGCAGTAGTGATCATCTTCTCAGTCATGGCGCGCACTTCTTTTGCACGAGT
>JAEDJF010000067.1 GCA_016296485.1 Oscillospiraceae bacterium
CGGTGCTCAACCGTATGTTTGAGACAATTATGGGCGAAAGCCCCTATAAATCCCCGACGGATATGGGCGTAAATATGGCGGGCTTCTGCATCAGCGACGACGAAGTCTGCCGGGAGGCGGCAAAGCAGGAGATAATCCGCCGCTATTTCGACGCCGCCTGCGACTACCGCCAGGGCAAATGCGGCGAGGAGCCGATGCTGCGCTGCGAGCTCCTTATGGAGAGAGCAGGGGTCACCATTGAGGACAGACCCATCGTCGCCGCCGCAAGGGCAAAGGCGGAGGAGACCGGCGCCCCCGCCACCGCCATCCAGCTTTCAAACGGAACCATAATTACGGGAAAGACAAGCTCACTTCTCGGTTCCTCGGCGGCGGCGCTCCTTGACTCCCTCAAGGAGGTCGCCGGAATCGACGACGGACTCAAGCTCATTGACCCGGCGGTCATCGGACCCGTCGAGGAGCTTAAAAAGGTCCACCTTGGGCATAATAACGCAAGGCTTCACCTTGACGAGACCCTTCTTGCCCTTGCGGTCAGCGCGCCGAACCTTGCGGACGCCGCCAAGGCGCTGACCTATCTTCCGGAGCTTCGGGGCTGCGAAGCCCATTCCACGGTGATTCTTTCCCAGGTCGACACCCAGACCTTCAAGAAGCTCGGGATCAACCTCACCTGCGACCCGCAGTACAGAAAGAAAAAACTCTATCACGGCTGATTAAAAAGGAGAAACGCCTATGAAGTTCGTATCCTGGAACGTGAACGGGCTGCGCGCCTGTATGGGAAAAGGATTTATGGAGAGCTTTAACGAAATGGACGCGGATTTTTTCTGCCTTCAGGAGACGAAGCTCCAGCCCGACCAGATTGACCTGGAGCTTCCGGGCTACTACCAGTTCTGGAACAGCGCAGAAAAGAAGGGCTATTCAGGAACGGCGATTTTTACGAAACACGAGCCCCTGGACGTTTTCTACGGAATCGACGTTGAGCGCCACGACCACGAGGGAAGGGTAATAACCCTTGAGTACCCGGATTTTTACCTCGTTGACGTATATACCCCCAACGCCCGGCGGGACCTTGAGCGCCTTGACTACAGAATGGACTGGGAAAACTGCTTTAGAGAGTACCTTTGCTCCCTCGACAGGAAAAAGCCCGTGGTGGTCTGCGGCGATATGAACGTCGCCCACGAGGAAATCGACCTCAAGAACTACAAGACGAACCGGGGCAACGCCGGCTTCACCGACGAGGAGAGGGGAAAGATGACCGAGCTTCTTGCCGCCGGCTTTTCCGACACCTTCCGGGTCCTCTATCCGGACCGGGGCGACGCCTACAGCTGGTGGAGCTATATGTTCCACGCAAGGGAAAAGAACGCCGGGTGGAGAATCGACTATTTCCTCTGCTCCGACCGCTTCTGCGAGCGGGTCGAGGACAGCCTCATCTATCCCCAGTACTACGGCAGCGACCACTGCCCCGTGGCGATAATAACGAAGGAATAAAGAAAAAGCGCCGCCCCATCGGGGCGGCGCTTTCCTTTTCTTTTTTTATTTCGCGAGATAATTCCTGAGCGGTTTTACTATGTACGGTAAAAGTGCACCCAAAATGAACGCCGTAATGACCCCGGAAATGATTCGGGGAACGACTGTTCCGAAAACACCGGCGAACGTATAGTAGCCGTAGATTTTTGCGTCCAAATACATCACGACCGTGTTTATCGCCGTAACAACAAGCGCACTCAGGATAGTAATGAACTGAGTTTGCTTAAAGCTCATCTCAAAACCGTGGTGCTTCGCGAAAGCACCCACCATAAGCCCGCGCACCGTCGCCGGAATCATCCAAAGCGGGGTGGTAACGGTGATGCCGTAGGTGAGCATCTGCTCCATGAAGCTGCCAAGAAGTCCGATGAGCAAGCCGTCTATCGGCCCAAAGAGGGCGCCGCCGACAATTATCGGCAGGCTGGCGACAGAGATGTTCATGCTTCCGAGTCTTATTGTTCCAAAAAGACTCAGCACGACGTACATTGCGACGAGCATCGCAATGGTTACAAGGCGTTTCGGTTTCACGGTATCCGCGCCTCCTTTTCTTTTTATTTATACGTTGAAGAGGAACTCGACAACGTCGCCGTCCTGCATCACGTACTCCTTGCCCTCGCTTCGCATAAGCCCCTTCTCCTTTGCTGCGTTCCAGGAGCCGAGGGTGACGAGGTCGTCGTACTTGACGATTTCGGCGCGTATAAAGCCCTTTTCAAAGTCGGAATGAATGGCGCCGGCGGCCTTCGGAGCCTTGGTGCCCTTTTTGATGGTCCAGGCACGGACCTCTTTTTTGCCGGCGGTGAGGTAGCTCATAAGACCGAGAAGGTCGTAGCTTGCCTTTATCATACGGTCAAGACCGGACTGCTCGAGCCCGATTTCCTCAAGAAATTCCTTTTTCTCGTCCGGCTCCATATCGGAGATGTCCTCCTCGAATTTGGCGCAGACGGGCATCACCGCGGAGTGTTCCGAGGCGGCGATCTCCTCGACGAGCTTTAAGTTGGGGTTATTTTCAACGCCGTTTAAAAAGTCGTCCTCGGACATATTTGCGGCGTAGATTACGGGTTTGTTGGAAAGGAGCGGGATTGCGCCGATTATCGCCTTTTCCTCGTCGTCGGAGACGGCGAAGGCGCGGGCGGATTTGCCCTCCTCAAGGTGGGCTTTAAGGCGCTTGAGAAGCTCGAGCTCGTCCCCGAGGGAGCGGTCGCCCTTCATATCCTTTTCGACCTTGGCAATGCGGCGGTCAAGGACCTCGATGTCGGAGAAAATGAGCTCAAGGTTAATTACCTCGATGTCCCGTCCGGCGTTGACGGAGCCGTCAACGTGGATTACGTTGTCGTCGTCGAAGCAGCGCACAACGTGGATAAGCGCGTCCACTTCCCGGATATTGGCGAGAAACTTGTTGCCGAGACCCTCGCCCTTTGAGGCGCCTTTAACAAGTCCCGCTATGTCAACGAACTCGACGGTGGCGGGGGTGTATTTTTCCGGGTCGTAGATTTTGGCGAGCTCGTCGAGCCGGTGGTCCGGAACGGCGACGACGCCGACGTTCGGTTCAATGGTGCAGAAGGGGTAGTTCGCCGCCTGGGCGCCCGCGTTGGTTATTGCGTTAAAAAGGGTGGATTTGCCGACGTTCGGAAGTCCAATCATTCCGAGCTTCATAAAAAATCGCCTTCCTTTGTTTAATATTTCTTGTTTCTTCCCAAATAGATTTGGACGATATACAATAATTATATATGAAATCCGCGATTTAACAAGAGAAATTCCGAAAAAATAATTAATTTGTTAAAGAAGTGTTCACTAATGGGCGGTAAAATAAGGTATAATATAATAAATCAGTTTATTTTTAAAAAAAACAATGAAGCTTTTACATAAAAGAGGAGGAAATAAAATGTCAACAGCGAAAATCCTTGTTGCGGACGACGACAGAAATATCTGCGAACTTCTTAAGCTCTACCTCGAAAAGGAGGACTACAGCGTCGTCCTCGCCGGAAACGGCGAGGAGGCTCTTGCCCGCTTCGACGAGGAAAACCCGGACCTCATTCTTCTTGACGTTATGATGCCGAAGCTCGACGGCTGGCAGGTCTGCCGCGAGCTTCGCAAGAAATCCGAATGCCCGATAATTATGATAACCGCCAAGGGCGAGACCTTCGACAAGGTTCTCGGTCTTGAGCTGGGGGCGGACGACTACGTCGTCAAGCCCTTCGAGCCCAAGGAGATTATCGCGAGAATCAAAGCGGTTATGAGAAGAACGGGCAAGGCCTCCGCCGAGACGGACAAAAAAGAGGTCAGCTACGACAAGCTCACCGTCAATATGACAAAATACGAGCTCAAGGTTGACGGCAAGGTCGTCGATACCCCGCCAAAGGAGCTTGAGCTTCTCTTCCACCTTGCTTCGAACCCGAACCGCGTATATACGAGGGACCAGCTCCTCGACGAGGTCTGGGGCTTTGAGTACTACGGCGACTCCCGCACCGTTGACGTTCACATCAAGCGCCTTCGCGAAAAGCTCGAGGGCGTTTCGGACAAATGGTCTCTTAAAACCGTCTGGGGCGTCGGCTATAAGTTTGAAGTGAAAGACGAATAAGCTATGGCAAAGAAAAAAAGTTCCCTGCGAAAGTCGCTCTTTAACCGATATTTCGCCACCTGCTCGGCGGTAATCTTCGCGATTATCGCCCTGATGGGCGTGCTCATTCTTGCTTTTTCCGCATCGTATTTTGAAAATATGAACAAGGACTCCCTTCGCAAGACGGCGCACCAGGCGGAGGCGCTCACCATTGCCAATATGGCGAAATACGATTACCGCAAGGTTTCCGTAACGACCCTCCAGGCAAGCTACAACATCATTGCGAGCACCACGGACTCCATCGTTTTCCTCACCAACACCGAGGGAAAGACCCTCGTCTGTTCCGAGGAAAGCAACTGTAACCACAAGACCTATACCGTCGATGAAAAGGCGATGGAAAAAGCCCTTGCCGGGGAGTACAGCGAATCCGGAAACCTCGGCGGGATATATAACTCCCCCTACTACACCGTCGGAATACCAATAAAATACGGCGACACGGTGATGGCGGTGGTGTTCGTCTCGGCGGACGCCTCGGACAGGCTGTTCTACGTTATGGACATAATGGACATCATCTTCTTCTGCGCGCTTATCGCGACGGTCCTCTCCTCGGTGGCAATCTATTTCGTGACCAACAAGCTCACGAAGCCCCTTCGGATAATGGCGGCGGCAACGAAGAGCTTTTCCGAGGGCGACTTCACCGTCCGGGTTCCCGTCGAGGGGGAGGACGAAATTGCCCAGCTCGCCGTATCCTTTAACCATATGGCGGATTCCCTTGCGGACCTTGAGTCCGTAAGGCGGAGCTTCGTCGCCAACGTCTCCCACGAGCTCAAGACCCCGATGATGACCATAGGCGGCTTCATCGACGGAATCCTTGACGGAACGGTTCCGCCGGAAAAACAGCACCAGTACCTCGAGACCGTCTCCGAGGAGGTCAAGCGCCTTTCAAGAATGGTCAAGTCGATGCTCAGCATCGCGAGAATCGAGGCGGGGGACACCAAAATTTCTCCCACCAACTTCGACATAAACGAGCTTGTCTGCCGGACGGTTTTCGCCTTTGAGCAGAAAATCGAGGGCAAAAATCTTCAGATAATGGGTCTCGGCTCCGACGAAGCCTACGTCTTTGCAGACAACGACCTTATACACCAGGTCATATATAACCTTATTGACAACGCCGTGAAATTCTGTAACGAGGGGGGCTGCATCAGCTTTTCCTATAAAACGGAGGACGGCAAGGTTTTCGTCTCCATAAGGAACACCGGCGAGGGCATCGCCCAGAGCGAGCTTCCGCGGCTTTTCGACAGGTTCTATAAAACCGACAAATCGAGAAGCCTCGATAAGACCGGCGTCGGGCTCGGGCTTTACATCGTCCAGACCATTGTTAACCAGCACAAGGGCGACCTTATCGTCCAGAGCGTCGAGGGACAGTACACCGAGTTCACCTTCTCCGTCCCGGCTTCCGACCCGAAAGCGGTCAAGGAACAGCGCAGCAAGCGCCGCGGAGCGGAGGAAACGGAAACGGGAAATACCTGATATTCACGAAAATCCCACAAAATCAGTCCAATTTATTAAATTCAAGTTTATTTTTATTTCATATTTTACGGTTACAATAAAATCACAAGGTTAAAAACAACTTCTTAAAAAAGAGAGGTATTCGCATATGGACGAATTTGAAAAAAATGAGATGAACGGCGAAAGCTCCGAAAAGGGCGAAGCAAACGGTTCCTCCGAAGCGAGAAACACGAACGCCCCCTCCGGCTGGAGCTATTCCGCAAACACCAACCAGTACGTGTCCTGGGACGGAAGCAGCGACCAGAGCGGCGCCCAGCAGAGCCGGCAGAACTCCGGAAACCAGCAGAACCAGCCGCCCCGCCGGGAGTACGGCACCCAGTACGGCTATTACAGCAACCAGGGTCCGACCCCCAATTATTACAGCAACAGCGGCGCCAACCCCTATAATAACAACAATAACGGTTACCAGTGGGATTTTAACCGCTACGAGAGCGCCGGCGCAAGCGGCGCCCCGAAAAAGAAATCCTCCGGCAAGGGCTTCAAGGTTTTCCTTGCCCTTATCGCGGTGATTCTCGGCGGCTGCGTAATCGCCCTTGCCTCCTTCGGTATTTACAGCCTTGTGACAGACGACGGAAACCCGAACGGCAGCCAGAGCTCCTTCAATAATGTAGCGGGCGACGATTCCCAAAGCGGGGACCAGAACACCCCCCAGTTCAGCCTTGAGGCGAAGCCCGACGGGGAGGAGACCGCCGTTTCCGCCGACGGAAAGCTCTCCGCTACGGAGATTTATAAGACCGTAAGCCCCTCCGTCGTTGGCGTCGTGCAGTACCAGTACGCCACCTCCTTTGAGCCCTCCGGCTCCGGTTCGGGAATCATCATCAGCGAGGACGGCTACATTCTCACCAACGCCCACGTAATCAAGGGCGCCAGCGCCGTCAAGGTCGTTCTCTATAACGAGGAGGAGTACGAAGCAAAGGTCATCGGCAGCGACGCCCAGACCGATATTGCCGTGCTCAAAATCGAAGCCAATAACCTCACCGTTGCGAAGCTCGGCGACTCCACCCAGGTGGAGGTCGGCGAAACCGTTTACGCCATAGGCAACCCCGGCGGACTCAGCCTTCAGTCCAGCTTCACCGACGGCATTATAAGCGGCGTTGACCGCCTTGTCACCACCAGCGACAACACCTACGCCATGACCGTTCTCCAGACCAACGCCGCCATCAACCCCGGCAACTCCGGCGGCGCACTTGTTAACGAATACGGTCAGGTCATCGGCATCACCAGCTCCAAACTCGTGGACGTGGACTATGAGGGAATCGGCTTCGCCATTCCCACCAACGCCGCCCTTCCCGTAATCGAGGAGATAATCGACCACGGCTACGTTTCCGGGCGGGCGAAGCTCGGAATCACCGGCTGGACCGTCGATTCCGTAACCGCAAGATACTATAACGTGCCCCAGGGCGTGCAGATAGTCAGCATTGACCAGGACGGCAGCTTCGCCGGCACCGCAGCCCAGGCGGGCGACATCATCACCTCCTTCGGCGGGAAAGAAGTAACCTGCATGGAGGACCTTCAGAGCCTTCTCGCCGAAAGCTCCCCCGGCGACGTCGTTGAAATCGGGCTTTACCGCTACTCCACCACCGGCAAGAACAACACCTCTTTCACCGTCACCGTCACCCTTGTTGAAAACAAGGGATAATCAAGAGTTCAAGTTTTATTATATTTTCTCCTTATTGTCTTTGCGAAAAGCGCTCCGATTCCCGGGGCGCTTTTCGTTTTGCAAAAATGGCGGAAATATCCTTAAATAAATCAGCCCCCGGGACGAAAGCTAATTTTTGAAAAAAACAAGGGAAGGAAGCGTTGGCTTTTGGAAAAATATACTTTGGACGTTGACCCCGCCGCCGCAAAATTTTACGAGCGGGTGGGCGAAATCGCCAATATGCCCGCCGAAAAAATAATGGCGGAAGCGCTTTTCAAGCTCGCCGGGGAGCTTTCGGCGAAAGCTCTGTTTTTCGGCGAATAATATTGTAAAAAAGAGCCGCCTTTGATATAATTAAACTGTAATACTATTGTTTAATATAAGGCGATGATTGAAAATGCGAATCCTTGCGATAGAATCCTCCTGTGACGAGACCGCCGCCGCGGTCATCGAGGACGGGAGAAAAATAATTTCCTCGGTAATAAATACCCAGGTGGCGGAGCATGGGCTCTACGGCGGCGTAGTTCCGGAAATAGCGTCCCGCCGCCACACGGAGAACATAGTGGGCGTCGTGGAAAAAGCCCTTTCCGACGCCGAAATGGAGCTTTCGGAGGTGGACGCCCTCGCGGTGACCGCCGCGCCGGGACTCATCGGCGCCCTTCTGGTGGGCGTCAACTTCGCCAAAGGGCTTTCCCTCGCCACCGGGAAGCCCCTCGTCCCGGTGCACCACCTCAAAGGACATATCGCGGCGAACTACCTTGCCCATCCGGAG
>JAEDJF010000068.1 GCA_016296485.1 Oscillospiraceae bacterium
TTGAGCACGTAGGCGGCGCCGGAGGGTCCCCAGCCGGTGGAGGCGACGTTCCCGTTTCCTAGGGTTTTGAGCAGTCCGTCGTCAAGCTGCGCGACCGTTCTTCCGAAATGCTTTTCACAGATTTCGTCGAAATATTCCCTCGGAACGTCCGCCGCGCTGTCGTAGCCGGGATTTTCACGAAGGGCGGTGAGGAAGGAAAAGACCGAAATCTGTTGGTCCGTGAAGCCAGTTTTGCTCTGATTATACGGGTCGGAATTTATAATATACAGAAGTTCGGAGCCGAAATAGTCGTAGTATTTTTCCGTAAGGGGGTCTACGGAAAGGAGCTCGCTCTCTGCGGAGACCGTCGGACCGACGGAGACCCTTGAGCAGAAATAGTATTTTTCCGAGCGTTTCTCAAGGGTCACGACGTCATAGACGCCCTCTTCATAATAGGAGGCGCTGTAGAGCCGGACGAAATTTCCGAGGATTTCGCCGAAGTCGAAATGGGGACCTGCCAAAGCGTCGCTTGTGAAATTGTAATAGGCGTCGTATTCCTCGAGATAGACAAGTCCGTTTTGGCTTTGGCGGGAATTGGGAATATCGTCAAGGGGGATCCCGGCGTGCTCGCGGAGAGCTTTGTCAACGCTCTCCGCCGGGTATTTGCGTACGGGAACCGGAATGGTATCAAGGGTGGCGTAATCCGGGAAAAAGCACTCCTCGTCCGCGTTCACGGCTTCGAACTCCTTTTCGTCAGAGACTGTTTCGCCCGGGAAGTAGCAGAGAAAATCGGAAAGATTTATATTTTCGGGCAAATCAAAATAGGAGTTAAAGAAGCCGGAGAAAGAACCGAAGGAGGCGAAGGCTTCCTCCGCCGTTTTGAGCTGTTCTTCGGTGAGGGGAAGACCGGAGAGGACGGGAGTATATTTTTCCGGTTCCTTCTCCTCTGCTCTGTCGGCGGTGACGCCGACGAGAACGTGGGAGACGATAAGGTATTTTTCCCCGTCCTTTTTTAGGGTCAGAAGGGCGGTGTTTCCGTCCGGAAGGTCGGAATAGAGCCTTACTTCGTCGCCGTCAATCTCGCCCCGGGTGCAGTTAAAGGTGCCGGGGGAGAGGTCCTTGGACAAAAGATTATAATATGCGTCCGAGCTTTCGACGTAGATGAGCTCCTCGGAGCTCTTTTTCGCGTCAAGGAGCCCGTCAAGCCCCGTTCCGGCGTAGGTTTTGAGCACGAGGTCGACGTAGTCCGAGGTGAATTTCCGAATCGGGTACTTGATTGTGCTGAGTGGAGCCTCCCCGAACCAGTAATAATCGCTCTTTCGGAGCTCGTCAAGCTCCGAAGGGCTTCCGATAAGCTCGGCTCCCGGGCAGTTTTGGAGGAACTTTCCGAGGTCGATGTCCCGGGGACTCGTGTAGTAGGAGGTGAAGAAACAGCTTATGGGCGACGAAACGGGAAACCCGTTTTCATCCGTAACAGGCGCGAAGGCGGCGTTCACCTCATCTATCTGCTCCGCCGTGAGCACGGAGTTTTCGCCGGGCGCAGGATTTTTGCTCGCGCCCGTAAAGGTGCAGGCGGCGGCAAGCACCGCTATGAGCACCGCGGCGAGAGCCGCCCACCATAGTTTTTTCGGCTTTTTCGCTATGAGCACGACGCGCTCCCGGATTCCCTTTTTGCTCCCGGTCATGGTCGTTGCGGAAAGAAGAATCCCCGCCGAGGGCTTTTTGCAGGTGAGGCTTATGAGCGTCCGTCCGTAGTCCGTCCGCTCCTCTTCGCCGATTTTATTAATTGTGTCCTCGTCACAGGCAAGCTCCGCATCCCGAAGGGACAAAAACGCCCCGAGCCAGACGATGGGATTGTACCAGTGGAGGGCAAGGCAGGCGCAGCGAAGAAGCGCCCAGATGTGGTCGCCGTGGGAAAAATGGGTGTTTTCGTGGGCGATGACGTGGGAAAGGGCGCGTTCGTCCCCGGTCACTTCGTCGGTTAGATAAATGGCGGGTTTAAAAAGCCCGAACATACATGGAGTCTTTACAGCGCCGGAAACATAGACCGGAAGGCGGGAGCCGGCGGCGGGAAATTCCCGGCGGCTTCGCCGAAGGGCGGCGGAAAGCCGAAGATTTGAAAAGAGAAAGACGGCGCCGAGGGCAAAGACCCCGGTAAGCCAAAGGGCTTTCGCCGCCTTTTGAACGTCAAAGGCGGAAGAAACGCCGTCGGAGATTTCCTCGGTGCTCAAAGAGCCGCCGGAAATATCCTCGGTGCTCAAAGAACCGCCGCCCGAAGCTCCGGAGATTTCTTCGGCGCTCAAGGAGCCGCCCGGGGCGGCGGAGTAGGGATCTTCGGCGGGAAAAACGGGGGTAAAGTCCGCAACGGAATTGCCGCCGTCCGGCTCGGCGGTTTCATAAAAAACCGGCGCCCTTTCGGGAACGGCGTTCATAACGCTGGCGGGACTTTCAAGGAGAGAAAAGGGAAGGAGAAGCCGCAGCGCCGCAAGGAGCCAAAGGGCGTATTGGAGCTTGAGGCTTATCTTTCCGCGCAAAAGGAACCGCAGAGCGGCAATAATCACAATCAGTACGGACGAAGTCACTATCCATTCGGTCATTTTTTACCCTCCTCCGCTTCTTTTAATATTGAATAAAGCTCGTCGATTTCGGCTTTGGTGAGGTCCTGCTTTTTCGTGACGGCGCTCACAAGGAGCGAAAGGCTCCCGTTATAGATTCGGTCGAGGAAGCTTTCCGTCTCCCGAAGGGCGGCGTCCTCCCGCCGTAGGGCGGGGGAATAGGTCTTTATCTCCCCGGAATCGTCGCAGAGTATGAGCCCTTTTTCGGTCATCCGGCGGAGCATCGTAAGAGTGGTGCTCCGGTTCCAGCCCACACGCTCGGAAAGGTATTCCGCCGCTTCCCGCCCGGTTCGGGGCGAAGCTTCCCAAAGGCACTCCATTAAGTTCCACTCCGCCGGGGTAAGGTTTATATTTTCATCGGGCATTTTGTCCACGCTCCATTCAGTTTACTTTGTAAACTCATTATAGCATAGCTGTTTACAATGTCAACAGGGCGGTGGGAAATTTGTAAAAATATTGCTTTTCGGAATAAATTTCGCGCCGAAAGCAAAAAAGAAACCCCCTTCCTCGCTTGAAAAAGCGGCGGAATAGTAGTATCCTAAAAAAGTAATTAAATCAGTAAGGAGAAAGTGATGAAAAATTTCGGTTTCGGTTTGATGCGCCTTCCGATGCTGGACGGCGAAGTCGATTTTGAACAGACCTCAAAAATGGTGGATCTTCTGATGGCGGAGGGGTTCAACTATTTCGATACCGCCCACGGCTACATACAGGGAAGAAGCGAAATAGCGGTGAAAAAATGCCTTTCGAGCCGCTACCCGAGGGAGAGTTACATTCTCACCAACAAGCTCACCTCCGGCTTTTTTAACGCCAAGGAGGAAATCCGCCCGCTTTTCGAGAGCCAGCTCGAAGCCTGCGGCGTAGAGTATTTCGACTACTATCTTATGCACTCCCAAAGCGCCACAAGCCATAAAAAATATATGGAGTGCGAAGCCTATTCCGTTGCGGAGGAGCTGAAAGCCGAGGGCAAAATCCGCCATATCGGCATCTCCTTCCACGACAAGGCCGCCGTCCTTGAACAGATACTCACCGACGCCCCCTCCATCGAAGTCGTGCAGATACAGTTCAACTACGCCGACTATGACGACCCGGGGGTCGAGGGAAGGGAGTGCCTCGAAGTCTGCCGCAAGTTCGGCAAACCCGTAATCGTTATGGAGCCCGTAAAGGGCGGCTGTCTTGCGAACCTTCCGGAGGAGGCTGTAAGCGCCCTTCGGGAAGTTGGGGACGGAAGCCCCGCAAGCTTCGCAATCCGCTACGCCGCGTCCTTTGACGGAATTATGATGGTCATTTCCGGAATGAGCAGCCTTGAGCAGATGGAGGACAACCTCAGCTTTATGAGAGACTTTAAGCCCCTTACCGAGGCGGAGTTCGCCGCCATCGAAAAGGTCAAGGAGATTTTCGTCAGCCAGCACCTCATCCAGTGCACCGCCTGCCGCTACTGCACCGACGGCTGCCCGAAGAAAATTCCGATTCCGGACGTATTTTCCTGTATGAACAGGAAGAAGCAGTTCCACGACTGGAACAGCGAGTGGTACTACAAAAAGCTCACGGAGCTTTCGGGAAAGGCCTCCGACTGCATAAAATGCGGAAAATGCGAAAAGGTCTGCCCCCAGCACCTTGAGATAAGAAAGCTCCTCGGGGACTGCGCCGCGGAGTTTGAAAAAGAGGAAGAATAACTTAAAAAGCCCCGTTTTTTCGCTAAAACGGGGCTTTGTCAAAGGATTCGCTTTTTGCGGTAAAGACAAAAGGCGGATCCATTGGTATAATAAAAGCAAACTCAGACGGAAGGCGGGAGAAATTTGGACCAGATAAAGACCGGAAAATTTATTGCGGGGCTTCGCCGGGAAAAGGGAATTACCCAGGAGGAGCTTGGAAGCCGCCTTGGGGTCACGAACAAGACCGTCTCCCGCTGGGAAAACGGGAACTATATGCCGGACGTTGAGACGCTGCGGCTTTTGTCAAAGGAATTCGGCGTCAGCATGGAGGAGCTTTTGGACGGGGAGCGGGTCGGCACCCAAAGCGCTCCGAAGGAGCCCCGCCCGGACCGTTTCACCCGGGAGGAGCGGGTCGCCTTCTGGAAACAGAACTGGAAAAGGGAGAACCGCTCAACGGTCGTCTTCTTTGACGCAGTCCTCGGGGCGGCGCTCATTTTGAGCATCGTCTTTGGGAAATACGTTCTCACGTCCGTTTTCTCGCTTTTAGTTTCGGCGGCGCAGGTAATTTTCTACAACAAGATGATGGCCTACGTCGAGCGAAACGCACATAAAATGAAAGAATAGAAGTAAATATATTACCTTAAATGGAAATAATAAGACGAAAAGCATTGAACAACCCGGCGGCGGGATGTTATAATTAGCAAAACAGCCTCGCGCTGAAATTCGGAAAATGGGTTTAAGGGAGGACAAAGAATGGAAAACGGCCTCGAGAAAAAATACGGACTGCCCACGGCGATTTCCATGGTAATCGGAATCGTAATAGGCTCCGGCGTGTTCTTTAAAGCTGTAAAGGTGCTTAGACTTACGGGCGGAAGCATGGCGAAGAGCCTTCTCGTCATCGCCGCCGTGGGCTTGATAATGATAGTCTGTTCCTGCGTTTTCGCGTCTTTCGGAACGAAATACGTGAAATGCAACGGCATCGTCGACTACGCCGAGGCGGCGGTGGGTCCGCGCTACGCCTATTTTATGGGCTGGTTTATGACCGTTCTTTACTACCCGATAATCGCCGCGACCCTCTCCTGGGTCTCCGCCCGGTACACCTGTATGCTTTTCGGGCTGGAGGAAGGGGGCGGCGCCACCTGCGCCATCGCGGCGTTTTTCCTAATCTTCGGCTTCGCCGAAAACGCCCTCTCGCCGAAAATCGCCGGGAAGATACAGGTTTCCGCGACGGTCATTAAGCTCATTCCCCTCCTTGCCATGGGCGTCATCGGCGGAATTGCGGGGCTTATCAACGGCAACGGAATCGAGGTTTTTAACCACGTTTCGGAGATAGGAAACGAAACCGGCGGAATTTTCGCCGCCATCTGCGCCTTCGCCTTTTCCTACGAGGGCTGGATAATCGCAACGTCCATAAACTCCGAGCTTAAAAACGCCAAGCGCGACCTTCCCCTGGCGCTTATCGGCGGCGCGGTTTTCTGCACCCTCATTTACAGCCTTTACACCTATTCCATGAGCGCCACCATGACCCCGGAGGAGATTATCGCCGCCGGGGACTGGCTACCGAAAATCGCCTTCTCCAATATGTTCGGCGAGGTCGCCGGAACGGTTATTTTCGTGTTCATCGTCATCTCCTGCCTCGGAACGACCAACGGCGTAATAATGGGCTGTATGCGCGGGTTCTACTCCCTTTCGGTCCGCGGCTGCGGACCGAAGCCCGCCCTCGTTTCCGAGGTGGATAAATCCACCGGAATGCCCCTTAAATCCTGTATTCTCGGGCTTTTGCTCTCCGCCTTCTGGCTTCTTCAGTGGCAGGTGTTCTTCTGGGAGGGACCCCTCGTTATGAACGTCACCGGGAACCCCGCCTGGCTCCTCGGGTGGGAGGCGGACGAAATCGTCATCATCACCCAGTACGCCATGTATATCCCGATTTTCCTCTGCTTCATGGTGAAGGAAAAATCCTTCGGATTTTTAAGGCGCTTCGCGCTGCCGGTGCTGGGGCTAGCCGCCTGCGTATTTATGTGCTACTGCTGCGTGAACGCCTACGGGAAGCTTACCCTTTCCTACCTCGCGGTTTACGCCCTGTTTATGGGCGCGGGAGCGTTTTTCTACAAACCGAAAAAAGAATAAAACGGGCGCGCCGGGAAAGCCGGCGCGCTTTTTTTATAAAATTTTAAATTTACGGCACATAGATGTTGATTTATCAACATCTATGTGCTATAATTCTTTTATCCCGCCGGGAGGTGTTTAAAATTGATTAAGCGTTTTGAGGCTTTCGTAACGGGGATAACCCTTTGCTACAAGTACATACAGAAGATAAAATCCGCCGAAATGACGGAGCTGGGGCTAAAAGGGACCCACGTAATGTGTATTTTTTTCCTGAGCCACAACCCCGATGGGCTTACGGCGGCGCAGCTTTGCCGCCTTTGCGCCGAGGACAAGGCCGCCGTTTCAAGGACCGTCGCCGAGCTCCAGAGGGAGGGCTACGTCGCCCCCGGCGAAAAGCGATACCGGGCGGCGCTCCGCCTTACGGAAAAGGGCGAGGAAGTGGCAAGGCGGGTCGACGGGCTCATCGAGCAGTGGGTTGCCTTCGGCGGCGCCGGTCTTTCGGACAGCGACCGGGAAGCTTTTTACCGCGCCCTTGAGCTCATTTCAAATAATCTTAAAAAGAGCGGCGAAAACGCCGAATGAAAGGAAAAATATGGCTGTAAAATTTGTTATTGATTCCGCGTCGGACATTCTTCCAACCGAAGCGGAAAAGCTCGGAATAATCCATCTTCCCCTCACCGTCAGCTTCGGCGGCGAGGAATTTCGGGACGGGGTCGACCTTTCCCACCGGGAGTTTTACGAAAAGCTGGTGGAGAGCGACGTCCTTCCGACCACTTCACAGCTTCCCCCGGCGAAATTCGACGAGGTGTTCAAACGGGTGACGGAGGGGGGCGACGAGGTCGTCGCCGTGACCCTTTCGGGAAAGCTCTCCGGCACCTACCAGAGCGCCGTCATCGCCGCCGAGGGCTACAAAGGGAAGGTCTTTGTCGTTGACAGCGAGAACGTCAGCCTCGGCGAGAGGATACTAATTCTTCGCGGGCTGGAGCTTCTCAAAGAGGGGTTTTCCGCCGGGGAAATCGCCCAAAGGCTCGACGAAGAAAAGAAAGAAATCCGGGTGCTCGCTCTTCTCGACACCCTCGAATATCTCAAAAAGGGCGGACGGATTTCCGCGACGGTGGCTTTTGCGGGCGGGCTTTTGTCAATAAAGCCCGTTGTCGCCGTCGAAAACGGCGAGGTCGCCCTTGTCGGCAAAGCCCGGGGCTCCAAAAACGGTCATAACCTTCTTCGGGAGCTGGTGGAAAAATGCGGCGGGGTGAATTTTGAAAAGCCCTGTTACCTTGCCTACAGCGGGCTTTCGGACGAACTCATCCGAAAATACGCCGAGGACAGCGCCGACCTTTGGGAAAAATACAGCGACAACCTCCCCATATCTACCGTTGGCAGCGCCATCGGGACCCACGTTGGTCCCGGCGCCATAGCGGTGGCGTTTTTTGAAAAATAACAGACGAAAACAGCCGCCCAAGGCGAGAAGGGGCGGCTGTTTTACCGTTTATGGGGCAAACTCTACCGCCCGTCGGTTGAAAAAAGCCCGCCGCCGGGTTATTATTTTAAGCGGGAGGTGAAAGCCTGTGTTTGAAATCGACAAGGAGAGGTTCGGGGAATTCGTCGCCGGGCTTCGGAAAGAAAAGGGGCTCACGCAAAAGGAGCTTTCGGAGCGGCTCTTCGTTTCGGATAAGGCGGTGAGCAAGTGGGAGTCCGGG
>JAEDJF010000069.1 GCA_016296485.1 Oscillospiraceae bacterium
AGGGCGGTACAGCCCGCGATTCCGAGAATCGTCATAAATATCCTCTTTTTGTAGCGGAAAAGGTTCCTTACGGTGACCTTCTTCGTGAAGCTCAGGTGGTTCCAGATAAAGGGCAGCTTTTCAAGGAGCACCCTCTTTCCGGCTTTCGGCGCCTTGGGGCGCATAAGCGCCGCCGGGGTCTCCCGAAGCTCGGACATACAGGCCATAAACACCGAAAGAGTGGTGCAGAGAAGGCAGGCAAGGGTCACAACGACCCACATCACGGGCATTTTCACAAACTCCAACGGCGGAGTTTTATACAGCATTTCATAGACGCTGTAAATTGCGCTCGGGAAAATCCAGGTTCCGAGGGCAATTCCGCAAACGGCGCCGGCGACGCTCGCAAGAGAGGAATAGATAAGGAATTTTGAAACTATTGCGCCCTTGCCGTAGCCGAGAGCCTTAAAGGTTCCCACCTGGGTGCGCTCCTCCTCGACCATTCTCGTCATAGTGGTGAGGCAGACGAGCAGTGCCACAAGGAAGAAGAACACCGGGAACACCTTGCCGATGCTCTCGACGCGGTTCGCGTCATTTTCAAAGGTGCTGAAGCCCGGGTTGTCCTCCCTCGCGAAGACGTACCAGACGGGCTTCTTGAGGTCCTCAAGCTCCGCTTTCGCGTCCTCGAGCTTCTCCCTCGCGTCGGCAATTTCCTCCTCCGCTTCGAGCTTTCCTTCCTCGTAGTCCTCAAGCCCTTCGTAGTACTCCTCCCAGCCGTCGGCAACCTCTTTTTCGGCGTCGAGAAGTTCATAATAGGCGTCGTAAAGCTCCTGGGCGGCGTCGGCGAGCTCCTGCTCGCCCTCCTTTTTCGCGTCAGCAAGCTCCTTTTTCGCGTTTTCCAGCTCCTTTGAGCCGGAGCGAAGCTGGCGATAGGCGGATCTTAATTCCATCTCGGCGGCTTCAAGGCTGTTGTAGGCGTAGATGGTCTGGTTGATCTGGGCAAGACCGGCGTTTACCTGCTGAAGTCCCGCAATAGCCTCTGCGTATGCCGGCGACTGCGTTCCGCCCGGAATTTGTTCCATATACGCTATTTTACTTTCAAGGTCCGCCGCCTTCTGCTCAAGGTCTGCTTGTTGAGCATAGACCATATCCATGGTCATGCCCTGGGCGGCAAGGGTGTCGTCGAACTGCTTGCGCCCGGCGGCGTATTCGTCCGCGCCTTCGCTGTATTCGCTCCAGCCCCGCTCGAGCTCGTCCTCGGCGGATTTTATTTCCTCCTCCGCGTCGGCAATTTTCTCCGCAAGCTCGGCTTTGCCGTCGACGTATTTTTTCTGTCCGTCGCGGTACTCTTTCCAGCCGTCAGCGATTTCCTTCTCCGCGTCGGTCAGCTCTTTATAGGCGTCGTCGAGCTCCGCTTTCGCGTCCGCAAGCTCCTCCTCCGCCTCTTTTATTCCGTCGTCAAGCTCCTTCTGGGCGTCGGCAATCTTCTCGTTCGCCTCGTCCTTGATTTCTTTGAAGCGCCCCTCTTCGCGGATCTCCGCCAGGGCTTCGAACTCGTCAATATGGGGCGCAATAGCTTCTTCGTACTCGTCGCCGTAGGCTCCGAACCCCTCGGTATCCTCAAAAGTGAGATAGACCTCGGTAAAGACGTCGTAGGTAAAGTTTGACTGGGGCACCATTATATAGTTATCAAGGGTGCCGTCGCCGATGGTGGTGCTTCCCCGGTCATAACTTATATACTGGGGGCTCATCACGATTCCGACGACGGTCCAGCTGTCCCTTGCAAGGCTGTCCGAAAGGGGGTCGTCCGGGTCGGTTGTATAGACCGAAATTTCGTCGCCGATGTCGAAAGTCACCCTCATCTGGGCGTGTCTTTCGATGACGCACTCGTCGGGACTCTCGGGAAGCCGCCCCTCGAGGACGACGACGGAATCAATGGAGCCGTCGGCGTAATCCTCGGTTGTTTCGTCCGGGAGCGCCATCACCTTCGCGATTATGTTTGCGCCCTTGTCGTTTTCGACGAAGGCGTCCTTTGAATAGGTCGGATATATCCCCCTTATCCCCTCGGCGTTCCGGATAGCTTCCATATCCTTGTCGGAGAAGCCGTAGGTCGAAACAAGGCGGATATCCATAAGGTTCTGGTCATTAAAATATTTTTCCTGTGTCGCAAGCATATCGGGGCAGGTGGCTTTGATTCCCGAAAAGAAGCCCGCTCCGAGGGCAATTATTGCGAAAATCGAAAGAAACCTGCTGCGGGAGCGGCCGATTTCGCGAAATATATCTTTCAACATTGCAAAACGCAAAACTCAGCGCCTTCCTTCCCTTGAAAATTCACCGGGGCTCACCACTCGATTTGCTCAATCGGCACGGGGTTTTCGTTGATTTCAATGCCCGTGACCTTGCTGCTGTTGATGTGTATGACTTTGTCCGCCATGGGCGTCAGAGCAAGGTTATGGGTGATTACGATAACGGTCATTCCGTCCTTGCGGCAGCAGTCCTGGAGAAGCTTAAGTATCTGTTTTCCCGTCACGTAGTCAAGGGCGCCGGTGGGCTCGTCGCAAAGGAGGAGCTTCGGGTTCTTGGCAAGGGCGCGGGCGATGGAAACGCGCTGCTGCTCGCCGCCGGAAAGCTGCGCCGGGAAGTTGTTGGAGCGCTCCCCGAGCCCCACCTCCCTGAGCACCGTCATCGGGTCAAGGGGATTTTCGCAAATCTGGGAGGCAAGCTCCACGTTTTCCTTCGCCGTGAGGTTCTGAATGAGGTTATAGAACTGGAAAACGAAGCCGATGTCGTGGCGGCGATAGGTTATGAGCTGTTTGTTGTTATATTTCGCCACGTTGCTCCCGTCAACGATAATGTCCCCCTCGTCACAGGTATCCATTCCGCCGAGAATATTGAGTATAGTCGTCTTTCCCGCGCCGGAAGGACCGACGATTACGACGAACTCACCTTTCTCAATATCGAAGCTGACGTGGTCCGAGGCGGTTATTGTCACCTCGCCCATAGTGTAGCGCTTGCAAACGTTTTTAAGGCTTACAAAGCTATCCAAAACGCTCTCCCCCTTGCATTTGTATAATTGTATAGAAATTATTTGTATTCCGTCGGGTTTTGTGTTATAATATCCGACAAACACATATAAATATTTAACACAATCTTTCGTACGCTTGTTACTTATTTATTAATTATAGTTCATAAATGTGAACTTTTCAACTTTAAAAAGGGGTTTTCTATGAAA
The DNA here is from genome assembly GCA_016296485.1 of Oscillospiraceae bacterium. Classification (GTDB taxonomy): domain Bacteria; phylum Bacillota; class Clostridia; order Oscillospirales; family Ruminococcaceae; genus UMGS1668. The sequence continues at coordinate 3,209 of JAEDJF010000069.1, forward strand.
CTGCTCGGCTTTTACAATTATACCGTCGTGCTGACCTACGCCGGCGCCGCCGCAGCCATCTGCGGCGTCTTCTTCTCCGCCTCCGGCTATCCTTTCTGGGGCGTAATCTGCCTGCTCTTTGCGGGGCTTACGGATATGTTCGACGGAAAGGTCGCCTCGACAATGAAGCGGAACGAGAGCGAAAGGGCTTTCGGAATCGAAATCGACTCCCTTTGCGACCTTATAAGCTTCGGCGTTCTTCCCATCGCCGTCGGCTACGGCATCGGGCTTTCGGGCGCTTTCTTCTATATTTCCGCAATGCTCTATCTTCTCTGCGCCATAATCCGCCTTGGGTATTTCAACGTGGACGAGGCCCAGCGCCAGCGGGGCGAGACCACCCGCCGCAAGGTCTATTACGGGCTTCCCGTAACGGTGGCGGCGCTGATTTTCCCGCTTATCTACGGGCTTTCGGGGCTCCTCGGCGCGGCGATGCCGGTAATCTACCAAATCGCACTTTACTGCACCGCAGTCGCCTTCGTGCTCAAATTTAAAATACATAAGCCCAGCGGCAAGGAGCTCGTGCTCGTGCTCGCCGTCGGCATCGCCGTTGCCGCCCTCGTAATCTCAAGGGGCGGCTGACGCCTTAATTTCAAGGGACCTCGCGTCCCTTTTTTTATTTCGGAGGTGACTTAAATGAACGAAAAACCTCTTTTGACTCCCGAGGGGGAGCGCCTTGACCCCGGCTGCGTGCTCGGCGAATACCCCCGCCCGCAGCTTATGCGCGACAACTGGCGCAGCCTCAACGGGTACTGGGACTACGCCATTGACAAAAGCCCGTCGGAGCCGGAGAGCTACGACGGAAAGATACTCGTTCCCTTTTCGCCGGAGGCGCCCCTTTCCGGCGTGAACCGCCGGCTCCTCCCCGGGGAATTTCTCCATTATCGGCTGGTCTTTGACTTCGATACCTCCGGTTTTTCCGGGCGGGAGCTGCTCCATTTCGGGGCTGTTGACGAGCGGTGCCGTGTGTCCCTCAACGGGACGGTGCTCGGCGAGCACCGGGGCGGCTACCTTCCCTTCACCTTCGACATAACCCCCGTGCTCAAAAGTGGAGAGAACGTGCTCACGCTAACCGTCCGGGACGACTCGGACTCCTCCTACCACGCGAACGGCAAGCAGACCTTAAAGCGGGGCGGCATCTGGTACACCGCCCAGAGCGGAATCTGGCAGACGGTCTGGCTCGAAAACGTCCCGGAAAACTATCTTAAGGGCCTTCGGATAACGCCGGATTTTGACAGCGCAGAGGTTCATTTTGAGCTCTTTGCGGAAAATCCCGAGGGCGCTAACATAGTCATCCGGGAGGGCGGCGAGGTTATCGCCGAGGACTGGACCGACGAAAACGGCAGCGTCACCCTTAAAATGGACGTCTTTCGCCCCTTCCGCCCCTGGAGCCCGGAGGACCCGTTTCTCTATGACGCGGAGGTAAACCTCGTCGGCGGCGACCGGGTCAGGAGCTATTTCGGAATGCGGAAATTTTCCGTCGAAACCGGTTCCGATGGAAAAAAGCGCCTTTTCCTCAACAACCGGGAATATTTTCACAGCGGCGTCCTTGACCAGGGCTACTGGCCCGACGGGCTCTACACCGCCCCCAGCGACAAGGCAATGGTTGACGACATTCTCGCCATGAAGCGCCTCGGCTTCAACATGCTTCGCAAGCACATAAAAATCGAGCCCCTTCGCTGGTACTACCACTGCGACCGGCTGGGAATGCTCGTCTGGCAGGATATGGTGAGCGGCGGGCGGATGAAGGGCTTTTTCTTTAAATCCGCCTTGAGCACCCTCGGCGTCACGAAGCTCCGTGACAACAAGTACCGCTTCTTCGGGCGCGCCGACGAAGCGGGGCGCAGGGAGTTTTACCGGGATATGGAGAGGACGGTCCTCCATCTCTATAACGTTCCGTCCATTGCCCTCTGGGCGATTTTCAACGAGGGCTGGGGTCAGTTCGACAGCGAAAAAGCCGCCGAGCGGCTCGCCGCCCTTGACGCCACCCGCACCGTTGACCGCGCAAGCGGCTGGCACGACCAGGGCGGCGGCGAGCTTTTGAGCCTCCACGTCTATTTCCGCCCTTTCAAAATGAAGCGGGACGACCGCGCCGTCGTCCTCAGCGAGTTCGGGGGCTACAACTGCCATATTGAGGGACATTGTTTTAACGACGCGGATTACGGCTACCGCCGCTTCAAGAGCAAGGAAGCCCTCACAGAAGCGCTCAAAGCCCTTTACCGAAACGAGATAATCCCAGCGAAAGCCCGGGGGCTTTGCGCCAGCGTCTATACCCAGCTCTCGGACGTGGAGGACGAGCAGAACGGACTTCTCACCTACGACCGCAGGGTCTGCAAGCTCCCGGAGGAAGATATGGCGGAGCTCAATCGGGAGCTCATAGGCGGCTGAAGCTCCGGTTTTCGGTGCTTTGTTACCTTTTCGGGGCTTTGTTACAAAAAATCGCTTGCTAAAGCCGTTTTTTTACCGAACTGGTTATAAGCTGTAACCGAAGTTTAGCCGCTTCATCACAAACTCATCATAATCGGGCGGTATTATTTAACCAGAGCAAGAGAGATGTTAGTTTCCGAGCAATTCTAACACGAACTGAAACAAGTAAGCGGCGAGCCGAAAGGTTCGCCGCTTTTTTGTTTTTCTCTAAAAAACGGCGGGGAGTCAAAGGCTCCCCGCTGTAAATTTATTTCACGCTCCTGCGCCTTTTGTAAAAATGGACAGCGAGCCCGACGGCGAGCCCAAGCGCCGCGGGACAGACCCAGGCGAAGCCCAGATTCAGAAAAGGAACGAACTTTTCCGCCGCGGCGAGCAGCGGTCCGACGTTGAGCGCCTCGCCGAGTTCCCCGGGAAGGGAGCGCAAAAGGTCGAGGATTGCCGCCGGAATAGTGAACGCCGTTACCGCGACGTAAACCGCCGGGTCGTTTTGATAAAAGCGCCCAGCCAAAGTAAGCAGTATAAGGGTTATCGCCAGAGGATAGAGGAACATCAGAACCGGAACGGAATAGGAAAGTATCGCGTTGAGCCCGGTGTTCGCGATGAGGAAGGCGGCAACGCTGAAGCCCACAGCCCAGACCGGGTACGACGGACCTTTGGGGAACATTTTGCAGAAGGTTTCGGAACAGCTTGTCACAAGCCCGATGGACGTTTTAAGACAAGCCATCGTCACAATGATTGCAAGGATAATTCCCCCCGCCGTTCCGAAATAGTGGCTCGAAAGCGCCGCCAGCGCTTCGCCTCCGTTGGCAAAGAGCGGCAGCCCGCCTCGGCTCTGGGCGCCGACGAGCGTCGCCGCAACGTAGATGAGCGCCATCAGCGCGCAGCTGAAAACGCCGGCTTTTACCGTGTTGGCGGCGACCGCCCCGTCCTCTTTCACTCCGAGCCCACGGATTACGTCCACCACAACGACGCCGAAGAGCAGCGCCGCCAGCGTATCCATTGTGTTGTAGCCCTCAAGGCAGCCGGTTAAGAAAGGGATTTCGCTGTATTCCTGGGCTGGCTCCGCCGCGTAAATTGAGCCGAGGGGGTTAAAGAGCGCCACCACAACGAGAAGCCCGAGGAAAACCAGGAACACCGGGTTTATTATCCTTCCTATCCAGGTCAGGATTCCGCTCGGGCGGAGAGAGAACCAAAGCACCGCAGCGAAAAACGCCAGCGAAAAAATAGTCAGCGCAAGCCCCGAGTCCCGTTCCCCCATCATCGGCGCTATTCCCACCGCGTACGATACCGTCGCGCAGCGCGGAACGGCGAAGAACGGTCCTATGGTCAGCGAAAGGGCGCAGGTAAAAAACACGCCGTAGCGGCGCCCTACCCTGCTGCTGAGCTCCATAAGACTGCTGCTGCGGCTTATTCCAAGGGCGGCAACGCCGAGCAGCGGGATTCCAACGCCCGTTACGGTAAATCCGATTATCGCCTGCCAGACGTTCTGTCCCGCAAGCTGTCCCATATGCACCGGGAAAATAAGGTTCCCGGCGCCGAAAAACATTCCGAAAAGCATACTTGCCAGAACGGTCAGTTCCCGGGCGGTAAGTTTCTGTTTGCGCTCCATAGTTTTCTCCCCTCACCTTTTTCGTTTTTTTGGATATTATATTTGTTTTGTATATAATATCATCAAAAATTTTCCCGGTCAACAAATATTAACGGGCTTTTTGCCGCAGAATAAAACATTTGTAATTTTCCGGCGGGGATTTTTACCAAACTGGATTTATACTGTAACCGAAGTTTAGCCGCTCCCTCACAAACTCATCAAAAAGCGGCGGTATTATTTAGTCAGAGCAAGAGAGATGTTAGTTTCCGAGCAATTCTAACAAATCAATTTGAGCGGCGAGCCGAAAGGTCCGCCGCTTTTTTTGCGTGCTCATCCGTGCTCAAAGAAATCAAATTGTAACGGTTTTGTATTTTCTTTCATTTTGGCAAATCACGGTAAAAAACCGCGTTTTTTGGGCTTTTTTTGCGAAAAAATCGCTTCCGAGCCCAAGATTTGTCCAACCCTGCGAGGGCGCCCCCGCTTTTCGTCCCGAAAAGCCCCGAAATGACCGAAATCCGCGCCGCCAGCCCCGGCGGCGCTTTTTGCCAAAGCGCCCCCAAACCTCCCGCCGCGCCCTTTTCCTCCGCGCTCAAAAAAATATTTTAGGAGGAAAACTAACATGAAAAAAGCACTTGCTCTTGT
>JAEDJF010000070.1 GCA_016296485.1 Oscillospiraceae bacterium
CTTGAGGAAGTGTTCCTCCGGCTCACCGGGGACGGCGCCGAAGAAACGAAAGGAAGTGAAAGCGAATGACCGCAATTTTAAGAAGGGAGCTCAATTCCTATTTCGCCAGTCCCATAGCCTATATCTATCTTGGGCTTTTCACCGCTTTCACCGGAATTATCTATTTCATCACGGTTTTCAGCGGTCTTTCCTCCCCCGTCTATATTTTCGCCTACTCCTTCTATTTCAGTATGTACCTTGTGCCGGTGCTCACGATGAAGCTCCTTGCCGAGGAGAAAAAGCAGCGCACCGACCAGCTCCTTCTCACCGCCCCGGTGCGGCTTTACGAAATCGTAATCGGGAAATTCCTCGCGGCTTTTTCCGTTTACTGTGCCGGAATGTGCTCGACGGTTCTCGAAGCCTTCGTGCTCAGCTTTTTCTGCGACTTTGACTGGGCGGTCTTTTGGAGCAGCTTCATCGGGATAATTCTTCTCGGCGGCGCAAGCATCGCCGTCTGTATGTTCGTGTCCTCCATGACCGAAAACCAGATAATCGCCGCCGTGGTGGGCTTTGTGACAATGCTCCTTCTCTCGATGCTCGACGCCTTTTCCTCTCTCTTTTCGAGCGCCGCGCTCCAGAACGTGATGCTCAAGCTGAGCTTCTACGTGCGCTACTTTAACCTCACCCTGGGGGTGCTGGACTTTTCGGATATTTTCTTCTTCCTCTCCGTGACCGGGGTTTTCCTCTTTCTCACCACCCGGGTCATCGACCGAAGAAGATGGAGCTGAGGAAAGGGGGATATTGAAATGGATAAAAAGAAACAAACTCCCGAAGCAAAGGAAAGGAGCCGCCGCCGTCGGCGCGGCGCCGTTGCCGGGGGAATAACCGTTCTCGTTATCGGAATCGCCGTTTTGCTCAACGTGATCCTGACCCTTGTTTCGGAACGGTACCCCCTCTCCCTCGACCTTACAAAAAACAGCATCTACGACCTTTCGGAGGACACCGTTGCCTACCTCGGCGGGCTCGACAAGGACGTGACGATCCATATTCTCGCCACCCGCCAGAGCCTTTCCTATTCCTACGACTACCTTGACCTTGTGCAGGCGGCAAAGACCATCGAGGCATATTCAAAATATTCCGACCGGGTCTCTGTTGACTACGTGGACCTTGCCGCGAACCCCGGCTTTCTCAATTCCTATCCCGACAGGGAGCTGGCGGCGTACGACGTGATAGTGGAGTCCGGCGAAACGGTCGTCGTCTCGAGCCTTATTGATATGTTCGACTACTCCTATCAGTACAATTCCGACTACACCGGCTACGACGTCGTCACCACCTCCAACGTGGAGCAGGAAATCACAAGCGCCATAATGTACGCCGTCTCCGGCGTCAAAAACCGGGTGGGCTTCATAACCGGCTTCGGCGAAAGGGATTCCTCCGACCTTCAGAGCCTCCTCTCGAAAAACAACTACGAGACCGTTTTCATGAACCTTCTGACCGAGGATATTCCCGAGGATATTTCCGCCCTCGTCTGGTTCGGTCCGAACAGCGACCCCTCCGAAGACGCGGTCAAAAAGCTGGACGCCTATCTTGAAAACGGCGGAAATCTTCTTCTCTTCACCGACCCCTTCATCGGCGACCAGCCGACCCTCGACGTTTTTCTCGGCGAGTGGGGGCTCTCGGTTCCCGAAGCTTTCGCTTTCGAGACCGATTCTTCCCGAACTTTCAACAACTCTATGTATTATCCCCTGGTGGAATATACAGACCGTAATTGGTCCTTCGGGCTGGAGAGCAAGAACGCCTACACTCTTTACTACGCCCCCCGCCCGGTGGAGCTCCTTTTTGAGTCCGAGGGCGATATAACGACCTCCGTTCTCCTCTCCCTCTCGGAAAAATCCGGCTGCTACCCGGCGGACGTCTCCTCGGATTACGAGATAACCGACGAGGATATTGTCGGAAACGTCCCCGTCGCCGCCCTCTCCGAAAGCGCCGAAACCGACGGAAAGCTCTTCGTCTTCGGCTCGACCTATTCCTTCCTCGGCGATTTTCTGACCGCCTCATATACCGCCAACGCGGATTATATCACCGGGATTTTCAACGCCCTCTGCGAACGGGAAAACTCCGCAGTCATCGCCCCGAAGGACGTCTCCGCCCAGGCGAACACCATGACCACAAACGACGTGATGGTCTCATCAATCGCTTTCGTTATCCTGATTCCCGCTCTCCTTATCGGAGCGGGCGTCGCGGTTTACCTTAGGCGCCGCCGAAAATAAAGGAGGAAGTTATGGACAGACAGCTTAAAATTCTCATCTCTCTCGGGGTGGTTTTCGTCCTTCTTCTGGGCGGCGCCGCCGCCCTCCTTCTGGCTCCTTCGCCGGAAAGCTCCGGCGAAACCTCCTCCGAGCCGGAGAGCACCGCCGTAACCCTCGTCCAGAAGGACCCGTCGGAGGTCGTCAAAATCGAAAGCTCCACGGGCTTTTACGCCGAGTATGACCCGGAAAACGAAAAACTGATGATTCCCGCCCTCGAGGGGCTTCCTCTTGACGAAAGCGTCCTCGACTATATCCTCCGCTTTGCGGCGACCGTCACCGGGCAGCGTGAAATCGAGAGCGGCGAGCTTTCCGACTTCGGGATTACGGAGGAAAGCCCCGTCGTCACCATAACCTATTCCGATGGGAGCGCCGCCGTGCTCAAAATCGGCTCGGAGGTTCCCGGCGTGAGCACCGCGAGCAAATACGTGCTCATGGACGGGAAAATATATATAATGTACGATATGCACCTTCGCTATTTTACCGCGGAGCCCTCGGAATATATCTCCACCCAGATCACCCCGGACAATTACGACAGCTCCTCCGGAGCCTGTCTCTATAAAACAAAAAACCTCACTTTCGCACTTTTGGACAAAGCTTTCGGAATAAACCGAAACACCGACGCTACCTCCGCCGCCCAGTTTCATACCGGGTACTACTGTCTCGTTCCGGACGGTCAGAACTTCGCCCCGGACGACACGGTTATCAGCAACGTCTCCGACTCCCTTTTCGGAATGACGGGCGAAGTCGCCGCCTTCGCTTCCTCCGAAAACGAGCTGGACCTCGAGGCTTTCGGTCTTGGGGAAAACTACCTGACCGCCGCCGTAACCGCCGTCGGAATAACGGACGACAGTAAAGTTCTGACCTTTTGCGTTGACGCTTCCCAGCCGGCGGAGGGCAAAATCTATCTCCACGTCCGGGGCTCAAACGTCGTTTACTCCATTGACGAGGAAAACGCTCCCCTTTGGTACAAATCGGAGCTTTCGGATTTTTACGCCGAGAAAATCTTCGTTCCCGCTCTCGAAAACGTCGGGAAGCTAACCCTTGAAACCCCGGAATACACTCTCCTTTTCAGTATAAACCGGGACGGCGAGGGAAAAATTAAAGACGTCGACGCCCTTAAAACCGAGGGCGGGAAAAACTTTTCCGCCGTCCTCTCCGACTCTGATTTTTCCAATTTGTTCAGCGCCCTCTGTGAAACGAGGCAGTGCGGCTCCGCCGAAGAGGCAAAAGACGAAGTCTCCTCCCCGGTGCTCAAAATAACCGTGGAATATACGGACGGAAAAAGCGAGACTCTTTCCCTTTCTGAAGCGCCCTCAGAAAACGTTTTTGCCGCCGTCAACGGCAGCAGCTTCTGGCTTTTACCCGGCGGTTACGCCGAAAAGCTCCTTGAAACCGCCCTTGGCTTCTTCGGATAGGGCAAATTAAAGACAAAAAGCGGCTTTTGTCAAAAAAATATATATTTATTTGCAAAATACTATTGACAAAAGCCGCTTTCATATAATATAATAATTCGTGCCTTGTGGTGACAAATGTGGCGGCATAGCTCAGTTGGCTAGAGCATTCGGTTCATACCCGAAGTGTCACCGGTTCGAATCCAGTTGCCGCTACCAATGGCCCGATGGTCAAGAGGTTAAGACACGGCCCTTTCACGGCTGTAACGCGAGTTCGATTCTCGCTCGGGTCACCAGATAAAAGCTCGTTTCAGGAATGAAACGGGCTTTTTTGTTATAATAAAATAATGTTTACAAATTGTTTAACAAACTTCGGAAAAAACTGCTTATAATTAAATCCATCAGGGAGGTGTTTGTTATGTGGACAACATCAAAACTTAAAGAGGAAGCAAAGCGTACCTTAAAGCAGTTCGGCTACTGGATGCCGTTTTTCGTCACCTTTATTGCCGGGCTCATCGCCGGCGGCAGCAGCGGCGTTTCCGGTTACAGCTCGAGCCTAAACATCACGGAGGACAATATCCAGAGTTTTGCCGATTCCGGCGAAATCCGGTTTTTCTTTGAAAGAATCGGCGAAGCCCTTCGGAGCTTTTTCAGTAACCCCGTCGTCGCGACGACGACTATTATCGCCGTTTCCATCGCTTTTCTTATCGGTCTTGTAATTGCCTTCGGCTGGGCCGCCTTTATCGCGAGCCCGGTCATCGTCGGCAAAAACCGCTATTTTATGGAGCACCGGGGCTTCGACTCAAAGTTTGAGCGCCTTTTCTGGGCGTTCCGCCGGGGTCGCTATATGAACATCGTAAAAACTATGTTCATTATGAACCTCAAGATTTTCCTTTGGAGCCTGCTTTTCGTAATCCCCGGAATTGTCAAGGCTTACGAATACTCAATGATTCCCTACATATTGGCGGAAAATCCCCAAATCAGCACCGAGCGCGCCTTTGAGCTCTCCCGCCAGATGACCAGCGGCGAAAAATGGCACATCTTCTGCCTTGAGCTCTCGTTCATCGGCTGGTACCTTCTCGGCTTGCTTTGCTGCTGCGTCGGCGGGCTCTTCGTTGACCCCTATTTTGAAGCCACCAAAGCGGAGCTTTACCAGGTGATGCGCGAAAAGGCCCACGGTCTCGGCTTCTCGAATTACTCCGAGCTTCCCGGCTTTTTCCCGGAACAGGTATGAATTTAAGCGGCGGTCCAAAAGGACCGCCGCTTTTGCGTCCATATAAAGAATGAGCACGGGAAAAACCCGTGCTCATTTTTTATATTATCATTCAGCCTGTACGGAATAGTTGGGAGCCTCTTTGGTGATATAAATATCGTGGGGGTGGCTCTCTTTAAGACCGGCTCCGGTGATGCGGACGAACTGTGCTTTCTCCTGGAGCTCGGCAATTGTGGCGCAGCCGCAGTAGCCCATTCCGGCGCGAAGTCCGCCGAGAATCTGGAAAACGGCCTCGCCGACGGTGCCTTTATAAGGAACGCGTCCCTCGACGCCCTCGGGAACGAGTTTTTTGTTGTCCTCCTGGAAGTATCTGTCCTTGCTTCCGTTTGCCATGGCTGCAAGGCTTCCCATTCCGCGATATACCTTGAAGCGTCTGCCCTGATAGATTTCGCACTCGCCGGGAGATTCCTCGCAGCCCGCGAGCATGGAACCGAGCATTACGGTGTTGCCGCCTGCGGCAAGAGCCTTGACTACGTCGCCGGAGTATTTCATACCGCCGTCGGCGACAATCGGAATCCCGTATTTGTTCGCGACCTTGGCGGCCTCGTAAATTGCGGTGACCTGGGGAACGCCGATACCGGCGACGACGCGGGTGGTGCAGATGGAGCCGGGACCGATACCGACTTTAACGGCGTCGGCGCCCGCTTTGATGAGGTCCTCGGTGGCTTCGGCGGTGGCGACGTTGCCGGCGATAAGAGCGATTTCAGGGAAGGCCGCTTTTACTTTCTTGACGCAGTTCATAATGCCTGCGCTGTGACCGTGGGCGGAGTCGAGCACGAGCACGTCAACGCCTGCGTTGACAAGAGCGGTGGCTCTTTCGAGCACGTCGCTGGTTACGCCGATGGCGGCGGCGCAGAGAAGTCTTCCGCCTTTATCTCTTGCGGCGTTGGGGTACTGAACGGCTTTTTCAATATCTTTGATGGTGATAAGACCTTTGAGCCTGCCCTCTCCGTCAACTATGGGGAGCTTCTCAATCTTGTGGTGGCGAAGGATTTCCTGTGCCTCGGAAAGGGTGGTGCCGACGGGAGCGGTCACAAGGTTGTCCTTGGTCATAACATCCTCGATTTTTACGCTGTAATCGTCGAGGAAGCGCATATCCCTGTTGGTGATGATTCCGACGAGCTTGTTGTCGTCGTCGCAAATCGGAACGCCGCTGATTTTATATTTTGCCATAAGCTCGTTGGCGTCGCCGACGGTGTGGTCTTTTGAAAGATAGAAGGGGTTTACAATGACGCCGTTTTCGGAGCGCTTTACTTTGTCGACTTCGTCCGCCTGGCGCTCGATGGGCATATTCTTGTGGATAACGCCGATGCCGCCCTCTCTCGCAATGGCGATAGCCATTTTCGATTCGGTTACGGTGTCCATTGCCGCAGTCATTATCGGGGCGTTGAGCACGACGTCCCTTGCAAGGACGGTTTTGGTGCTTACCTCTTTGGGAAGTACGTCGGATTTCGCAGGAATCAGAAGCACGTCGTCAAAGGTAAGTCCCTCATAGAGGAATTTTTCGTTTTGGTTTGGATTTACCATTTTTCTCATCCTTCTTTCTTTATAATATCGCCGAATGTTCTTTATATATTTTGACTATTCTATCACGCTTTCGACAGCAATTCAAGCCCTTTTTTGCTTTTTCTGAAAAACATTTTCAGCTTCGGACTCCGTTTTTGAAAAAGCGCCTTTTATGTATTCCGCCGCCTCTCTGACGGTCATTTTGCTCGTATCTATCTTTTCGGTTCGGAGCTTTTCGTATTTAGGGAGTTTTTCCAGACTGCGGCGTATAACCTCTTCCTCCCGAAGGTCGTTTCTTACGTCCTTCATAAGCCTCTCTCTTATGGTATCTTCCCGGGCTGTGAGGGTGAAAATTTTCGTTTCCGCGTCCTCGGTTCTCAGGGTGCTCAAAAGCCTGTCAACGGTCTCCTGCTCATCGAGCACCCAGCAGAAAATGACGTTTTCATATTCGCCGCACCGGAGAAAGCTGTTCAGCAGAAAGGCTATATTCTCCATTACCATAGCCTTTGTCTCCTCCGTTACGTGAAGGGTTTTGCGTACCAGCACCAGTCCCCGTCCAAAAACACGTTTTTTGGCAGAAGCTTCTGAAGCTCCCGGCAAACGGCGGTTTTCCCGACTCCCATGGTCCCGTTCACAATTATCAGCCTTTTCATTTCAGCTCAAATTCCGCTTTTTCGTAATCCTTGACGAAATAGCGGATATTGGTCCTCCCCTTCTCGATTACGGTGTGTCCCTCCGCTTCGAGCTTCGCCTTCTGGGCGGCGGCGCCGCCGGGGTATTTCTCGTTGAGCTCGCCCCCGGCTTTGAGCGTTCTCCAGTAGGGGGTCTCGTCCCCGTCACGCTGAAAACTCGCCCAGGCGGCGATTGAAACAAAAATCCCGGCGGTGATGGGGTCCGTAAAATCCGCGCCGTTCTCTTTCGCGAAATAATCCCGTATCGCGCCGACGGTAATTACCTTCCCTTCGGGAACGAGCCGCATCACCCGGTCGTACTCCATAGGCGGCGCGAAAAACATTCTTTCCCCGCCGTATTTTCTGATGCTCGCCTCGTCGGTTATAATCTGTATCTTCGGCATATCCTTGCTGTTTTTGAGCATGGCGTTAAAATCTTTTTTATCCTCGTTTGCCATTCTGTCGCCCCCTTTTCCGGCATAATAGCACGGAGAGCCGCCCCTTGCAATGAGACTGTTTTATTTTTCTATGTAAAAAAGCGCCCGAAGGGGCGCTTTTTCACTTTTATTTTATTTCGTCCATTCCCATGTATTTGCGGAGAACTTCCGGAACGGTGACGGAGCCGTCGGCGTTCTGATAGTTTTCAAGAATTGCGGCGGTGGTGCGTCCGATGGCTACGCCGGAGCCGTTGAGGGTGTGGGCGAGGACGGTTTTGCCGTCCTTGCCGTCCTTGCAGCG
>JAEDJF010000002.1 GCA_016296485.1 Oscillospiraceae bacterium
CGAAATCGCCTCCTCCGCCCGCCCGGGGCACGCGGACTACGCCGCCCAGTGCAAATACCACGGCTTCCAGGATTACCGGGGCGGCGGTCATTTCAGCGGGCGGGTCACTGCGGCGCTGGTCGCCGCCGGGGCAATAGCCATTTCCGCCCTCGGGCGAAAGGGCATAAAAATCGGGACCCACGTCGCCTCCTGCGGCGGGGTCAAGGACCGGGGTTTCGGAAACCTTGACGAAGATATAGATTTGCTTGGCTCCGAGGACTTCGCCGTCCTTGACGGCGAAGCCGGAAAGAAGATGGAGGAAGCGATTCTCGCGGCGCGCGAGAACCTCGACAGCGTCGGCGGCGTACTCGAAACCGCCGTCACCGGCGTTCCCGCCGGGGTCGGCGAGCCCTTTTTCGACAGCGTCGAGAGCCGCCTTGCCCATATTCTTTTCAGCATTCCCGCCATCAAGGGCGTGGAGTTCGGAAGCGGCTTTGCCATGGCGGATATGCGCGGGAGCGAAGCCAACGACCCCTTCGGCATTGACGAAAGCGGAAAAATCTATACGAAAACCAACCACAACGGCGGCATAAACGGCGGAATCACGAACGGCGCGCCGATAGTTTTTCGCTGCGCCGTCAAGCCCACTCCCTCCGTCGCGCGCCCCCAGGAGACGGTGGATTTTATTAAGAACGAAGAAAAAATTCTTGAGATACACGGTCGCCACGACCCCGCCATTGTTCACAGGGCAAGGGTCGTCGTCGATTCCGCCGCCGCCCTCGCCCTCTGCGACCTTCTTGCGGAGCGCTACGGCACGGACTGGCTCGGAGGTTAAGCTATGGAATACGGACTTATCGGGGAGCACCTCCCCCACAGCTTTTCGCCGGAGATCCACCGGCGAATCGGCGACTATAAATATGAGCTCAAGGAGCTTTCGCCCGATGAAGTGGGCGCTTTTCTTGAGCGCCGGGATTTTAAAGGCATAAACGTCACCATTCCCTATAAGCAGACGGTTATCCCCTATCTCGACGAAATTGACGAGGCGGCGAGGACAATCGGCGCCGTCAACACCGTTGTAAACCGGGGCGGAAAGCTTTACGGCTACAACACGGATTTCGGCGGGCTAAAAGCGCTTATCGAGCGCACCGGCGTTTCCGTCGCCGGAAAAAAAGCGCTCATTTTCGGGAACGGCGGCACCAGCAAGACCGCCTTCGCCGTGCTCAAAGCCCTCGGCGCGAAAGCGGTGCTCAAGGCGAGCATTAACGGAGAACCGGGAACGGTTTCCTATGACGAAGCCCGCGCCGAACACTCGGACGCGGAAATTCTCGTCAACACCACCCCCTGCGGAATGTTCCCGAACCTTGAGGGAATGGCGGCGGACCCGGCGGATTTCCCGGCGGCGAAAGCCGTCATCGACGTCGTCTATAACCCGCTCAAGACCGACCTCCTCCAGAGGGCGGAGGGGCTGGGGATTCCCTGTTGCGGCGGGCTCTATATGCTCGTGACCCAGGCGATTCTTGCCGCCGAGCATTTCTTTGACGAAAAAATTCCCGCCGAAAGGGCGGAGGGCATCTACCGGGAAATTTTAAAGAGCAAGGAAAACGTCGTTCTAATCGGAATGCCCGCCTCGGGCAAGACCACCGTCGGAAAACTTCTTTCCGAGAGCCTTTCCCGCCCGCTCTTTGATTCGGACGAACTTGTTGCCGAAACGGCGGGAAAGACCATTCCCGAGATTTTTTCGGGCGAGGGCGAAGAAGCCTTCCGAAAGCTAGAAACCGAAGCCGTCGCCGCCCTTTCGGGCAAGACCGGCGCGGTCATCGCCACCGGCGGCGGCGCGGTTTTGAACCCGGAGAATATCCGATACCTTAAAAAGAACGGGCGGCTTTATTTCATCGACCGCCCGGTCGGGAGCCTTGTTCCAACCGACGACCGCCCCACCGCCTCCAGCCGGGAGGCAATTTTGAAGCGGTACGAAGAAAGGTACCCGCTCTACAATAAATACTGCGACGCGAGAATAGACGCTTCGGGAAGCGCCCTTGACGTTCTCGAAGCGGTGAAAGAGGATTTTTTGAATGAAGATTTTAGTTATTAACGGACCGAATTTAAATATGCTCGGAATTCGCGAGCCCGGAATTTACGGGAGCGAAACCTACGCGACCCTCCTCGATAAAATTTCCGCCCACGCGGAAAAGCGGGGCGTTTCGGCGGAGTTTTTCCAGAGCAACCACGAGGGCGCCCTCGTTGACCGGATACAGGAGGCCTTCGGGAACACCGACGGCATAGTCATAAACCCCGGCGCCTACACCCACACCAGCATCGCCCTTCTCGACGCCTTGAAAGCCGTCGGGATTCCCGCCGTCGAAGTCCACATTTCCGACGTTTCAAAGCGGGAGGAATTTCGGAGCGTCAGCTATATCCGCGCCGCCTGCGTCGGCTCGGTAATCGGTCACGGCACCGACGGCTACCTTGAAGCCATGGATATGCTCATCGAAAGGAGCCTTAAAAAATGCGAGTCGAAATAAAGCCAGGAACGGGCAAGGGCGCCATGGAGGCGCCCCCCTCCAAAAGCATGGCGCACCGCCTTTTAATCTGCGGCGGGCTCGCCGAAGGCGAAAGCGTAATCGACGGAATTTCCTCCTCCGAGGATATGAAAGCGACCCTCGACTGCCTCGCCGCCGTCGGCGCAAGCTACAAAATCGAGGGCGACCGGGTCACGATTAAGGGCGCCGACCTTCGGAACGTTCCCGACGGGGCGGTTTTAAACTGCCGCGAAAGCGGGAGCACCCTTCGGTTCTTCGTTCCCCTCTGCCTTCTCTGCGGCAAAAAGGTCACCCTCACCGGGAGCCGCACCCTTCTCTCCCGCCCAATGAGCGTTTACGAGGACATCTGCAAAAAACAGGGGCTTCTCTTTGAAGCGGCGGAGGATAAAATCACCGTCGGCGGCTTTATCCAGAGCGGAAACTACAAAATCAAGGGCAACATCAGCAGCCAGTTCATAACGGGGCTTCTTTTCGTCCTCCCTCTGATGGAAAAGGACAGCACCGTCCAGCTCATTCCGCCCATCGAAAGCTGCTCATATATAAATCTCACCATCGAAGCCCTGGCGAAATTCGGGGTCAAGGTGTGCTGGCAGGACGAAAAGACCCTTTTCGTCCCCGGGGGACAGAGCTATAAGCCCGTAAACGCCAAGGTAGAGGGGGACTACTCCAACGCGGCGTTCTTCGCCGCCCTTAACCTTCTCGGCTCTGATATTGAAATAACCGGGCTCAACCCCGAGAGCCTTCAGGGCGACAAGGTCTATGAAAAGGACTTCGCCCTTCTTGAAAAAGGGACGCCCACAATAAATATCGCCGACTGCCCGGACCTCGGACCCATTCTCTTCGCCCTTGCGGCGGTCAAGGGGGGCGGCGTCTTTACCGGCACCCGCCGCCTTAAAATCAAGGAGAGCGACCGCGCCGCCGCCATGGCGGAGGAGCTTTCGAAATTCGGCATCGCCGTGACGGTCCACGAGGACAGCGTCGTCATCTATCCCCACGATTTCCACGCGCCCGCCGAGCCCCTTTCCGGGCACAACGACCACCGAATCGTTATGGCGTGCTCCGTTCTCGCGACGGTGACCGGGGGCGTAATCGAGGGGGCGGAAGCCTCCCGCAAGAGCCTTCCGGACTTTTTCGAGCGGCTCAAGAAACTCGGATTCGAGGTGACCTGCCATGATGCTTGACACCAGCAAAAATATCCTTATCGTCGGTCTCGGTCTCATCGGCGGAAGCTACGCCAAGGCGCTTCGGAAGCTGGGCTTCAAAATTTCCGCCATCACCCTCAAACAGGAGGACATAGACTACGCCCTTGAAAATAAAATCATCGACTTCGGCTACACGGAGCCGACGCCGGAGGTCGTCGGCAGGGCGGAGCTCATTATTTTCGCCCTCTATCCCCACGTTTTTGTGGACTGGATTGAAAAGTACCAGCAGTACCTTAAACCCGGCGCGCTCCTTACGGACGTCACGGGCGTAAAGGGAGCGATAGTCGATAAGATACAGTCCATGCTCCGCCCGGACGTCGAGTTCGTCGCCGCCCACCCCATGGCCGGGCGGGAGGTTTACGGCGTAAAAAACAGCGACGAGCGCATTTTCCACGGCGCCAACTACATAGTCACCCCAACGAGCCGCAACACCTCCGCCGCCGTCGAGGACTGCCTTGAGCTGGGGCGGCTCCTCGGGTTTTCCCACGTTTCCGTCCTCACCCCGGAGAAGCACGACGAGATGATAGGCTTCGTCTCCCAGCTCACCCACTGCATCGCCGTGTCGCTTATGACCTGTTACGACGGCGAAAAGCTCCAGGATTACACCGGCGACTCCTTCCGGGACCTTACGCGGATCGCCCGGATAAACGACGATATGTGGAGCGAGCTCTTCCTCCTCAATAAGGAGGCGCTCCTTGACTCAATGGACAAATTCCTCGGGGAATTTACGAAGCTCCGCGCCTCCCTTGAAAACGGCGACCGGGAAACAATGCGCGAAATGATGCGCGTTTCGACGGAGCGCCGGGCGCTTTTTGACAAGAAATAACCGAAAAGGAGAAGATATACGCTATGAATATGGATTTTAAAAGGAAACTTCCGATACCTCTTGATACAAAGAAAATGTTCCCCCTCACCCCGGAGCTTGCCGCCGTCAAGGCGGCGCGGGACGAGGAGATAAAGGCGGTTTTTGAGTCCCGCTCCGACAAGTTTATTCTCATAATCGGTCCCTGCTCCGCCGACCGGGAGGACTCCGTCCTCGACTATATCTGCCGCCTTGCGAGGGTCCAGGAGGAAGTAAAGGACAAAATCATCATCATTCCCCGAATCTATACCGGCAAGCCCCGCACCACCGGGCAGGGGTATATGGGGCTTCTTCACCAGCCCGACCCCAACGGCGAGCCGGATATTTTCGAGGGCATCTGCGCCGTAAGGAAATTCCATATGCGCGCCCTTGCGGAGACGGGCTTCACCTGCGCGGACGAGATGCTCTATCCCGAAAACCACCGCTATCTCTCCGACCTTCTGGGCTACGTCGCCGTTGGCGCCCGCTCCGTCGAGGACCAGCACCACCGCCTCACCGCCAGCGGCATTGACATTCCCGTGGGAATGAAAAACCCCACCGGCGGCGACCTTTCGGTTATGATGAACTCCATTATCGCCGCCCAGGCGCCCCATAATTTCATCTACCGCGGCTGGGAGGTAGAGAGCTTCGGCAATCCCCTCGCCCACGCCATTCTTCGGGGCTACGTCGATAAGCACGGCAACAATCACCCAAACTACCACTACGAGGACCTCCAGCTTGTGTATAATCTTTACGCAAAGAGCGGGCTTCTCAACCCGGCGGTAATCGTCGACTGTAACCACTCCAACTCCGGCAAGCAGTGGTTCGAGCAGATACGCATTGCGAAAGAGGTAATGTATAGCCGCCGCTACAACAAGGACATTGAAAAAATTGTCAAGGGCTTTATGATTGAAAGCTATATCGAGGACGGCTGCCAGAAAACCGACGGCGGCGTCTACGGTAAATCCATCACCGACCCCTGCCTCGGCTGGGAAAAGAGCCGGAACCTCATCTACGAAATCGCCGACAGCCTTTAAAATTGAGCGCAAAAAAGCCACCCGCCAAAAGCGGGTGGCTTTTTTATCAGATATAATTGACCGCCAAAATCGCCGCACCCAAAATTGTGAGTATTACGCCTGTGGCGCGGTTAAGGGTTTTGGGACTCGCCTTATTAGCAAGCTTCGCCGCGACCCTTGCAAAAACAAAGGTCGAAACGACGCAGAAAACAAGACACAAGGGGTCAGGCATTCCGCCTATGGCGAAGTGGCTGGCGGCGCCGGTGAAGGCTGTAAAAGCCATAATGAATACCGATGTTCCGACGGCGGTTTTAAGCTCGTATCCGAGGAAGGAGGTGAGAACGAGAAGCATCATCATTCCGCCGCCGGCGCCCACAAAACCGCAGATGAAGCCGACCAGCGAGCCGCAGACAATCGACTGCACCACGCGCTTTCTTTTATCGGTTTGGAGCATCTTTTCCTTCGTAGTCATTACGGGCTTTACGATAAATTTTATTCCGAGGAGAAGCGTCATAAACATTGAGAAATTTCCCATTGTTGAGTTTGGAACTACGCTCGCAACCCAGGAGCCGACCATTGTGAAAACGAGCACCGCCGCCATCATTATGGCGCCGTTTCTCATGTCAAGATTGTCGTTTTTCTTATATGTATATGCGGAAACGGCGCTGGCGAGGACGTCGCTCGCAAGGGCTATTCCCACCGCCTCATAGGCGGGCATATCAAGAAAGGTTATGAGCATCGGGCTTATTACCGCCGCGGCGCTCATTCCCGCAAAGCCCGTTCCGAGCCCTGCTCCGAAACCCGCGACAATACAGACTATAAGCTTTATGATCATTATTTTTTCACCTCTAGATATTCTCGCATATTCTTTTGCATCCGCTCTACGAGGCGCCAGAATTCGGCGGTCTCCTCTTTAGTCATTCCGCCGAAAAGAATTTCGCCGAAGGCTTCGAGCGCTTTTTTGCCGTTGTTTATCACTTCTTCGGATTTTTCACAGAGCGAAAGATGAATCGTTTTTTGGTTCCCGGGACTGCGGTACTTTGTAATATAGCCATTTTTTTCAAGGTTTTGTACCGAAGTAGAAACGTGGGACTTGGTCATATGCTTTATCTCGACTATATCCGCCGCAGTGTTGTATTCGGGGTTGTTCGCAAGAAACATAAGAATATCAAGCTCGCTCCTTGCGATCCCGTATTTTTTGCAGACCCACTCGACGCAGTCGGCATAGACGGCTTTTACCGGTATTTGTCTTTCCCAAATATTTAATGCAAACATAAAAAGCTCCTTTTTAGTTCTAATTAGAACAATAAATTATTATAAATCAACCGCAACCAAAGTCAATACGGGGAAAAGAAAGTTTAAAAATCTTTAATATTTGTGACAGCAGCGCAAAAAAAGCGGGAGCCTAAGCTCCCGCTTTTTTATTATTTCAATGGGTCGTCTCGTTGAGAAGCTCGCTTCTGATGTTCCAGAGCTTTTCGGAAAGGTCCACGTAGTAACGGTGGGGGTACTCGAAACGCTTCATCTCGTCCCAGAGGGTGTCGACCTGCTCGGCGCAGTACTTCTTTATCTCCTTGAGGGAGGGGCTTTCGTAAACGCATTTGCCCTTTTCAAAAATCGGCACGAGCATGCGCCTTGCCTCGACGTCTTCGAGGTCCTTCTTTTTCCAGGTGTCCTGGGGGTCGAAAATCGTGAAGGGCTTCGAGGTGTCCGGGGCGGGCTCGTCGTAAAGGCTTATGTAGTCCGCCATCGCCTTGCCGCTCTCCTTGGAATAGAAGCGGTAGAAGGTCTTGAAGTCCGGAATTGTTATCTTCCCGACGCTCTCGCTTATCTTGATGACGGGTTTGAGCACGCCGTCCCGCTCAACGGCGGCGAGCTTATATACGCAGCCGAAAACCGGGTCGCTCTTGGCGGTGATGAGGTTTTCGCCGACGCCGAAGCTGTTTATCGAGGCGCCCTGGCGGATAAGGTCGCCGATGAGGTACTCGTCAAGGGAGTTGGAGGCGACTATTCCGCAGTCCGGGTAGCCCGCGTCGTCGAGCATCTTCCTCGCCTTGCGGGAGAGGTAGGCTATGTCGCCGCTGTCGATGCGAACGCCCTTGGGGCGGAAGCCCAGGGGTTTGAGCACCTCGTCGAAAACGCGGATAGCGTTCGGGATTCCGGATTTGAGCACGTTATAGGTGTCCACCAGAAGGGTGCAGTTGTCGGGGTAGATTTCAGCGTAGGCTTTGAAGGCCTCGTACTCGGAGCCCATGAGCTGGACCCAGCTGTGCGCCATGGTTCCGACGGCGGGAACGCCGTAGTCCCTGTCGGTGAGGGTGCAGGCGGTGGCGCCCACGCCGCCGATGTAGGCGGCCCTTGCGCCGAGAATCGCGGCGTCGGCGTTCTGAGCACGGCGGGAGCCGAACTCCATTACGGGTCTTCCCTCCGCAGCTCTCACTATCCTGTTGGCCTTGGTGGCGATGAGGCTCTGGTGGTTCGCAATAAGGAGGGTCACGGTCTCGATGAGCTGTGCCTGGACCGCCGGTCCCTTGATTACGATAATGGGCTCACGAGGGAAAATAGGCGTTCCCTCGGGAATGCTCCAGACGTCGCATTTGAACTCAAAATTCCGAAGATAGTCGAGAAATTTCTCGGAAAAACATTTTTTGTTCCGGAGGAACTCAATGTCCTCTTCGGTGAATCTTAAGTTTTTCAAATAATCTATAAGCTGCTCAAGACCGGCAAAAATCGCGAAGCCCCCGTTGTCGGGAATGTTCCGGAAGAAAACGTCGAACACGGCGACGGTGTCCTCCATTCCCTTTTCAAGGTAGCCGTTCATCATTGTAAGCTCGTAAAAGTCCGTGAGCATACTTAAATTTCTTTCGTCCCTATACATTTTCAAAAATTCCTTCTTTCACAAAAGCCGCCGCAAAAAAGGGCGGATTTTTTCCGCCCTTAATTTTAACACTTTTTCTTTCCTTTTTCAATCGTATGCCGCAATTCCGCCGATAAATTCTCTAAGGCGGGGATTTTTCGGGTTTTCGAAAATTTCCTCCGGCGTTCCCGCCTCGGCAATTCTGCCCTTATCCATAAAGGCGACCTTCGTCGCCACCTCCTTTGCAAAGTCCATTTCGTGGGTCACGACTATCATCGTCATTTTGCTCTTCGCGAGGGATTTTATGACCCTCAGCACCTCGGCGGTGAGCTCCGGGTCAAGGGCGGAGGTTGGCTCGTCGAAGCAGAGTATATCCGGCTTCAGCGCCAGCGCCCTCGCTATTGCGACCCGCTGCTGCTGTCCGCCGGAAAGCTCATGGGGGTAGCTTTCGAGCTTATCCCCGAGCCCCACCCGGCAAAGCAGCTCCCGCGCCGCCTTTTCCGTTTCGCTTTTTATCCGCTTTTTGTCGCCCTTCGGGTCCCGCTCCCGCTCCAGGAGCTTCCGGGCGAGGGCGACGTTCCGAAGGGCGGTGTACTGGGGGAAAAGGTTGAAGCCCTGGAAAACGAGCCCAAAGTGGAGCCGCTTTTTCCGAATCTCCTTTTCCTCCAGCTTTTCGCCGCTTTCGGCGTCGAAAACCGTCTCGCCGTTCACGGAAATTTTCCCGCCGTCCGGCGTCTCAAGAAAATTTATACAGCGAAGAAGGGTCGTCTTTCCGTTTCCGCTGGAGCCTATTACCGCGAGGACGTCGCCCCGCTCCAGCGAGAAGCTCACGCCCGAAAGGACTTCGGCGCCGCCGAAGCGCTTTTTAAGATTTTCAGTTTCAAGAAACGCCATAGTTACACCTTAAAATAATCAAGTTTCTTTTCAAAATATCCGAACAGCAGGGTCAGCCCGCCGTTAAAGGCGAGGTAGAACACCCCGGTATAAAAAAGGGGCCAGATAAGCCCTCCGTCGGAGATGTATTCCTGGGCGAGCATTATTATCTCCTGCACCGCGATGACCCTTGCGAGGGCGGTGTCCTTGACGAGGGTTATGACCTCGTTGCTCATGGGCGGCACTATCCGCTTCACCACCTGGAGCAGCACCACCTTGAAAAAAATCTGTCTTTTCGTCATTCCGAGCACCGCCCCGGCTTCGTACTGCCCCTTCGGGACGCTCTCGATTCCGCCGCGGTATATCTCGGAAAAATAGGCGGCGTAGTTTATTACGAAGGCGGCTATGACCGCCACTATCCGCATCGAATAGGACGGACCCCAGCCCCGCCCGAACAGCAGCCCCGGACCGTAGTATATCACTATCACCTGGAGCATAAGAGGCGTTCCCCGCATTATCCAGACGAAGGTCTTTGTGAGCCAGGAGATGGGCTTAAATTTGCTCATTGAGCCGAGGGCGACCAAGAGCCCAAGCGGTATCGCCAGCGCCAGCGTCACAAAAAATATCAGCAGCGTCACCCCGAAGCCGTCCAGAAGAGTTAAAGTTACAGCTTTAAGCATTTATCTTTCCCTTTTCAAAACAAATTCCTCCGGGCCCGGGCTTCGGGCGGGCGGCGCCAAAGGCGCGCCGCCCGCTTTGAAGCCAAAGGGCAAAGAGGAAGATTTTTTCTTATCCTATGAGCTGACCCTCGAGCCCGTATTTTTCCGCGATTTTCTTAAGGCTCCCGTCGGCAATCATCTCGGCTATCACCTTGTTGAATTTCTCGACGTAGTCGCTCCCGATTTTGAAGCCTATGGCGTACTCCTCGTCGAGGAGGGGCTCGGTATCCATTATCATAAGGTCGGAGTAGTCCGTTCCCTCGCCCACCATCGCCATGGCCATGGTGTAGTCGATGACGGCGGCTTCGGCGGTTTTCGATTTCACTTCAAGAAGGGCGTCGCTCTGTTTCGCCACGGGGGTATAGGGGTTACCGCAAAGGGGTCCCTCCTCGTCCTCGATGGCGCCCTCGCCGGCGGAGGACACCTCCGCCACGAGAGCCGCGCCCGCAAGGCTCTCAACGCTGTTATACTTCTCCGCGTCCTCGGCGCGGATTACTATGACCTGCTTGTTTTCGAGATAGCTGTCGGTGAAGTCAATCTGTTTCCGGCGCTCGTCGTTCACGGTGAAGCCGTTCCAGATGCAGTCGATATTGCCGGAATTGAGCTCCATCTCTTTCGTGTTCCAGTCTATCACCACGAACTCGGGCGCAAGCCCCAGGCGGGAGCAGGCTTCCTTCGCGAACTCGGTGTCGAAGCCGACAAGCTCGCCCTTTTCGTCCTTATAGTTCATCGGGGCGTAGATGGTGATTCCGATTACGAATTTCTCCTCCTCTTTTGAGCAGGCGGCAAAGCCGAGCATGAGCACGGCGGCGATTATTAAAGCGATTATTTTTTTCATTTTCAAGTTCCTTCGTTCTGGGTTTATCTTCGGGTTTTTGTTTTAAAACTTCCCGGCTGATGTCGCCCCGAAGCGGAGGAGCACTGTTTTACGGTGTTCATTTTTCGTCTCCTTATTTTATCGTGTTACCATATTACCACGATACTATACTAAAGTCAATAGGTAAAAAATATTTTTTTGCCCAGGACCCCGGGCGGAAAATTCCTTTTCGGGCATAAAAAAATGCCGGCATAGCCGGCATTTTTCATATTTATCAGTACTGAATAACGACCTTGAGGGATTTGCTTGAATCGCTGGCGGTTCTGAGCGCCTCGTCAATATTGTCGAGGTCAAACCTGTGCGTCACGATGCTCTCGATGTCGAACTTTTTGGATTTCAGAATATCCATTACGGTTCCGACGTCGCTCATATCGTAGCCTGCGGAGCCAACGATGTGAAGCTGACCATAGGTGAGCTTCATAAAGTCGGCGGTGGCGGGCTGGTGGAAAACGCCTACTACGGACATAATGGAGGCATATTTTCCGAATTCAATGTATTTTTCAAGGTTGGAGTTTATGCCAACCGCGTCGACGTATATGTCCGCATTGATTGTTGTGTGACCGAAGCTTCCGCGAAACTCGCCGAAATACTCCTTTGCCTTTTTCTCATAGTCCTCTTTGCTGACGTTGCAGGTCTCAAAGCCCAGGGCAGCGACCTTTTCAAGGCGCAGGTCGGAAACGTCGGTGACCATTACCTTTTCAACGCCGAAATACTTGAGCGTGACGGCGGCGGCGACGCCTATCATGCCCGCGCCAAAGACAATGGCGGTTTTTCCGGGAGCGGGATTTGTGAGCTTCGCGCTGTGGCAGCCTACGGTGAGGGGCTCGATGAGGCTTGCCTCCACGTTGCTGATGCTGTCATCCACAAGAAATACGCTCTTGTTGAGCTGGCATTTGGGGAACTCAACGTACTCGCTGAAGCCACCGACGCTGGCGGAACGGGACATATCGTTTTTTGCGAAAAGCGGGAAGGGATAAACCCTGTCCCCCACTTTAAGGTCTTTCACGTTTTTGCCGACCTTTACCACCTCGGAGACCATCTCGTGACCGAACTCGCCGCCGGGGAAAATCCTTACGGAGCTGCCGTCATGGGCATAGGAAAAAACGTCGGAACCGCAGATTGCGGCGCAAAGGTTCTTGACGACTACGCCGTCGTCATCGCAGTCGGGCATTGGAACTTCCCTGACTTCAATATTGCCCGGACCTACGTAAATTGCACTTTTCATCTCAATTACCTCCCAAATATTTTGTTTCTTCAATTATAAAACATATTCGGGAGAAAAAATACGGACAGAATATCAAAATTGTGAGATTTTTAACAGCTCGGGAGAGAGGGAAGCCAGGAAAACTTCCGCCATAAATTCAGGGCTTTCATCCATGCCCTCGGATATCCATTTTTTCAAAAGCATTGCCTGGGAAGCCGCAAATTTATATGAGATATATTCTCTTTGCCTGATATCCGGATAATATTTCTCTATCCTCACCATATTCACTTTTTCAAGGCGCTCGATGATATTTTCAAACAGCGAGTTCTGCCCATTTTCCTTTATTGCGATTATGTAAAAGCTCTTATTCAGCAAAAAGTGATTATAAAAGTTCAAAAGATAATCCTTCGGCTCCTGCTCCGTTTCCATACTTTCCTTCAAAGGCGTTTCCACCTCTTCGACAAATATCTGCTCAAGCAGGTCATAGCGGTCCACGAAATAGTAATAAAAGGTTTTTCTTGAAACGTTGCATTTACGGCAAATCTCGGTGACGGAAACCTCCGAGGTCCCTTTTGAGACAACGAGTTCCATATATCCGTCCATAATGGCGTGTTTTGTAAGCAAAGGCTTCTCCCTCCCTTCCCGAATTTTTTAAAAAGACCCCGCTGAAAACAGCGGGGTCTTTATGTAGTGCTTTAAATTATTCCTCAGCAGGGGCTTCCTCTGCGGGAGCTTCCTCTTTTACGGGCGGCTCGATGAGAGCTTTCATGGAGAAGCTTACGCGGTGTTTGTCGAAGTCGATGTCGGTAATCTTGACGTCAACTTCCTGACCGACGGAAAGAACGTCCTGGGGTTTCGCAACTCTCTCGTGGGAGATCTGGGAAATATGGATAAGTCCGTCGATTCCGGGAATGAGGTTTGCAAAAGCGCCGAAAGCGGTCATGCTGACAATTTTTGCTTTTGCGACGGAGCCCACGGGATAATCTCTCTTAAGAATCTCCCAGGGGTTGTCCTCTTCTTTCTTGTAGCCGAGGCTGATTTTCTTGTTCTCTTTGTCAACGTCTTTTACGAATACTTCGAGGGTATCGCCGACGCTTACGACGTCAGAGGGTTTAGCAACGCGGAGCCAGGAGAGCTCGGATACGTGGACCATTCCGTCAACGCCGCCGAGGTCAACGAAGGCGCCGTAAGAGGTAAGAGATTTGACCTTGCCCTGGAAGGTCTGACCGACTTCGATGCTGTTCCAGAAGGCTTCCTGTTTTGCTTTTCTCTCCTCAGCGAGGACGCTGCGGATAGAGCCGATGGCGCGTTTGCGCTGGGGGTTGACTTCGAGAATTCTAAATCTTACGTTCTGTCTGAGGAGTCCTTCAAGGGGCTCGTTGCGGGAGGCAGTTGCCTGAGAAGCAGGGACAAAAACACGCACGCCGTCAGTAACGACGATTACGCCGCCCTTGACAACTTCAACAACAGTTCCTTCCAAAATTTCGTCAGTTCCGGCGACTTCTTCAACGCGCTGGAAATTTTTCTCTGCATCGACTTTCTTTTTGGAAAGGACCATGGTGCCTTCGGCATCATTTACGTGCAGAACTTTGAGGGTGATCTCATCGCCTACTTTGACGATATCGGCAGGCTTTACGCTGGGGTCGTCGGTGAGCTCCTCGGAGGAAACGAATCCGGTGTGCTTGCTGCCGACGCTTACGACGATCTCGGTGTCTTTGACTACCATAACGGTTGCCTGGACCTTGTCGCCGTTTCTGACGTACTTGGATTCCTCGTCTCTGAAGGACTGCTCCAGCATCTCCTCAAAGTTGTTTTCTTCTACTCTGTTTTCACTCATGGTTTGTAGTACCTCCTTAATTTTGCCGGACGGAGTGGATGCTCCGGCAGTGACGCCTATTACCTCGCAGCCTTGCCAATCCCTTGGCTCCAGCTCTGATGGATACTCGACCAGAACTGTCGGACAGTTGGCTGCGCAAGTTTCCCAAAGCCTCGCAGTATTGGAGCTGTTCCTTCCGCCGATTACGATCATTTTGTCGCACTCCCGCGAAAGGGTATTCGCCTCCAATTGTTTAGTATAAGCGTCATGACATATTGTATCAAATATTAATAAATTTGTATATACCTTTTTTGAAAATTTCTCACATTTTTCCCATTCGCCCCGTAAAAACGTGGTTTGGGACACCAAAGTGTGGCATTTTGCACAAAAATTTTTCTCATTTGCCGCGAACTCCTCAAGTTCCGTGAGATTTCTCACCACAAAAGCGTCACCTTTTGCGTGCCCGAGAATGCCTTTTACCTCGGCGTGGTCGGGGTTTCCGGTGATTATGACGACGTCCCCGGCGGCGGTTCTCTCCTCGACAATCCTATGTATTCTCGCCACGAAGGGACAGGTGGCGTCCTCATAGGGTATTCCCCGCCTTTCGAGCTCCTCCACCGTCGCGGCGGGGACTCCGTGGGAGCGGAGAATAAGCGTTGCCCCTTCGGGGCAGTCCTCCACCCTTTCCACCGGGTAAACGCCCCTCTTTCTGAGGTCCTCCACCACCGAGGGGTTGTGGATTATCTCCCCGAGGGTGACGGCGGGAACGCCGCTTTCGGCGTATTTCTCCGCTATTCCGACGGCTCGCTTCACCCCGAAGCAAAAGCCCGCGGATTTCGCAACTTTTATCTGCATCTTGCCTCCGAAATTATCTCTTTGATTTTTTGGGCGCTCTCCTCCGGGCTCATTTCCGAGTCGTCCAGGAGGACGGCGTCCTTCGCCATTTTAAGCGGGCGGAACGCCCTGTGGGTGTCGTTATAGTCCCTCTCGTTGACGTCACGCAAAACCTCCTCGAAGCTCGCTGAAATGCCCTTTTCTTCGAGCTGTTTCTGCCTTCTCTCCGCGCGGATTTCGGGTCTCGCGGTGAGGAAGATTTTGACCTCCGCGTCCGGAAGAACGGCGGTGCCGATGTCCCGCCCGTCCATAATCACGTCGCTTTTCTCCGCAATCTCCCTTTGCATATCGAAAAGAAAGTCCCGCACCGCCGGAATCGCGGAAACGTCCGAGGCGGCTTTTGAAACCTCCTCGGTTCGGATAAGGCCGGAGACGTCCTCGCCGTTCAGAAAGACGTGCTGTTCGCCGTCGATGAAGCGAATTTCCTCCTCGATTTCCCGAAGAAGGGGCGTCACCTCCTCTTCCGAAGCGGGGCTTGCGCCCTTTCGGAGGGCGTAAAGCCCTATCCCCCGGTAGAGGGCGCCGGTATCGACGTAGATGAACCCGAGGTCCTTCGCGGCGGCTCTTGCGAGCACGCTCTTTCCCGCCCCGGCGGGACCGTCAATTGCAACTTTCATAGTGAATCTCCTTGAGAGTTCTTATAATTTTTATCCGGCTTCAAACCGCCGTGCCGGCGGCGTGTCCGGTGGCGAAAGCAATCTGGAGGTTATAGCCGCCGGTCTCGGCGTCGAGGTCAAGGACCTCCCCGGCGAAAAAGAGCCCCGGAAGGAGCTTTGACTCCATTGTTTTCGGGTCGACCTCCTTGACCGAGACGCCCCCGGCGGTGACCACCGCCGTCTCGACGGAGTCGAGAGAGACCGGCGTCAGCGAAAAGGCTTTCACCGCGTCGCAGAGGGCGGCGCGCTGTTCTTTAGTTATCTGGTTGACCTTCGTTTCCGGCGCTATGCCGCTTTTCGCGACGACGTAAGGTATAAAGCTCCGGGGCAGAAGCTCGTCCAGGGAGTTTCCGAAATCCCGGTTTTTCTTTTCGGAAAAGTCCCGCAGAATCCGAGCGTCCAGCTCCTGCGCGGAAAGCCCGGGCTTGAGGTCGAGCTCAAGCCGGTAGTTCTCCGGGGCGGTGCTCATAAAGGAGCTGGCGCTGAGCACCAGGGGTCCCGAGACGCCCTCATGGGTTATAAGCATCTCGCCCAGTTCCTCATAGGCGGGCTTCTTTTTCCCGGCGGCGTAAAGCCGCAAAACCACGTTTTTAAGGGAAAGTCCCGCCGCCTCGGAAAGGTCCTCGGCGGTGGAGATTCCGACGAGGGAAGCCCTCGTCGGAACAACGGTGTGTCCCGCCTGGCGGGCGAGGTCATAGCCGTCTCCGGTGGAGCCGGTGAGCGGATAGCTGAGCCCGCCGGTGGAAACTATCACCTTTTGAGCACGGTAAAATTCGTTCTCCTCCGTGAGCACGCCCACGAGCACGCCGTCCTCGAGGACGAGTTTTTTTACCCTTCCCTGCACTAAAGTGATGTTCTTATTCTTCATAAAAAGCTGGAGGGCGTCGGCAATATCAATCGCCCGGTCGGAGACGGGGAAAACCCGTCTCCCCCGCTCCGTTTTGAGCTTTACCCCGAGGTTTTCAAAGAGCTCCATGGTGCTTTTCGGCGCGAAGCGGCTCAAAGCGCTGTAAAGAAAGCGGGGGTTGCTCCGCACATGGCGAAAAAATTCCTCCGGCTCGCAGTTATTCGTTACGTTGCAGCGACCCTTTCCCGTTACGAGTATCTTTCTCGCGGGGCGCTTGTTGCGCTCGATTACGAGCACCCGCCGTCCGTTCTGGGCGGCGTAGCCCGCCGCGACGCAGCCGGCGGCGCCGGCGCCGACGACGATAACGTCGTAATTAAAGCCCGTTTCCATCGTCATCACTCTTTTCGTAAACCTCGTACTCGTCCCAGATCCGCTCAAGCTGGCTGAAGGTGGCGGAAATTTCGCTCCTGCGGCGGATGCCTATGGCGACGATGAGGGCGTTGATAAGCGAAAGGGGCGCCACAAGGGAGTCCGCAAAGGACGCCATATCGCTCCGGGCAAGGAGAATCCTGTCGCTGTACTCGATGACGGGCGCGCTGTGGCTGTCCGTAAGGGCGATTACCGTCGCGCCCTTGTCGTGGGCGTATTTCGCCGCCTTGATGGTGCGCTTGCTGTAGCGGGGGAAAGTAATGGCGATGAAAACGTCCCCCTCGTCGATATTCATAATCTGCTCAAAGACCTCGCTGGTGCTCGAAGTTGCGATGTTCCGCACGTTATCGAAAATCTTGTAGAAATAGAAACTGATGAAGCTCGCGAGGGAGGCGGAGCTCCTTACGCCGAGGATATATATGTGCTTCGCGCCGACAATGGTGTCGGCGACTTTGTTGAATTCATCGACGGAGGTGTCCTCAAGGGTGCGGCGGATTTTCTCAATATCCATGTTGAGCACCTTGGTGAGCACGTCCGAGTTTGCCATTCTGTCGCTGGCTATCTCAATGCGCTGGACGGTGGTGAGCTTGTTGCGGATCATCTCCTGCAAGGCGTGCTGAAGCTCCGGGTAGCCGTCGTAGCCGAGCTCCGAAGCGAAGCGCACGACGGTGGATTCCGAAACGCCGACGGATTCGCCGAGCTTCGCCGCGGTCATAAACGCCGCCTTGTCGTAGTGGGAGAGAATGAAATTGCCTATTCTTTTCTGTCCCTTTGAAAAAGTGTGCATATTTTCGGATATTCTATGCAAAAAATCTTTATTCATATCCCTGCCTCCGGTGATTTTCGTTTGCCTATATGACAAATAATATCAGCAACTCCTGCAAAAATCAATACGTTTTGCCGCCTAAATTGCTGATTTCCCGGATTTTTTGCAACTTATTTTTGGTTTTGCCGGGATAAAATTCAAAATTCAAAAACCGGTGGCAAAATGAATTTTTGCAGGATAGAGCTTCTTTCCTCCTTCATTTGCCGGGGCAAAAAAGAAGCCGCGGCGCGCCCTTCGGGCGCCCGCGGCAGCTTTATTTTTTTACATAAACATCGCAAGGTCCTCAAGGGCGTCAAGGTTCCCCTCCTGAATCAGCCTCTTGGCGAGCTTTTTGGCGGTCTCTCTGTCCAAAAACGGATAGAAGTCTGAAAGGTCCTCGAGCTCTCCCCGCTCCATTTTTAGGTCCACAATTTTGCCCAGCGCCTCTTTTGAAAAGAAGGGCACGAGGTCGGAAACGGCGTCGGCGCAGCCCATCTCGATGCACTTGCGGGCGAGCTTTTCGAGGGCTTCGTCCCCGAGGAACGCCGCCGAATCCGCAAGGCCCTCAAGGCTGTCCTCCCCGGCTATGTCCACCAGGTGCTCAAGCGCCTCTTTAGAAAGGAACGGGGCGGCGTCGAGCAGCGCTTCCACGTCCTTCGGCTGCGCCTTCTGGACGATACGGTCGAGGGTCTCGGTGCTCAGAAAGGGCGCCAGGTCATCAAAGCCCTCCATAGTTTCAAAGTCGCACTCCTCCAAAAGCTCCTCGAGGTGCTCGTCGTCGAGGAATGGCGCCATATCCGCGAGCACAGAAAGGTCCGCCTTTCTGCGCTTGACCTTTGCCGTCTCCTCCTTTATCTTCTCCGGCTGGAGCACCGGAGCAACCTCGGCGATTTCCTCAAGGCTGAGGTCCCCGCCGCCGCTCATAACCTTGCTGACGGTCTTCGTTTCCGGGTTTTCGATGCCGAGGAGCTCCTCCACTCCGATTCCGAGGGCTTTGCAAAGCTCCTCGAGCTTTCCGATGTCGGGCATGGAATTTCCTCTCTCCCAGTTAGAGACCGCCTGGTAGCTTACGCCCATGGCGTCCGCAAGGTTCATCTGGGTGAGGTTCCTTTCAAGCCTTGCCTCTTTGATTTTCTTTCCGATTTTAACCGTATCAAACATTTTTATTCCTCCCGGCGGATTTTGTTGAGTAGAAAGCCGGTCTTTCTCTTACGCTTCAAGTATAGCAAAAATCCGCCCTTTTGGGAATAAATTATCGCTTGAATCGGGAAGCTCAAGGGCTGCTTTAGTGAAATTATTTCGCCATGCTGTGCTGGCGACCCTCGTGGTCGATGGTGTAGTTCTCCGTCATCACAAGCTCCGACACCTTGACGAAGGAGTAACCCTGCTGGGAGAGGGCGTCGAGTATCTTCGGAAGCGCCTCGGGCGTTGGCTTCGCCCCGGAGTGAAGAAGGATTATGCTCCCGTTTTTGACGTTGTCTATGACGCTTTTCGCCATCGCCCCGGGCTCCGGCTCCTTCCAGTCCCGGCTGTCCACGTCCCACTGAATTGTCATAAAGCCCTGCTCGGCGGCTGTGGAAATGACGTCGTTGTTATAGGAGCCGCTTGGCGCCCGGAAAAGGGTCGGCTTTCCTCCCCCCGCCGCTTCGATTCTCTCGGCGGAACGTGAAAGCTCCTCGATTATTTCCTCCTTCCCGAGC
Organism: Oscillospiraceae bacterium; assembly: GCA_016296485.1. Lineage (GTDB taxonomy): Bacteria > Bacillota > Clostridia > Oscillospirales > Ruminococcaceae > UMGS1668. The sequence goes on from JAEDJF010000002.1 coordinate 19,256, forward strand.
TTCGCCATATCCGGGTGGGTGTTGCTGTGGCTGCCGATTTCATGCCCGGCGGCGGCAATAGCCTTAACGGCGTCGGGGTTATCCTCCGCCCACTGACCGAGGACGAAAAAGGTTGCCTTCGCGTCGTAGCGCTCAAGGGTTTCAAGAAGCGTCGGAATATCCTTTGCGTCCCAGGCGCAGTTAAAGGTCACGGCGACCTTCTTTTCCTCCGTTTCCACGGAATAGACGGGCAAAAGGCGGCTCCCCTCCCCGGCTGCGACGCAGCGCAGAACAAAAATTACCGTCGCCCCGAGCACCAGCGCCGCCGCTATTCCTATCCAAAGGGGTCTTATCCCTCCCCGGCAATCCTTTTCGCAAAAAGCCATAACAAAAACCTCCGCATATAAAGTTACAGTAACTTTATATGCGGAGTTGGAAATAAAAATGTTCGGTTTCGGCGGGCGCAATATAGCGCCGCTTGACGCGGCGCTTTTTTGAGCTGCAAATATTCAGCCGCCGAGGTAGGCTTTCTTGACGGATTCGTCGGAAAGCATCGCCTTGGCGTCGCCCTGCATAACGATTTTGCCCGTCTCAAGGACGTAGGCGCGGTCCGCTATTGAAAGGGCCATCTTGGCGTTCTGCTCCACCAGGAGGATGGTGGTGCCCTGCTCATTGAGCTCCTTGATGATGTCAAAAATCTGCTGAACCAGGAGGGGCGAAAGTCCCATTGAGGGTTCGTCGAGCATCATCAGCTTCGGGCGGCACATCAGCGCGCGACCCATGGCGAGCATCTGCTGCTCGCCGCCGGAAAGAGTTCCGGCAACCTGGTTCTTTCTTTCCTCAAGGCGGGGGAAGCGCTTGAAAACGTCCTCTATGCTCGGCTTAATCTCGGAAGCCGGGCGGGTATAGGCGCCCATCTCAAGGTTTTCCTTGACGGTGAGCTGCTGGAAAATGCGCCTGCCCTCCGGGACGTGGGCTACTCCGAGGGAGGGGAGCTTATGGGGCGGGAGCTTCGTAATGTCCTCGCCCTCGAACTCGATGGAGCCGGTCTTGCTCCGAAGGATTCCGGAAATGGTTTTAAGGGTGGTGGATTTTCCCGCGCCGTTGGCGCCGATAAGGGTGACGATTTCGCCCTCGTTGACCTCGAAGGAAACGCCCTTGAGGGCGTGGATTGCGCCGTAATATACGTTCAGGTCGTTGACTTTAAGTAACATTTCGCGCCCTCCTTAATTCTCGCCGCGCTGCTGACCGAGGTAAGCCTCGATAACGGTGGGGTTATTTTTGATTTCTTCCGGGGTGCCCTGGGCGATGATGAGACCGTAGTTGAGCACCAGCAGCCGCTCGCAGATTCCCATTACGAGGTTCATATCGTGCTCGATAAGAATTATCGAAACGCCGAACTTGTCGCGGATCTTGCGGATATTTTTCATAAGCTCCTCCGTTTCGGAGGGGTTCATGCCCGCCGCCGGCTCGTCAAGAAGGATTATCTGGGGGCTCGTCGCAAGGGCGCGGACGATTTCGATTCTCCTTTGAGCGCCGTAGGGAAGGCTTCCAGCCGGCTCGTCGGCGACGGAGCGCATATCGAAAACGTCGAGAAGCTCAAGGGCTCTCTCCCTTGCCGCCGCCTCCTGTTTCCAGTAGCGCGGAAGGCGGAAAACAGCCTCAAAGAGCGTATAGTTCATGCTGTTGTGCATCGCTATGAGGATATTGTCGAGCACCGAAAGCTCGCTGAAAAGACGGATATTCTGGAAGGTTCTCGCGATACCGGTCTTTACAATCTGGTGGGTGCTCTTGCCCTTCGTGTCCTGACCCATGAGCCTAATATGTCCGCGGGTCGGGGCGTAAACGTTGGTGAGAAGGTTAAAAACGGTGGTTTTGCCCGCGCCGTTTGGTCCGATAAGACCGACTATTTCCCCGGGCTGGATATTGAGGCTGAACTCGTCGAGGGCGTGAAGACCGCCGAAATCTATTCCGAGCTCGTTAATATCAAGAATTGATTTTCCCGCCATCAGTTTCTAACCCCCTTTTCCCTTTTGAATCTCTTTTTGAGCTTTCCGGGGAGGCTCTTAACGCCCTCCCGAAGCTCCGAAAACGCCTTTTTAAAGCTGAAATTCTTTATTCCGAGGATGAATCTCGTCATTGAGAAATCGTATTTTCCGCAAAGACCCGAGGGCTTGAAAATCATCACGATTACGAGAAGAAGCGCATAGACGACCATTCGGTAGTCCGCCATATTTCTCAGAACCTCCGGAAGGAGGGTGAGGAACACGGTGGAGATTACGGAGCCGAGCATCGAGCCGAGACCGCCGAGCACAACCATGATGAGAATGTCTATGGACTTGTTGAAGCCGAAGTTCGACGGGTCAAGTATGCAGAGATAGTGGGCGTAAAGTCCGCCGGCGACCCCGGCGAAAAACGCCGAAACGGTGAACGCGAGGGTCTTGTAGTAGGTGGTCGGGATACCGGAGCACTCTGCGGCAATTTCGTTTTCACGAATGGAGAGAATCGCGCGCCCCTGGCGGGACTTGATGAGGGTATGTATCACGAAAAGAGAGATGACCATTACCCAGAAAGCCCAGCTTATGCTGGTGTGCTTCTGGATTCCCGAAAGACCGAAAGCGCCGCCGGTAAATTTGAGGTTATTGATGACGACGCGGATAATCTCGCCGAAGCCAAGGGTGATAATGGCGAGGTAGTCGCCATGAAGCCTCAGCGCCGGAATACCGATTACAAAGCCGAAAACCGCGGCGACGACGCCGCCGGCAAGAAGGGCAACGGGGAACTCGACGTAAACCGGCGCGTCCATCGCCATTGTGATAAGGGCGGCGGTATATGCGCCGATGGACATAAAGCCCGCGTGACCAAGCGGAAGCTGACCGAGGTAGCCGCAGGTGAGGTTAAGGGAAACAACGAGAATGATGTTATAGAAAACCGGAATGAGCATATTGGCGTAATACCGGTTTATCATTCCGGTATTGACGACGAGCATCAAGACTCCGTAAAGCCCGAAAACGAGAAGGGTGTTCACGAGGTAGCGGTTTTTCATTTTTCCAAAGAATTTTTCCAAAGCTCCGCCCCTCCTTTAAACCTTTTCGTTCATGGTGCGACCCATAAAGCCCGTGGGCTTTACGAGGAGCACTACGATGAGTATTCCGAAAACTATTGCGTCGGTATAGCTGGAGTTTATGTAGCCGTTGGTAAGGGACTCGGCTACGCCGATGACGAGTCCGCCGAGCATCGCTCCGGGCATGCTTCCGATGCCGCCGAGAACGGAGGCGACGAAGGCTTTAAGTCCGAACATTGAGCCCATGGTGGGTTCGATTATGGAATAGGAGCAGCAGTAGAGGACCGAGGCAATTGCCGCAAGGGCGGAACCGAGACCGAAGGTGAAGCTGATGGTGGAGTTTACGTTGATACCCATAAGCCTTGCGGCGTCGGTGTCCTCGGAAACGGCCCTCATCGCCTTTCCGATTTTAGTCATATTTACAAGGAGAGTGAGCCCAATCATAATAACGACGGAAACGGCTATGGTGATAACGGTGACCATCGGAAGGCGAAGCTCGCCGATAACGACCGTTCCGGGGAAAAGGTTGGTGAACATTCTCGGGTTCGCGGTAAAAATAAGCTGCGCGACGTTCTGGAGAAGGTAGCTTATACCTATAGCAGTGATAAGGAGGGATATTCTCGGGGAGCTGCGAAGGGGGCTGTAAGCCACTTTCTCAATGGCCATTCCGAGGAAGGCGCAGCCCACAATGGCGACTGCTATCGCTATGGGCGAAGCCACTCCCGCCCGGGCAATCATATACCAGGTGAGGTAGGAGCCGACCATTATAATTTCGCCGTGGGCGAAGTTTATCAGCTTTATGATGCCGTAAACCATACTGTAACCCAAGGCGACAAGAGCGTATATGCTTCCTATCTGGAGACCGTTAAGGATTTGGGTCAAAAAAGTCATTGTATCATTCCTCAAAACTCAAATTTATAGCTTCTGAATAATAGCAAATTACGGGAACGGCGATTTTAATCGCCGTTCCCGTCCGGTTACTGGGGTAAATTCACAAATACGTACCGAATTATCAATATTCGCCGTAGAAGGTGTACTCGCCGCCTTTGATTTCGATAACCTTGGTGGCTTTGGTAGGAGTACCGTCTGCGTTCTCATAGGTGATGTGTCCGGTTACGCCGTCGGTAGCGGAAGCTCTTACTGCTTCGATAACTTTGGCGTAAGCTTCGGGGGAAGCCTCGGTCACGCCGGCGGCTTCGATGGCGTTGCACATAATGAGAGCTGCGTCATAGCCGAGAGCGGAGAAGGAGGTGGGATCCTCGTTGTATTTTGCTTTGTAGTTGGAGAGGAAGCTCTGTACAACCTCGGACTCATCGGCGGTGGTGTAGTGGTTGCAGAAAAGGATTCCCTCAAGGTAGGAAACGTCAGCGCCTTCGATACCGAGAACGCCGTCGCAGCCGTCAACGCCGTAGAACGGAACGGTGACGCCCATCTCTCTTGCCTGTTTCGCTACGAGATATACGTTGTTGTAGTACTCGGGAATGAAGATGATTTCAGGGTTCTTTGCGGCGATGTTGGTGAGCTGTGCGCTGAAGTCGGTGGCGTCTTTGCCGTAAGACTCGGAAGCTACGATTTCAATTCCGAGCTCGCCGCAGTATTTTACGAAGGATTCCTGTACGCCGGTGGAGTAGGAGTCGCTGTTGTTGAAGATGACGGCGGCTTTGGTGACGCCGTTGGCTTTCGCTACGTTAGCCATGGTCTTCGCCTGAAGGTCATCGACGAAGCAGGCGCGGAACATATTGTTGCCGTAGGCGGTTACGTCAAGGTGAGTTGCGGTGCCGGTGATGATCGGAACACCGTCAGCCTCGGAAGCCTGTGATACGGCGATGGTGGGGGTGGAAGTTACGGAGCCGATGATGGCTACTACGTTGTCAGCGGAAACGAGCTTGTTGTAAGCGTTGACAGCTTCGGTTGCGTCGCCCTTGTCGTCATATTTGACAAGCTCGACCTTTTTGCCGTTGATGCCGCCGTTGGCGTTGAGTTCGTCAACGTAGAGCTCGATGCCCTGGAAGGTGGTGTTGCCGTATACTGCAACTTCGCCGGTATAGCAGCCGATGACGCCGACTTTAATGGTGTCGTCGCTGCTGCCGGAACAGGCAGCCATTGTGAACATCATTGCGAAAACAAGTACCAATGCTAAAAACTTTTTCATTCTTTTTTCCTCCTCTTTACTGCGCGGCTTTTCGCCAGTCGCAACTGTCTTTTCCGGGCAGTTCACTTTAGCAAGTAACTACTTTAAATCGGAAATTTTAAGGCTATTATATTACTCCGAAAAGAAAAGTGCAAGCATAAATTTCGCAAAAATCGAATTATTTTAAATATTTTTTCGTTATCCGAAGCCAAAATCGTTTCTTTCCTTCAAAAAATCCGTTTTTTAAAGGAGATTATGCAAAATTTTTTATTCAGTCTGCTCCACAAAGACAAATGTTCTCAATATATCCTCTCTTTCCTTCCGAGGCACACAACGCCGCCCTTTTCTTTATCACAAATTCATCACAAAACTTTAGTTCAAAAAATTTTTCTCCAAACCGTTGACAAACAAAAAAAGGTGTAAGATAATTATAGCCTGTTAAAAATAATAAAACAATTTATATGTAATACGAGGTATATAAATGGCCCAAGAAATCCTGCATCTTCTGGTACACACGCTGGAGGACGCGCTCATAAGTCTTCCCTTTCTCTTTGCCGCCTATCTGCTCATCGAGTTCATTGAGCACCGGGCGGCGGACAAGTTCGCCCATTGGCTCGCGAAATTCGGAAAAGCCGGCGCCTTCGTCGGCGCCCTTCTCGGGGTGGTTCCCCAATGCGGCTTTTCCGTCGTTGCGGCAAACCTTTACGCCAGCCGGATAATCACCCCCGGAACCCTCGTTGCCGTTTTCCTTTCCACCAGCGACGAGGCAATTCCGGTTCTTCTCGCGAACCCCGCAAGCGCCGGAAAGCTCCTTCCCCTTATCGCCGCGAAGGTCGTGCTCGCGACGGTGGCTGGGCTTATCATTGATTTTTCCGGCGTGCTCAAAACCACCACCGTTTCCGCCGAGGCGGTGGCGGAGCAGCACTCCCACTGCCACACCGAGGAGCACCACGGGCTTTTAAAGAGCGCCCTTCGCCACACGGCGGGCACCTTCGGCTTCATCTTCGCCGTGATGCTCGCTTTGAGCGGAATCATTGAGTTCATCGGCGAGGACGCCCTCGGCTCCTTCCTTATGAGCGGAAGCGTTTTTCAGCCTCTTCTCGCGGGGCTCGTGGGGCTAATTCCCAACTGCGCCGCCTCCGTCGTCACCGCCCAGCTCTACGCCGAGGGCGCCATCAGCTTCGGCTCCGCCGTGGCGGGTCTCTCCGCCGGCACCGGGCTCGGGCTTCTCGTCCTCTTCCGGAGCGACGCGGACAAGGCGCACTGTTTCCGGGTCGTGCTGATGCTTTTCGCCATTTCCGTCCTGACCGGCATGGTTTTGCAGTTCACGGTGGGTTAAAACGGCGCTTTCGGCGCAGGGAAGGCATTTTCTGCGCAAATAATACTTGCAAAACTTAAAAATATATGTTAGAATTTTTTGTAATTCAATTTTCCGTAAGGGGCGATATTAAATGTCTGGACATTCCAAATGGAGTACTATTAAACGTAAAAAAGAGGGCATCGACGCTGCCCGCGGCAAGATTTTCACCAAAATCGGTCGCGAGATAACCGTTGCAGTTCGTGAGGGAGGCCCCGACCCCAACAACAACAGCAAGCTTCAGGCTCTTATCCTCAAAGCCAAAGCCAACAACGTTCCCAACGACAACATCGAGAGAACCATTAAAAAGGCCGCAGGCATGGGCGACAAGACCACTTTTGAAAATATCGTTTACGAGGGGTACGGTCCCTGCGGAATCGCCGTTATCGTTGAGACTCTCACCGACAACCGCAACCGCACCGCCGGCGACATCCGCCACTATTTCGACAAATTCGGCGGCAACCTCGGTCAGAACGGCTGCGTTTCCTTTATGTTCGACCGCAAGGGCGTCATCGTCATCGCCGACGAGGACCTTGACGAGGAAAAGCTTATGGAGGACGTAATGGAGGCCGGCGGCGACGACTTCAAGTATGAGGACGGCGTAGCCGAAATCGTAACCGCGCCCAACGACTTCCCCGCCGTGCGCGACGCTCTTTACGAGATGGGCTACCGCTTCGAGTCCGCGGACGTCGCCTACGTCCCGCAGACCACCACCGCCATCGACGACCCGGACAACGTCACCAAGATGAACAAACTCCTCGATATGCTCGAGGAGAACGACGACGTCCAGAACGTCTGGCACAACTGGGATATGCCCGAAGAGGACGAAGAGGACTGATAATAAAGAAAAAAACGGCTTGCAAAAGCCGTTTTTCTTTTTGCATTTTTCGTACCAAAAAACACTTGTTTAATGTGGTTTAAGAGAGTTTGCGGAATTATGAGAATGATAATTCCTAAATATATTGCTTTTTTATGCGGCGTACATACCTTTAAATAAAAAAAGCAAACAAATATCTTCTTCCGAGTAGTAATAGGATGATTTAAATGTTTTTCCTGTAGTGCTTTTTATAATTATAGACAGCTTTTGCTTTGTGCTATCATTTATATCTAATTATATGTCAGAAAATAAATTACATTTATTAAGTGGTATTTCATTTTTTGAACGAGCCTCTACGACTGAATATCCGTTAAGATCAGAATTACAAAGTAAATTTATATCGCCTACAACTTGTCCTTTATACTTGAATACAATTTCTTCAAGGATTATAGTTTTATCGCATATGTTGTTTATAGAAAGAATTGGAGTATATTTTTCTTTCTCTCTCCATATAAAAACACAATCTAATTTTTTACGTTTGCTATCGTAGGCTAACCATAAAGCTACAACGCTGGAAATAATAGTCCCTACCGCTATTGCAGAATTTATCAAATCACTTACAGCCATTTTTTCGCCTCTTTTTAATAAATTTCATTACTAATATTATAAATCACAATTGCTTTCTCATAAACAAAAAAGCCCCGCTCGCGCGGGGCTTTTTTCTGTATGTTTTTATTCTCCCCAGAGGGGGCTGGGGTAATTGCCCTCGTCGGTGAGGCGCTGAAGCGCCTCCACAAGGGAGGGGGTATCGTCCCTATAGGTAACGCCGTACCATTTGTCCGGGCACTCCTTGACTTCGACGGTGACCTTGCCCGCCCGAAGGAGGGAGCCCACCACGTTCGGAAGGTAGCACTCCGCGCCGGTGGGGTTCTCGGGGAGCTCCGCCGCCTTGAACTCGGCGAGGGCGGCGTCGAGGTAATCGAAAATATCCGGCGTGAACGCCCAGAAATTCATCGAAACGGGCGTTCCCGCCGTCAGCGGCACCCAGGTTTCGCCGCCGTCCTCGGTGTATTCGGCGCAGACGCCCCGCTTTTCGATATGGGTGCGCTCGTTTATCTCAAGGAGAAAGCCGTTTTCGGTGCGGCAAACACCCCGGGCAACCTGCCCCTTGTCGGTGACGGTGTTTTCAATGCGGTAGCCCATCATTCCGTACTCGTTTTCCCCGGTCATTCTGTCCATCAGCTCACGGAGGATTCCGAAGCAGTGACTCCCGTAGTAGTCGTCGGCGTTGATTACGGCGAAGGGTCCGTCAACGTGACCCCGGCAAAGGGCTATGGCTTCGGCGGTGCCGAGGGGCTTTTTCCGCCCCAGAGCCTCGTACTCCGGGCTTATCTCCTGGAAGACGTAGTCCACCTCCATATGCTTTGCGACCCTGTCGCCGATGACCTCCCGAAAGTCCTTTTCAAGGTTTTTCCGGATTATGAAAACGACCTTTTTGAAGCCGGCTTTCCAGGCGTCATAGATTGAAAAGTCGATTATTTTCTCGCCGCAGGGACCCACGGGAGTTATCTGTTTCGCGCCGCCGTAGCGGTTTCCGATTCCGGCGGCAAGTATCACTAAAGTGTTGTCCATGGTTTTTTCCTCTTTCATTTTGTTTATTCTATATCTATGCAGAAAAATCAGATATATCTCTTTACTGCTTTTTCTTTGAGGCTTTTGAGCACGGCTTTCGGGTCCTCGGACTTCGTGAGCATCACCATCGCGGCGATGACGTAGGGGCGAAGCCCCGCCTGGACGAGAAGGCTGTCCATATTGGCGTTATAGACCTGGGCGGTCATTTCGCCCCTGACGCAGGAAATGTCGGTGATTTCCGCCGGAAGGTCGTGGAGGAGAAGGGCGGCGGCGCCCTTCGTTTTTTCCATCATGCTTTCCGTGCATTCCCAGTCCACGAACTGCATATTATTTTCTTTGAGCTCATGTTCAAGAAGCTCGATTCCCCTTTCAAGGTTCGCGTCGCAGAAATCCGTCCTGCTCTGGAGGAAATTATAGGGCGCCCAGTTCACCGGGTAAACGACGTCGGCGTTTTCAAACGCCTCCTCCATTGAGTTCGTCCTCGTGAAGCTGCCGCCGGAGTTTGCGGCGTTCGCCGCCGCCCGCTCCTCCGTCCCGGGCATCAGCTCGTACCCCTCGGGATAGGCGAGGACGAGGTTCGTTCCGAAGCGGCTCAAAAGGGAAACTATTCCGTTCGGTACGGCGAGGGGTCTCGTGCCGTCCGGGGAGTACGCCCAGGTGACGGCTATCTTTTTCCCCCGGAGGTTTTCGATTCCGCCGAAATGAAGCGCCATATGCTCAAGGTCGGAAATGGTCTGGACGGGGCTGTCCTCGTCGCTTCCGAGGTTAATTACGTAAGGTCTTTGCGCCATTACTCCGTTGTCCCGGCTCTCTTTAAGGGTGTTCACCATTCTCGTCATATAGCGGGAGCTTTTTTCGATATATCTTCCGTCGCGGATTCCGATGACGTCCGCCATATAGGAGACCATCGCCGCGGTTTCCGCAAGGGAGCCGGGACCTATCCGCCCGCTCATTTCCCGAAGGGTCAGCCCGAGCATATCGCAGCCGGAGGCGAAGGCAAATTCCATTCCCATATTTTTGCTGTTGTTGAACATCGAAACGGCGATTCCCGAATCGAAGAACTTCGAGGAAATATTCCTGTCCCGGAGGGCCTTGAGCCCCGCCGCCGCGGAGGCTATCAGCTTAATATCCTCGTCGGACATATCCCAGGTCCGCAGGAAATCTTTTCGGTAAAGTCCGTTGCCCTCCTTTTCGGGGAGAGAGGAAAGGATTTCTTCAAATTCCATTTTTATACCTCCGATTCTTTCTACTTTTATAAGTTTAACAACCCGCAAACTTTAAGTCAACAGCTATATTATTAATTTTTATTCCGCTTTTGTCTATTCTCACTTTTCCCGGCGTTAAATTTTATGCAAAATTCCGGGTTGACATAAAACTTACGCGTACTTTAAAATAAATATATAAACATATTTAATATATATTTCCGAGGTAAACGTATTGAGATAAACTTGTTAAAGGGTGATTTCCTGCTTTGAAACGAGAACTGTTTTTAAAATTCAAAGAGACAGCCGTCGCCGTGCTTCCGATTTGCGGCGTTGTTTTGCTGCTCCATTTTACCGTTGCGCCCATGCCTTTCGGCATTCTGGCGCTTTTTGTTTCAAGCGCCGTTTTTCTCATCATCGGAATGGCTCTTTTCCAGCTTGGCTCCGACATCGGCATGACCTCCATGGGAAACCAGATAGGCAGCAAGCTGGTGGAGATGAAAAACCTCAGGCTCTTTATAATAACCGCCCTGGTGCTCGGCGTGCTCGTGACTATCGCCGAGCCGGATTTACAGGTGCTCGGGAACCAGATGCCCAAATCCACCATGTTCACCCTTTTCGGAATTGATTTTTCCGTCGGGCAGGTGCTCGTCTATGCCGTGGCTCTCGGCGTGGGGCTCTTCCTTATGTTCGCCGTTATCCGGGTGCTCTTCGGCTGGAGCCTTTCGCGGATATTTATTCTTCTATATCTCATAGTTTTTATTCTCGCCGCCTTTACTCAAAAAGAGTACCTCGCGGTGTCCTTTGACTCCGGCGGCGTCACCACGGGACCCATCACCGTTCCGTTCATTCTCGCCCTCGGCGTCGGAATCGCCTCCGTCCGGGGCGGCGAAAGCTCCAAGGACGACAGCTTCGGCTTCGTCGCCCTCTGCTCCGTGGGACCCATTATGACGGTGCTCATTATGGGAATGTTCGTTGACGGAAGCGCCAGCTACGAAGCGGACATTCTCCCGGAAATACATTCCGCCGCCGACCTCATCGGCGCCTACCTAAACGCTCTCCCGACCTTCGCGAAGGAGGTCGCCCTTGCGCTTTCGCCGATTCTGGCGGTATATCTCGTTTTTCAGATATTTTTTATGCGTCTTCCTAAAATAACCTTTGCCAAGACGCTCATCGGCGTCGGGTACACATATATTGGTCTTGTAATCTTCCTCACCGCTGTCAACGTGGGCTTTCTTCCCGCCGGAAGCTATATGGGCGGCGCCCTGGCGGGGCTTGATTACAACTGGATAATAATTCCCATCGGCATACTTATAGGCTTTTTCATCGTCGCGGCGGAGCCCGCCGTCCACGTCCTCACCGGACAGGTGGAGGACGTCACCGGCGGCGCCATCTCAAAAAAGGCGATGATGGCCGCTCTTATGATTGGAATGAGCGTTTCGGTGGGGCTTGCGATGACGAGGGTTATAACCGGGCTTTCCATCTGGTATCTCCTCATTCCCGGCTACGCCGTCGCCCTGGGGCTCACCTTCTTCGTGCCGAAAATCTTCACCGCCATCGCCTTTGACTCCGGCGGCGTCGCCTCCGGTCCGATGACGGCGACCTTCCTTCTCCCCTTTGCGACGGGCGCCTGTTCCGCCCTCGGCGGGAACGTCCTGATGGACGGCTTCGGGGTCGTAGCCATGGTCGCCATGACTCCCCTCGTCACCATTCAGATTCTCGGGGCGGTTTACGCCGTCAAGTCGAGACACGCCGAAATCAAATACACCGAGGAGATGGAGGAGCTCTCCGCAGAGGTCGTTTCCTCCGGCTTCGGCGACGAAGATATTATTGATTTCGGGGACGACGAAATAATTGAGTTTGACGGGGAAATATAATTGACAATTGTTATGATGAGTGGTAATATGCCAAAAGAAAAGGAGGATACGAAATGAACAGTGAAAATCTTTCTCCTCCGACCGCCGAGGCGGTCAAAAAACAATTCGACAAAATGGACCTCGTTTTCACCGTCCTCCCCCGGGGGCTTGGGGATAAAATTGCGGAAATAACCAAGGAACAGGGCGTTTTCGTCAATTTCATCTGTCCCGGGCGCGGAACGGCAACGACGAGTATCCTCGATATGTTCGGCATCGGCGCGACGGAAAAGGACGTTGTTCTGAGCTTCGTAAAGTCCGAAACCACCGCCAATGTGCTCGAAAAAATCTCCGAAAAAATGGAGTTCCAAAAGCCCGGAACCGGAATAGCTTTCGCGGTTCCGCTCCAAAGCGTCGCCGGGGCAAAGGTTCTCCAGTATTTCACAACCGCTTCTTCTGGGGAGGAACAATCCAATGGACGATAAAAAAATCTCCTACGCGCTGATAATCACCATCGTAAACCGTGGCTTCTCCGACGACGTTATGGACGCCGCCCGGGAAGCCGGCGCAAAGGGCGGCACCATTATGTACGCCCACGGCGCGGGTCTCCAAAACGAAACGAGCTTTTTCGGAATCTCAATACACCCGGAAAAGGAGGTCGTGCTCATCCTCGCGGACAGCGACCACAAATCCGGAATAATGCAGGCAATTGTCCGCCGGGTCGGGCTCAATTCCGAGGGCGCGGGTATCACCTTCTCCCTCCCGGTGACCGAAACCGCCGGCATCGCCCATTTCAACAAGCTCGAAGTCGGCGAAAACGCGGCGGAAAACTGAAAAATATAAGGCAAAGCGAAAGCGCCGTGCTCAAAATGAGCACGGCACTTTTTTGAGCACGGAAAATTGCAAAGCGTTTAAGACCGGAGCGCCGGGGGCGGCGCTTCCCTCGTCGGATAGCGCATAATGCCGGCAAAACGGTTCCCGGCGTTTCGCAAGCTGCGCCTCAGAGGAAAAGAGGCGCTCGTACCTGCGGCGCTCTACGCGCTGCCAGTATGCGGCGGGGCAAAGCCCTGTCGGCGCAAAGAAACGCAAAGCGCTTAAGACCGAGCGCCGGGGCGGCGTCAAAGCCATATAGGCGCAAAAAAGCGGCGG
>JAEDJF010000003.1 GCA_016296485.1 Oscillospiraceae bacterium
TAATAGTATACCACCTCTATGGAATCTTTACAATTTTTATGGTACAATATTTTCGTAAATTTTTTTCGGAGGCGGGGTTTATGCGCATCGGCATTATTGATTTCGGTACGAACACTTTGCGGCTCGACATTTTTGAGACGGAGGAAGGCGCCTACCGCAGTATATACGACAACGCGATTTTTTCGCGGATAATTGAAAACACGGAGGGTGCAAGCCTTTCACAGGACGGCATTGAACACGTCATACAGGCAATTGAGGAGCACCAGTCCGCCTGCCGCCACTATCGCTGCGACCGGGTGGAATGTTTCGCGACGGCGTCCCTTCGCTACATTGACAACGCGGAAAGCGTACTCGAACAGGTGGAGTTCAGAACCGGCGTTAAAATCAAAATGATAAGCGGAAACGAGGAGGCGGAGTACGACTTTCGGGCGCTTAAAAGCGTTTCAAAGGCGCAAAGCGGCGTCGGCTGCGACCTCGGCGGCGGAAGTATGCAGCTTTTCGTCTTTGATGAAAAGGGTCCCGCCAAAAGCGCCAGCTTCCCCCTCGGGAGCAGCCGGATAGCGAAGCAGTTCGTTTCCGGGGCGATTCCGACGGCTTCGGAAATTGAGAATATCAAAAATGAGGTCAAAAAACAGCTCTCCGACGCGGGCTTTTCGCCCGCGAACGGAAGCCTTTCCGCCATGGGCGGGACGGCTAAAGCCGTCAAAAGGCTTTTCGGGAGCGTGCTCAAAATCGAGGGAGCAATTTCCGTTTCGGAGCTTTCGGGCTTTTTAAAAGCCGCCGCCGAAGCGCCGGAGGAGACCCTTGAACTTCTGGAGGACGTTGAGCCGAAAAGAGCCCGCACCCTTGTTCCGGGAGCGGCGGTGCTTGCAGGAATAATGGAATTTATGGGCTTCGGCAAAATGGAGGTTTACTCCGTCGGCGTTCGCGAAGGCTTCCTTGAAAAGATACTTGAGGAGGACAAAGGCGGCGGCGAGCCGGGGCTTCTTGATATTATTCTCGGGAGCATCGGGAAATAAATAAGCGCAAAAAAAGCGGCGGGCTTTGCCCGCCGCTTTTTTATTTAAACATTATTCCAAATAGGTTTGCAAGGGCGTTCCAGGTCGTTCTGTCGAGGGTTCCGTCCTCATAAAGGGTGTCCGAACGCTCCTGCAAATACTTAAGGTTTTTCGAGGTCACGGCGTCGTTTATTCCGTTGACTTCAAGGTCGGTGAAGCCGCTGTAAAGGGTAGCAAGGAATTTGAGCATCGACTGGGCAAAAAACACGGACCAGCACTCCTCCCCCTCACAGGCGAGATGGCTTTCGTCGTTCAAAAACGGCATAATGGGGCTTGCCGGGGCGTTAAGCTCAATAAAAGTCCCGGCGTCGTTCATAAGATTATCCCAGGTTTCTTTATTAACGACGCCCGTCGGCGCGAAGCCCTTATTCCTTTGGTACTCGGAGACGGAGTTCGCCGTTTCGTCACCGTAGATTCCGTCCTCGAAAACCTCGGGCACCTCTATTCCGTTTCTGTTTAGTATTCTTAAGGCTCTTTGAATCCGCCTTACGTGAGTTTCGTGGTCGTTTTGCGGCATTTCTTTCCTCCTGTTATGAAATATTGTAGCCCGGGTACTGTCCGACGTTGGGGACGTTAAGGACTTCGTTGAAATACTTTTGCGGCGTCGTTTTAAGGATTCCGACGTATGCGTCATAAAGCGCGTTCCAGGTTGCCCTTCCCACCACTCCGTCGGGGGTGAGCCCCCAGACTTTCTGGAAATTTATCACCTGGTCCTCGGTGCTCTGGTCAAACTGTCCGGTCACGTCAACGGTTCCGACCTCATTATAGAAAGTACCGATTACGTTTATGAAATACTGCAAAAGCTCCACCTGTTCGCCGGTGCTTCCCATTTTAAGAGGCTCAACGAACTGCTTTGGAATATTGGAAAGAAGCTCGCCCTCGCCGTAAAGCTCCGCCATTCTTTTGACCGAGGCGTAGATGAACGATATTCTGTACCAGGTGGCTTCGCCGACGATTCCGTCCGGGGTGAGGTTAAATATGCGCTGGAACTCTTTTACCGCCGCTTCGGTCTCGTCGCCGAAAATTCCGTCCGCGGGATAGATTCGGGGAATCGCCGGGTAGTTGTTTCCTATTCTGTTGAGGCTGCGCTGGATAAGCTCCACGTTATAGCCCCTTGAGCCTTTCCGAAGCGGCGTACCCGGATAGGAGTCCACATAGGGGAGAATCGGAGCGATTTTTATATTTATATCGTCGCCGTAATAATACTGGAGTATCTCAAATGGGGTCATTCCCTGATTTGCGAGGGTGACTGTCCCCCACTGGGAAAGCCCGGCGCAGGTGACGGTGGTGCCGTTGCAGTACTCCGTGAAATACGGGTTCTGGTACCCCTGCCGCACGACGTAGCGGTTAAAAATTTCGTCAACAATCTCGCTTATGTTTTCAAAAATGTTGCGCCCTTTTATAAATTTCTGGTCGTAGCTGGTGGAGGCGGTTATATCGAAGGGGTAGCCGCGGCTCCTGTACCACTCGGTATATACCCTGTTGAGGGCAAAGGACACCTGGGCGTATACGTTGGCGCGTATGGCGTTTTCGGGCCAGGTCGGATAGATTTCGCTCGAGGCGACGTTTTTTATATATTCCGGGAAGGAGACGGTGACGTTTTCCGCGTTCGAGTCCGGAGGACCGAGGTGTACCGTTATAAATGCCGGGACGGCAACGTAGCTTTTAACCATTGTTATTACCTCCGGAAAGATCTTCGGGCAGCGGTATGAGTTCCAGCTCAAGAAGGGACGTTTCGCCGCCGAAAACGTCCACCGGGCGGTTTATCACCGGGTAGTAGCCGAAGCTCTTTGCGCTCACGTAGTAGGTCACAAAGGGTCCCAAATCCCCCGGCGACTGGGAAAGGGTGCGGCTCACGGTCCTCACCTTGACGGGCTCCGTGCGCCCGCTCTGGTTCGTCGTTAGCACCGCCACCAGTTCC
This sequence comes from Oscillospiraceae bacterium, assembly GCA_016296485.1. Classification (GTDB taxonomy): domain Bacteria; phylum Bacillota; class Clostridia; order Oscillospirales; family Ruminococcaceae; genus UMGS1668. The sequence continues at coordinate 2,980 of JAEDJF010000003.1, forward strand.
TGGCGGCTGTCGTGGTCGTGCTCGTCAAGGCGGTCAATAACCACCGTCGCGCCGCTTATGGGAATTGCGTCCCTTCCGGAATTGGTGCTAACAACGATGTAGCCGCTGTCATAGGGAATATGGGACCGGGCGGTGTTCCCGTCCCCGATAAAGATTTTCCCCTCGTTTTCCTCGGGCGGAAGGGGCTCGTTTTCCTCCCGCTCCCTGAACTCCTCAAGTTCCTCCCGCCGGGGAGCGGCTTCTCCGGCTCGGAGCTCACGGTTTTGGGGAATTTCCGCCGTCGGCGGAATCCCGGGGGATCTTTCCCCGGGTTGATTTCCCCGGGACTCGGGCTCCGGCTGCGAGGTCTCCCGTGGAAAAAAGGCGGGCTCGCGGCGCTCAGCCTGTTCCTGCGGCATTGGCTCGAAGTTTTGGGTCTCCCTTTGGAATTGAGCCTGTTCCCGACGTTCCGTCTGCCCCTGCGGCATTGGCTCAAAGTTTTGGGACTCCCTTTGTGGCGGGGCGGCTTCCAGCCGCTCGCCCTGCTCCGTGAAACGCTCGAAGCCCCGAGGCATCTGTTCCGACTGCTCGAATCTCTGGGTCTCCATCTGGAATGGAGTCTGCTCCCGGCGCTCCGATTGTTCCTGCGGCATCTGTTCTAATCTTTGAATTTCCTCCGGGAACGGAACGGGCTCAAGTTCCGGCGGAGCCGGGGTTTCAAGGGATATATTCTCCGGCTCGGCGGCGGGGGTTCCCGTTCCGCCCCTCACAGGTTCCTCGTCCTCCTCTATTTTGCGGCGAAGCCCATAGGCTTCGCGCATTTCGCGCTCGTAGCGCTCAATCATACTGTTAAAATCCGAATATCTTTCGTTATAAATTTTAAGCACCCTCTTTCTCGTAACATCTTATGAAAGTCGGGCACATTATTATTCGGAAAACAAATCAAAAGCAAAATGAATATACTGTAATACTAAATTTTGAAGGACGATGATTTTATGTATAGGGACAACAGACATATTGATTTCATTTCGATTTTAAACGGGCTTCCCGCCGCCGTCGCCGACATTTACGGCGACGGAGAGCACCGGGAAATAAACGGCACCGTGCGGTTTTACCGGGCGCCGAGGGGCGTTCTCGTCCGGGCGGAAATTTCCGGGCTTCCCGCTCCCATCGGAAGATGCGAAAGCCCGGTTTTCGGTTTTCATATCCACGAAGGCGCAAAATGCTCCGGCCGCGAGGGCGGCTCGTTTTCGGACACAATGGCGCACTATAATCCCGACGGCTGTCCCCACCCGCACCACGCCGGGGACCTTCCGCCGCTTTTCGGAAACGGGGGCTTCGCCTTTTCGGTTTTCCTCACCGACCGGTTCACGGCGGACGAAATTATCGGAAGGACCGTTATAATCCATTCGGACCCGGACGATTTCACCACCCAGCCTTCGGGAAATTCCGGCAAGAAAATCGCCTGCGGCGAAATCCGCGCCTACGGGCGAAGGGGTGAGCTCGGGCAGTTCTTTTAATAAATCGCAATTTATTCATCTCGATTTTCTTTCCCATTGAGCGTTTTTGCGAAAACCGTGGTATAATGGTTTAAACGAATGAGCGAAGGCGGTGAAAAAACTGAAGGGTTTTGAAAATGAAATCGGAAAGCTCGCAAAGGAATTTGAGGACTGCCGAAGCGTTCTTCTCGCCCTCGGCGACGAAAACCGCCAGCACCTCATTCTCGAAATGATGCAGATGGGAAACTGCGCGGGAGTCATGGTCGGAGACATCACCGAGCGCACCCACCTTTCCCGCCCGGCGGTTTCCCACCACATACGGATTCTCAAGGACGCGGGGCTCGTCAAAATGCGCCGGGAGGGTACGAAAAATTACTACTATTTCGACGCCGACGCAAAAGCCATGAACGGACTTTTGAGCATGCTCGAGCACGCGAAAGAAATTATGGAGAATCTTCCGGACAGAAGCGGAGAAAATCAGTAAAAAGGAGCGTTTTAAAGAAGAATGGATATTTTTGAAGCAATGGAAAAGCGCCACAGCGTAAGACAGTACATCGAAAAGCCCCTCGGGGCAGAAGAAGCTCTTGCCCTCAGCGAAGAGATAAAGCTTTGCAACGAGGAAAGCGGACTTCATATCCAGCTCGTCAAAGACGAGCCGAAAGCCTTCAGCGGATTTATGGCGCACTACGGGAAATTCAGCGGAGTTACGAACTATATTGCCCTCGTCGGACCGAAAGGTCCGGACCTTGACGAAAAATGCGGCTACTACGGCGAAAGGCTCGTTCTTAAAGCGCAGGAGCTTGGGCTCAACACCTGCTGGGTCGCCCTGACTTACAGCAAAATCCCCGGCGCCTTCAAGGTAGAAAAAGGCGAAGCCCTCACCGTCGTAATTGCCCTGGGCTACGGAAAGACCGAGGGAGTTCCCCATAAATCCAAAGTGCCGGAGGAGGTAAGCAACGTATCCGCCGGCTCCCCCGAATGGTTCAAAAACGGGGTTCGGGCGGCGCTTCTTGCTCCGACGGCGGTCAACCAGCAAAAATTTTACTTCACCCTCGAAAACGGAAAGGTGACCGCGAAAGCAAAAACGGCTTTTTACAGCAAGGTTGACCTCGGAATCGCGAAGTACCATTTCGAGCTCGGAGCGGAAAGAAAAATCTAAAGAAATTATGTAACCGGGCGCCCCAGGGCGTCCGGAATTTTTTTAGATAGTGGCTTTGCAGCACTCAAAGTCGTTATCCACGTAGTGGGCGATGAATCTCGCTTTGAACTTTCTCTTGCCGCAGATGTCGTCGGTATCGCCGGCGACGCTCAAATCCTCGGGAAGAACGAATTTGATGCAGCGCACCAGAACGTCCCGGCAGCCGTTCATATTGTGGGCGGGAACGGTGACGGTTTTAAGCCCGCGCTTGTGCTCCTTGCCCTTGTCGTCCACCTCGGTCAGAATCACCGCGAGAGCGACGCGCTTATGGGGGCAGACCCGTTTAAGCGTCACGTCAAGCTGGAGCACCCGCCCGAGGGACTCAAGCTCGACTTCGCCCACGTCGAACTCAACCGTATCCTCGCAGCCTTCGCTTTCGATGTCCACGGGGTGGGGGCATTCCTCCGGGATTACTACCGTTCCGCAGTCCACCTCGATTTCCGGGGACGGGAAAACCACGACGTTGCCCTCGTGGTCATCGTAGGTCACTTCCTCATTGACTTCAAGCGTTCCGGTGCAGGGACCCACGTGCTCCACTGTAAACTCAAAGGTTGCTCCCTCGCTCCCCTTTACGCCGAGCTCTTCTATTGTCCAGCGGACCTTCCGGTCGTTGACGAGGGTGGCGGTTCCTTTAGTCGGCGTTCCGACGTCGGTTATCTTGAAGCAGGGAACGACCAGGTCCTCAATCACTATATCCGTCGCGCCGGGTTTTGTAATATTTCTCGCAAGGTCCTCGAAAAGCTTTTCAAGCTCCTCGTCGTTGGGAGTTATGGCGACGAAAGCGGAATCCGGGTCGGACGCCCAGTCGCGTATCGCGTCCTCGTCAATTCCGCCGTTGCCGGAAAGACCGATGACGTAAATTATCACGCCCTGCGCCTTGGCGGCGGTGGCGACGACGTTCGCGTCCCCGCCGACGGTCGTTTCGCCGTCCGTGAACATTACCATAACTTTGGCGTTATTGGACATTGGATTAAAAAGCTGGAGCGCTTTTATAAAGGCGTCCTCGTGGTTGGTAGCTCCTCCGGAGGTAAGCGCGTCAACCGCCGCTTTAAGGTCCGCAACGGAAGTTATAAGCTGGGTATCCTGGGTCGCGGTATTGGCGAAGCTCACGATTCCGATATGGCTCCCGGAGCCGATTTGACCGTCCTGCGCCCCGTCGGTCGCCTCGTCGATTATATCAATAAATTTTTTTGCCCCTTTTTTAAGATTTTCAAGGGGTCTTCCCGCCATGCTCCCGGAGCGGTCGAGAATAAGGACGATATCCGTGGGGTTCCCCACGATGTCCGGCTCCGCCGCAAGGGAAAGTTTTATTTTGAACTCGCCGCCGCAGTTAATTTTCTGGGTGCTGAGTTCCTTATTGGAGTTTGTTATACCCATTAAGTTCCTTCCTTTCCGAGCCCTAAATATCATTAAGGGCTCCATACAATATATGAAAGGCTTCCCCGGGAGGGCACGAAGAAGACGAAACGGGACAAAGCGGCGGTTTTCGGAGCTTATTGACAACAAATAAGCCTTGTGATAGTATAATATTTTGTGCCGCCTTTGCGGCAAACTTTTATTATCCTCACCGGAGGAACAGAGATGTTTAAAAATATTGTTTTTCTTGGGCTTGTGAGCTTCTTCGCGGATATATCAAGCGAGATGGTCTATCCGCTTATTCCGCTCTATCTCACCTCGGCTTTCGGGGCGACGCCCGTGCTCGTCGGAATAATCGAGGGAATTGCCGAGAGCGTCGCGAGCCTTCTCAAGGTTTTCAGCGGCTACGTCAGCGACAAATACAAACGAAAAAAGCCCCTCGCCTTTCTCGGCTATGCGGCGGGGCTTTTCTATAAGCTGGCGCTCATTTTTGCCGGCTCCTGGGTCGGAATGCTTTTCGCGAGGGTCATTGACCGCTTCGGCAAAGGAATCCGCACGGCGCCCCGGGACGTGATGGTTTCGGAAAGCGCAGACAAAGAGCATATGGGAAAGGCGTTCGGAATACACAAGGCCCTCGACATGGCGGGCTCGGCTATCGGAATCCTCCTCTCGTTTTTCCTCCTCAAAAGCGTCGGCGAGGGCGGCTACAAGACGATTTTCGCCCTTTCGGCAATACCCGTTATCCTTGCTCTCGCAATGTTCGGCTTCGTTAAAGAGAAAAAGGAGCCCCGCCAGATAAAAGAGCGGGAGCATTTCTGGAAAAACGCCAAAAACATAAACGGAAACCTCAAGCTCTATCTCTTCGTGGCGTTTCTTTTTACTCTCGGAAACTCCTCGAACTCCTTCCTCCTTCTCCGGGCGGGGGACGTCGGTTTTTCGAGCACCGACACGATACTTCTTTACTTCATTTACAACGCCGTTTGTTCCGTTCTTTCAATTCCTTTCGGAAAAATTTCCGACAAAATAGGAAGAAAAAAAGTCCTTATAGCGGGTTATCTCACTTTTTCTCTTGTCTATTTCGGCTTTGCTTTCGCGCCGACAAAAAGCGTGCTCATCGGGGCGTTCGTGCTTTACGGCGTATATACGGCGATGGTCGCCGGGGTCGAGCGCGCGTTTATTGCCGAAATCTCCCCCGTCGAGCTTAAGGGAACTATGCTCGGGCTTCATTCCACCCTCGTTGGAATAGCGCTTCTTCCCGCCAGCGTCATTGCTGGCTTCCTTTGGGAAAACCTCGGTTCGGCGGCGCCCTTCGTTTTCGGAGCGGTCCTTTCCGCCCTTTCGGCGTTAATTCTCGCTTCGTTCTTCGGAAAGAAAAATCCGCAAAAAGCATAAAAAAACGGCGGCTGCCTTTTCGGGCAGCCGCCGTTTTTAATTTAAAATCAATCTTTATTGCTTCCGAAAAGCTTCATAAGGTCAGCGTCAAGGAAGCTGGGTTCCGATTCGACGGGACCGTCATCGGCGAACTGATAGTTCACGAAATCGGGCATCGAACCGGAGGGCTTTTTCGTATCGTCAAAGCCGGTGGCAATTACGGTAATGGACATCTCGTCTTTATAGTCCTCGTTGAACGCAACACCGAAGATGAGGTTTACGTCCTCGGCGCAGGCGTTATGTACCATAGTGGTGGCGGCGTCGATGTCGTCGAGCTCCGTATCCGGGGAAGCGGTGATATTTACGATAACGCGGTGAGCACCGTCGATGGAGGTTTCAAGAAGGGGGCTCGAGATAGCCGCCTTGGTGGCTTTTTCCGCCTTGTCCTCGCCGGAGGCATGTCCCACGCCCATATGTGCGACGCCTGCGTCGCGCATAATGGAGCAGATGTCCGCAAAGTCAAGGTTGATAAGACCGTCAACGTTGATAAGGTCGCTGATGCTCTGTACGCCCTGTTTGAGCACGTCGTCCGCCGCAGCGAACGCGTTGAGCAGGGTTATTTTTGTTTCGGAAACTGCTTTGAGTCTCTCGTTCGGGATAACGATAAGGGCGTCAACGTGCTCGCGAAGGGCGAGGATTCCGCTTTCCGCCTGTTCCATTCTGTGTTTGCCCTCGAAGGCGAAGGGCTTCGTTACAACGCCGATGGTGAGGGCGCCGATGTCGCGGCTGGCTTCCGCGACGATAGGCGCGGCGCCGGTTCCGGTTCCGCCGCCCATACCGGCGGTGATAAATACCATCTGCGCTCCCTTGATTGCTGCGGCGATTTCGTCATGGCTCTCCTCGCCGGCTCTCTGACCGACGGAGGGGTCGCCGCCCGCGCCGCGACCTTTGCTGAGCTTTTCGCCGATGGCGATTTTCTGGGTGGCTTTGGATTTAAGAAGAGCCTGCTTGTCCGTATTTACAGAAATAAACTCAACGCCTTTGACGTCGCTGTTCACCATATGGTTGACAGCGTTTCCGCCGCCGCCGCCAACGCCGACGACTTTTATTGTAACGACACGACCGGTATCGTTGTCCATATCAAAATTCATTTGCATATCAAAATTACCTCCGTTTTCTCTTATAAGAGGATAAAATAAATCTAATATAAGATTATCAGATTTTAAGATTTAATGCAAGATATATTATATATTATTTGCAAAACTTTTTAGACAAATTTTTGAAAAACGGTGCTCAAAACGAAAAAGGGGCGCGCCCTTCCCCGGCGCGCCCCAACGTTTTTTATTTACTCCTCGTCCTCGTCGGCAAAGCCGCTTCCCACAACTTTCCCTAGGGAGTCCCAGGGCGAAACGGTCATCGCCTTCGTCATCACTTCGCCCGGAACGGAGGCGTCCACGAGGAAAAATCCCGTGGGCTCAAGCTTATTTTCGACTACCTCATTGACAAACTGGAGCTTATACTCGAGCTCGAGCTCGTTTCCGAGCTCGACCCTTATGCGGTTGTCGCAAATCATGGTGATTTCAAGGGTATCCGTAAGGTCGATAAAGTCGTAGCCCTCCATATTGAGGTCCTTCATCTCAGCCATTATGCGCTTCAGAAGCTCCGTTCTCTTCTGGTCGTCCTCGGTGTTCGTGATGGTGCTTATTCCGCGCACGGCGACCATTCCTCGGGGCACTTCCTCCATTCCCCTTTCGAGCACCTTTCCGCCGGTGCTCATAAGGGTGTAGCCGTCCGCCTCCTCAAGGGCGGCAAAGGGCACGGCTTCGGTTATGGTTATGGTCACGGCGTTCGGGAAGCTGCGCCTCACCTCGGCGCTCTCAATATAATTATAGACGGAACAGAGCTTATTTTCCGCGTACTCCGTATCAATCTGGAAGAGGTTGTCGCCCTTTTCGATTCCGGTGGTCTCAATGAGCTCCCTCTCGGAATAGAGAGTATTGCCGACGATATTGAAGCGGTCAACGTTAAAGAGCATCGTAAGGCAGAGGTAAACTGCGCCGGCGAGGATAAAAAGGGACAGCACGATATAAAACGGCGTCATCAGCTTGTTTTTTCTGCGGCGGCGTTTTTTCTTCGTGTTTTCAACAAACCTTGAATCGGTCTGCTGTTTTTTCTCCTTTTTTACGATACGGAATTTCATATTTTTCTCCGGCTGGGGCAAAATTTATCCTTCCACAAGGGAAATAATTTCGTTTCTTATGCGCTCGTTGGCGTTCTCTATAGCCATTGCCTTGGCGTTCGCCGAGAGCCTTGCGAGCCTTTCGGGGTTTTCGGTAAGCTCTTTGACGGTCTCGCAAAGAAGCTCTCCAGTAAGGTTCTTTTCCTCGATTACCACGGCGGCGCCGTGGCTTTGGAGCACCATCGCGTTGTGGTACTGGTGGTTTTCCGCCACGTTGGGCGACGGGATGAGCACGGAGGCTCTTCCCGCAGCTTTGAGCTCCGAAAGAGTCATCGCTCCGCAGCGGCAGATAACGAGGTCAGCCGCCGCAAGGCAGCGGGGCATATCGTTTATATATTCCCGGATTATGAGGTTGTCGTGCTCATGAGCATCTATACCCTTTTCCTTGAGCATATCGAAATAATAGGACGGACCGTAGTAGGAACCGGAACCGTGGATATGGACGAAATTTTTGTTTTCGCCGAGGTGCCAAGCCATAAGGTCCGCAACCGCTTCGTTAAGGCGCTGGGCGCCGAGGCTTCCGCCGAAGGAAAGAAGGCAAATTCTGTCGCCCACGTTGTAGAACTCCCGGGCGGCTTTCCTGTTCTCGGTGAAAATCTCCTGACGGACGGGGTTCCCGGTGACGATATAATTTTTCCCCTCCGGAAGATATTTTTTGCTCTCCTCCACGTCGAGAAGGATTTTATCCACGTATTTTGAAAGGAGCTTCGTCGTGACGCCCGGAAGGGCGTTGCTCTCCATCGCGACGGTCTTATATCCCATAAGGGTGGCTTTTCTCACCACAGGACCGCTTACGTAGCCGCCGGTTCCGACGACGACGTCGGGCTTAAAGCCCTCGATTATCTCCTTTGCCCGGGCGGAGCTCCCGGCAAGGTACCAAAGGGCTTTTACGTTGTTTTTTATAGTGCGAAGGTTGAGGTGGCGCTGGATTCCGAGCACCTTTATGGGCTCGAAATTATAGCCCGCGCCGGGAACTATTCTCGCCTCCATACCGTTTGGGTTTCCGGCGAAAAGGATCTCAACGGACGGGTCTTTGTCCTTCATATAGTTCGCTACGGCGATTGCCGGGTTAATATGTCCGGCGGTTCCGCCGCAGGCAAAAAGAATTCTCATCATTCATTCCCCCGAATTTTGTCAATTCTTTGCCAAGGCTGATTTCTTGGAAACGGAGAGCACGACCCCCATTTCGCCGAGGGTCATCATAAGCGCCGTTCCACCGTAGGAAAAGAGCGGAAGCGAAATTCCCGTATTGGGTATCGTGTTTGTAACAACGGCGATATTTAGGAGAACCTGCATTCCGATATGCATTACGCAGCCCGCCGCAAGGAGAGAACCGAATTTATCCGGGCAGCGCATGGCGATTACGAAACCGCGCCAAACGAGCAGCGCAAAAAGGATTACGACGATTGAAGCGCCTATAAAGCCCAGCTCCTCGCAGACTACGGCGAAAATAAAGTCGTTCTGCGGCTCGGGAATATAGAGGTACTTCTGGCGGGAGTTTCCGAGACCCGTTCCCCAAAGACCGCCGGAACCTATGGCGATAAGGGACTGGATAGTCTGGTAACCGTCGCCCTGGGCGTCGACGTAGGGGTCGAGCCAGGTGGTGACTCGGGCGGTGGCGTACTGCATAAAGGTCGGGACAATAAGTATCACCGCAACGGCGGCGGCGCCCGCCGCAAGGAGCATTCCGAAGTATTTGAGCTTCGTTCCGCCGAACCACATCATCGCGATTCCGAGAGCGCCGATGATGATAGTACCCGAAAGGTGGCGCTCCGCGATAACGAGCACGACCACTATGCTCAGGCAGACGGCGAAGGGCAAAACGCCGTATTTAAAGGTTCCCATTTTATCCGCGTTGGTGGAGGCGAAGTGTGCGAAAAGCACTACTATCGCGAATTTCGCTATCTCCGAAGGCTGGAAGCTAAGGATATTTCCTATATAAATCCAGCGGGCAAAACCGTCCTTATCCCTCATGAACAGAACTATCACGAGAAGGCAAAGCGTTCCGGCAAAAAGGAGCAGAGAGTATTTTTGAAGTATTTTATAGTTTACCTGCGAAATGGCGAGCATCGCCACGACGCCCATTATAGCGAACATGAGCTGACGCTCTATATAATAAAAGCTGTCGCCTTTATTGTAAAAAGCGTAGGCGTAGCTCGCGGAAAAGAGCATTACGAGTCCGAAAGTGAGAAGGATAAGTACGAGCACCATAAAGGTTATATCTATCTTTCCGCGCTTTTTTTTCGGCTCTAATATCCGCTCCTTTGCCGCGCTGACAGGTATGAAACTGTTAAGATCAATGGTTATCGGCTTCATTTTCTGCCCTTTCTTGGGGAATTTTAAAAACTCTGTTAAATCAAATGGCGTTTACCGCGAGAATGGAAACGACGGCGCCCGCAAGCCCCACAAGGCAAAATACGATCACTATTTTCCATTCGCTCCAGCCGCACATCTCAAAATGGTGATGAATGGGCGCCATTTTGAAAACGCGCTTATGGGTCAGTTTATAGCTTCCGATTTGGATTATATCGGAGAGGGTTTCAATTACGTAGACGATTCCGGCGAAAACAAGTATCACCGGGTAGTTGATTCCGAAGGCGAGGGCGCAGACCATTCCGCCGAGGAAAAGAGAACCCGTATCGCCCATAAAAGTCTTTGCCGGGTGGCAGTTCCAAACGAAAAATCCCGCGCAGCCGCCGGCGAGAGCCGCCGCAAGGTAGGTCATTCCGAGGTGCCCGAGTATCGTTGACATTATCATAAAGCCGCAGGCACAGACGAAGGTAACGCTTGAGCAGAGCCCGTCGATGCCGTCGGTGAGGTTGACGGCGTTGGAAGCGCCGACGATAATGAACACCGCAAGAGGATAATAGAAAATTCCGAGGTCAATCTGACCGAGGAAAGGTATTATAACGGCGGTTGAAAGGGTTCCGGATATCTGGAGCCCCACGAGGAACATCACGGCGAGGAGCACCTGACCGATGAATTTCTGTTTAGCGGTAAGACCCTCGTTCTGTTTCTTGGCAATCTTCGTGTAGTCGTCGATAAAGCCAAGAAGCCCGTAGCCGAGAGCCATCAAAATTCCGCTTGAAAAGCGGATTTTTTCGGCGGAGGGCTCGTCTTTAAGGAACCAGAAAGCAGCGCAGCAGGCGGCAAGGATTCCGATTATGAACATAATTCCGCCCATTGTCGGAGTTCCCTCTTTGCTCTTGTGCCAGTTGGGTCCTATCTCAAGAATTTTCTGACCGAAGCTGAGCTTTCGGAGCATCGGCACCAGCCACATACCGGAAAGAGCCGTCACTCCAAAGGCTATAAAAGCGCAAATCGCTGTCTGCATATTAAGTCCTCCGTTTTATTAGAATTCTTCGTAAAAGGCTTCCGCAACGTCCTCAAATTTCATTCCCCGGCTGGCTTTGAGCCAGACAATATCCCCGGGCTTCGCAATTTCCCGAAGCTTTTCGGAAAGAGCTTCCTTGCTTTCAAAATGAAAGCTTTCGGAAAGCCCCGCTTCAAGAGCGCCCTTTGCTATTAGCTTTCCGAGCTCGCCGAAGCAAAGGAGCACGTCTGCGGCCTTTGCCGCCTCGCGCCCCACCTCAAGGTGGGAGCTTTCGGCGACGGCGCCGAGCTCCAGCATATCGCCGAGAACGGCGATTTTTTTGGCGCCGGGAACAAGCTGCCGTTCGCCGAGAGTTCTGAGCGCCGCCCGCATTGAATCGGGGTTCGCGTTATAGCAGTCCTCCACCACGGTGACGCCCCGGCACTGGGTCATCTTTTGCCGCATGCCGGTGGCTTTGAAGTTCCAAAGGGCGGCGGCACACTCCTGCGGCGGGATTCCCGCCGCAACTCCTGCGCCGAAGCCCGCAAGGGCGTTGAGCACGTTATGTTCGCCTATACAGGGAATCCGGGCGCGGCAGCGTTCATTTTTAAAGACGATGTCAAAATCCGTCTCTCCGTCGCGCTCGGCGATATTTTCCGCGGTGATGTCCGCAGATTTATCCCCAATAGCATAGTATACTACATTAAACTCCGGAAGGCAAATATCTCGGAGCATATCGTTATCTTTATTTAAAAGGAGGGTCCCGCCTTTTTTGAGCCCCTCGACAATCTCGAATTTCGCTTTCTTAATGTTTTCCCGGGAGCCGAGGTTTTCGATGTGACAGGTGCCTATGCAGGTGATTACGGCGATGTCGGGCTTTGCCGGAACGGTAAGCTCCCTAATTTCGCCCTGATGCACCATTCCGAACTCGAGGACCATCGCCTCGTAGCTTTCATCGAGCTCAAGAATCGTTTTCGGAACGCCCACCTCATTATTTAAATTGTTTTCGGTTTTAAGCGTCTTATACCTGCTTTTGATTACGGCGGCAATCATTTCGCGGGTGGTCGTTTTGCCGACGCTTCCGGTGACCGCTATCACCTTCGGGTTGAATTTGCTGCGGTAAAGACCGGCAATATCGAGAAAAGCCTGGCGGGTCGTTTTCACGAAAAGGAGGTTTTCTGTTCCGTAGTCGCCCTCTTTTTCAACGGCGGCGAAAAGAGCGCCCTTTTCCATGGCGGTTTTAACGAAGGCGTGGCCGTCGAACCTTTCGCCGCAAAGGGCGACAAAAAGGCTTCCGGGCTTCACGTCCCTTGAATCGGTACAGATATTCGTTATCTCAATATCGGGAATCTCCGTTCTACATTCCGCGCCCATTGCCGCGGCGATTTCTCTCAATTTTAACGGAAGCATACTGCCCCTCCCTCTGTCTTTTACTCTGTCATCTCTTTAAGGAAGTTCTGAACGATCACTTTTTCGTCGAAATAGACCGTTCCGAAGTCGAGCACCTGGTAATCCTCGTGCCCCTTGCCCGCGAGCACGAGCACGTCGCCGGGCTCGCTGTGCTCAAGGGCCCATTTTATTGCCTTGAACCTATCCGGCTCGTAGTAAAACGGCACGCCCGAAGCCTCAAGAGCCGGGAGCGTATCCCCGCTTATTTCATCAACGGGCTCGTTCCGGGGGTTGTCACTGGTGAAAATAATGAAGTCGGACTTCGCTGCGACCGCCGCCGCCATTTTCGGGCGCTTCGTCCGGTCTCGGTTTCCGGCGCAGCCGAAGAGGGTTACTACCCTTCCCTCGGCGCACTCCCGAACAGAGCTCAGAACCTTTTCAAGGGCGTCGGGTCCGTGGGCAAAGTCGCGTATAACCGTGAAATCACGCCCGGTGGGAATGACCTCGACCCTTCCCTTTACGCCGGTGCAGGTGTTGAGGTTTTCTACCGCCTCCTCAAAGTCAAGACCGCAGTCAATGGCGGCAGCGGCGGCAAGCATCGCGTTGGATACGGAAAATTTTCCGGGCATCGCGAAATTAACTCTTCCGATGAGCCCTTTTCCGACCATTGCGAAGCGGCAGCCGGATGCGGTGTTTTTGACGTCCCGGGCGGTATAGTCCGCCGCGAGGTCGCTTACGGAAACGGTGGTCACGGGGCATTTTACGCTCGTTGCAAGCTCTTTTCCGTACTCGTCGTCAACGCAGATAACGGCGCTTTTGCAAAGCTCGAAAAGGCGCTTTTTCGCGTCGAAATAGTTTTCCATTGTTTTATGATAATCGAGGTGGTCCTGGGTAAGATTTGTGAAAATCGCCGTTTCAAAATGACATCCCCAAACCCTGTACTGGTCAAGCGCCTGTGACGAAACCTCCATTACAACATATTCGCATCCGGCGCTTTGCATTCTTGAAAAAATGAGGTGGAGCTCCGAGGGGTCCGGCGTAGTGTATTTCGCCGGAAGGGCGACGTCGCCGATGACGTTTTGTATCGTTCCGATGAGCCCGACCTTTTTCCCGGCGGCTTCGAGGATATGTTTTATCAGATAGGTGATTGTTGTTTTCCCGTTGGTCCCGGTAACGCCGATGAGCTTCATTTTTTCCGCCGGGCGCCCGTTTATGTTGGCGCACATAACGGCGTAAGCCGCCCGGGTATTGGGCACGAGCACCTGGTTTTCTACGCCCGTGTCCCGCTCCGCCACTATCCACGACGCGCCGCTTCTTACGGCGGCTTTCGCGTACTCGTGACCGTCAACGGTGGCTCCTTTTATACATACGAAAACCGAGCCCGGCTCAACCTGTCTTGAATCTCCGGTCACGTTCTTTATTTCCGTATCCTTTATCGTTCCGGTATAGTCAACGTCCCTTAACAGTTCGGATAAAAGCAAGGGATCACCTCCAAAATGCTGATTATGTATTATTCTCCGCCGTCTTTACCGTCTCCGGTTCCGACGGTAAAGGTGACTTCGACAACGGTGTCGGGATATACTTTAGTTCCGGCGGCGGGGTTCTGGCTGTAAGCTACCTGGTCCTTGGCGGACTCGCTTACGCCCACGAGCTTTAACTTGAGCCCCGCTCCGATAATGGCGTTATTTACTTCGGTAACGCTCTTTCCGATTACGTCGGGAACCTCAACCTCTTTGGGAATGAGCGCCTCCTCGGTATAGAGCGTTACGGTTCCGCCGGCGGAAAGCTTAGAGCCGCCCTCCGGGAGCTGGCTCACAACGGTGGTGCCGCTTCCCGAAACGGTCACGGAATAGCCCTGCAAACGAAGGGTCGTAAGGGCGTCGTGGACGATGTTTCCGGTGACGTCCTTGACCTTTCCGGTCATGGCTTCGAGCTCTTCCTCGGTATAGGAAGGCTCGATGCCCATATAGGGAAGAATATCGGAAAGCATCGCGCCGACCACGGGAGCCGCGACGACGGAACCGTAGGGGTTCTCCATCTGCGCCTCATCGAGGAGGAGGAGAATCACTATCTGGGGGTCGTCGGCGGGAGCAACCGCAAGGAAGGATGAGACGTATTTTTCGACTTCGCCGTCGTTGTTGGTTTTGTCGAGCTTTTCGGAAGTACCGGTCTTACCGCCGATGCTGTAGCCCGGAACCTTTGCGGTTTTACCGGAGCCTTCGCTTACTACCTTTTCGAGCATCGTCCGGACGATTTCGGAGGTCTCCTCTGAAATCACCTGGCGGACGGCGTTGGGTTCGTTTTGAATGACCACCGTTCCGTCGGAGGAAACCACCTGCTCCACGATGTAAGGCTCATAGAGCGTGCCGCCGTTGACGGCGGCGCAAACCGCAGTGATAAGCTCAATCGGGGTGACCTTAAAGGTCTGACCGAAGGAGCTTGACGCAAGGTCGATTTCCGACATTGTATCGGGGTCATGATATATACTTTTGGCTTCACCGGGAAGGTCTATTCCGGTTTTATCCGTAAGTCCGAAAGCTTCAAAATAATAATTGAAATTGGTAAGACCCATACGAAGACCTATTGTGATGAACGCCGGGTTGCAGGAGTTCTTGATAGCGTCCGCAAGGGTCTGGTGTCCGTGACCGAAGGTCTTCCAACAGGAGATTTTCCTGTCGCCGACCTGTATGTATCCGGGACAGTCAAAGGTGTCGCCGAGGACCGTCGTATTGCTCTCAATCGCGGCGGCAAGGGTTATGATTTTGAAAACGGAACCGGGCTCATAGGGGTCGGAAATTGCTTTGTTGCGCCACTGGTCGAACTGCGCTTCCTGGAGCGCCTCCGCCCGTTCATCCTCCGGGAGGGCATCTATCTGCTCCTGCACCGAGTCGGCAACAAGGCTGTACTGGTTCGGGTCGAAGTCGCCCTTCGTCGCCATGGCAAGTATCTTTCCGGTGTTGGGGTCCATGGCTATGGCGCAGGCGCGCTGCTGGACGTCGTGCTCCTTGACGGCAAGCTCAAGGTGTTTTTCAACGAAATACTGTATTCCCTCGTCAATGGTGGTAACAAGGCTGTTGCCGTCCTCGGAGGAATAGAGCTCGCTGTAATCGAAGGGCATATCGGAGCCCCAGGCGTTCTTTGCCGAAACGATTTTTCCCGAGGTTCCGCTTAAAGTCTTGTTATAGTAGGCTTCGAGACCGTAAGCGCCGATATTATCGACGTTCACGAAGCCAAGCACGGAGGCAGCAAAGTTTTCGTAAGGATATTTTCTCGAAACGTCCTCGTCAAGATGAATGGCGGAAATTTTGTTGTTGGACGCAAAGGTCGTCACTTCTTCCGCAAGGGCTTTGTCTATCCTCTTTTTGATGATCTCGTAGCCGCTGTTGCGCTCGCATTTTTCCCGGACGTATTCTTCGCTTACGCCGAGTATCTCCGAAAGCCCGGAAACTATGAGTTCTTTCTGGGTGTCGTTTTTGATGCTCACCGGGGAAATACACACTGTCCAGGCGGTGGAGCTCATGGCAAGGACGTTGCCGTTTCGGTCATAAATCGTTCCTCTTGTGGCGGAAAGCTCCGTAACCTGAAGCTGCTGGGAAGCGGCTTCGCGCTGGTACTCCTCGGCGTTCACTATCTGGATATTGAAAAGCCGCACTATCAGCGTCGAGAAGCCCACGAGCACCATTATTGCGCCCGCAGCAAGTATTCGTCTTCTTATAATCGCGTTCGGTGATTTACTCATTTTCGGCTTTCTGCGCTCCTTTTACGGAAATTTCATTTAAAATCGACCTGTCCCCTATTATGAAGACAGCGCCGTCCACCCGTAGTTACGGTTTTTAACGGCGCTACTTGTTCATATTATTGTTTCAAAACGGCAAGTATTCCGAGATGAAGTCGATTATATCGTTCCAATACTGTTCAACAAGGTATTTTCCGCCGGTTTTTGCAACGGTTATATCGTCTGAATCGGTAAGGTTTACGTATTCCACCTGGCTCGAATCAATCTTTGAAAGACCGAGTTTATTCTCGGCTGCTTCCTCGAGCTTTTTGATGGAGGTGCTCGCTTCAAGCTCGCCGCCGAGCCTTACGTATTCCGCCTCAAGGTGGGTCAGCTCTTTTTGATAAGAGTTTACCTCCGCTGTGAGCTCGGTGAGCACCACCTGGCTGTATATCATAACGGAGGCAACGGCGATTACCGCGAGCACGCCGAGAATAAGCTTAACGGGCGCAACGGTTTTCGCTTTACGGCGGTTCTTTATAAGGCGAAGTGAACGGGTTTTAAGTTCACGGTCATGTTCGCTCTCCGTTTTTGCCGCGAAATTGTTGAGATCGTATGCAGCTTCAGCAGACAAAATCGGCGCCTCCTTTCAAAAATCAGAGTTTTTCTATAATGCGAAGCTTCGCGCTTCGGCTTCTATGGTTTACTTCAAGTTCTTCGGGCGTAGGCTCTATGGGCTTTCGGCTCACGAGCTTCCCTCTGGGCGTCTTTCCGCAGATGCAGACCGGAAATTCCGGCGGGCAGGTACAGCCCTTCGTATATTCGGCAAACGCCTGTTTCACCATTCTGTCCTCAAGGGAATGGAAGGTGATTATTGCGAACCTTCCGCCCGGGGCAAGCCTTTCGAACGCCCGGTCAAGAGTCTCCGAAAGCCTGTCCAATTCGCCGTTTACGGCAATCCTTATCGCCTGGAAGGTTTTCCTTGCCGGGTGTCCCTCCTTGCGCCTTACGGCGGCGGGAACGGCGTTTCGGACTATATCCGCAAGCTCGGTGGTGGTTTCTATCGGTTTTACCGCTCTCGCGTCAAGAATGGCGTTAACAATTCTCGGGGCAAATTTTTCTTCGCCGTAATCGTAAAGTATCTTTGCGAGCTCCGCGCCGGAAGCTCCGTTCACAAGGTCATAGGCGGAGAGCCCCTCCTGGCTCATTCTCATATCGAGGGGGGCTTCGCTGTGGTAGCTGAAGCCGCGCTCCGCTTCGTCAAGCTGGTGGGAGCTCACGCCGAGGTCGAGGAGCACCCCGTCCACCTTATCTATCCCGAGGCTGTCGAGCACGGCGGGAATTTCCGCGAAGTCGGAACGGATAACGGTAGCGCAGGGGTATTTTGAAAGGCGCTCCGTCGCCGTCGCTATGGCGTCCGGGTCTTTATCGAGGGCGATGAGCCTTCCGGTCGTAAGGCGCTTCGCAATCTCGGAGGAATGTCCCGCGCCGCCGGCGGTCCCGTCGACGTAAATTCCATCAGGCTTAATATTGAGCCCCTCTATACTTTCGTTGAGAAGCACGGAAACGTGCTGAAAATTACATTCGCTCATATTCCTTACCTCAGAATCCGAGCTCATCCATGGCTTCGGCTATGGCGTCGGAATCCATGGAGCTGCTGCGCTCAATCCAGGTATCTTTGTCCCATATTTCAACGTGGTCGGAGGCGCCGATTACAGCTATATCCTTTTCGATTTTCGCAAAAGCCCGAAGGGTCGGGGTTACTACAACCCTTCCCTGTTTGTCGGCGGTTACGACAGAGGCGCTGGAGAACATGAAACGTTTGAGGTCCCGGGCTTTCGCTTTCGGAAGCCCCGCAACGACCTCGCTTATTTTTTCCCATTCGGGCATCGAATAAGCGGCAAGACAGCCGTCCAGTCCTTTTGTAATTACGAACTGGTCGCCGAGCTCCTCGCGGAGCTTCGCGGGAAAATTGACGCGGCCTTTTTCATCAAGGCTGTGAAAATATTCGCCTATATACACTGTCTTACCTCCTCTCCGTTTCGGCGGTTTTTAGGGATAATTTACCCACTATTCCCCACCTTTCACCACTTACTTATTATTATAGTGGAAATCACAAAAAATGCAATAGCTTTTTATAAGATTTCACAATTTAATTTTTCGGCATAATAATGCCAAAAACGAGCTTATAGCAAAAATTCCCTGCCGATTTCGGCAGGGAATTTTCGGGTACGCGTTCCTGACTCTTTCTTGGCTGTCCGGTTTTCGCCGGAAAGCAAAGAAAAAGCGGACGGCGCTGACGCCGTCCGCAAATTTAAGTACGGATTACTGTTTGGAGGAGGGCTGCTGCTGTTGCTGGCGGAAAGCGCTTCTTGTGCCCTTGACTTCATTAAGGGAAGCGGCAAGGGTCTCCTCGGTGTTTTTGAGGATATTGTCCACGAAGTCCTTTGCGGACTGGCGCATTTCGCGGCTCTGCTGCTGCGCCTGCTGGGCAATTTCGGCTGCCTTGTTTTTGCTCTGGCGGACTATCTCCTCCTGGTCAACAAGGGCGGCGGCGCGCTTTTCGGCTCTCGCGATAATTGTCTCCGCCTCTTTCTTGGCGTTGTTGATTATCTCGGTGCGGTCCGCGACAATGGACTGTGCCTGTCTTATCTCCGTGGGCATATTGAGGCGCACGTCGTCAAGGAGCTCGCGCACCTTGTCCGCGTCAACGACGCAGCGTCCGCCGGTCAGCGGGAGGGACCAGGAACGGTCGATAAGTTCATCAAGCTGGTCAAGAATTTCTTCGATAGACATAAAACATTCCTCCGTTTATATTGATTCGTTATTTAAGTCCTTTTTCTATATCCGGGACGATTTCTTTCGGAACAAAGTCCGAAACGTCGCCGCCGAAAGAAGCGATTTGGCGTATAAGGCTCGAGCTCACGTACATATTCTGCGGGTCGGCGGTCATAAAGACCGTCTCGACCTCCGGCGCAAGGCTCTTGTTGGCAAGCGCCATCTGGAACTCATAGTCGAAGTCCGAGGAAGAGCGGATTCCCTTGACGATGGCGTTTATCCCGTTTTGCTTGACGTAGTCGGCCAGAAGTCCGTCCCATTTATCCACTCTCACTCCGGGCACTCCTTTGAGCGCCTTTTCTATCATCGCGCAGCGCTCGTCCGCCGTGAAAGCGCAGCGCTTGTCCGGGTTCGTCACCACGAGGACGGTTACCTCGTCAAAAAGCTTTGCCGCGCGCATTATTATATCAATATGTCCATTGGTGACCGGGGAAAAGCTCCCCGGGCATACGGCTTTCTTCATAGTTTAATTTTCCTCACGCCGATAGGCCAGCACTTTGGTGCGACCGTAGCGGTACTCCTTTACCTTAACAAGCTCCCCGGCAGTTTCCGGAAGGTCGATATTTTTGGCGGTCTCGCAAAACACCATTCCGCCCGGGCGCATCACCTTTGACACGGCGGGAAGCGCTACGGGAAGCTGTTCCTCGGCGTAGGGCGGGTCAAGAAACGCGATGTCAAAGCGTTCCATCGCGCTGGAAAGATAGAGCAGAGCGTCCATCGTCTTTACCCGGGAACGGTCGGCAAAGCCGCAGTTCTTGATATTTTCGGAGATGCATTTTTGCGCCTCCTTCGCCTTGTCAACAAAGACGGCGGTTTTTGCGCCACGGGAAAGAGCCTCTATTCCAAGCTGGCCCGAGCCGGCAAAAAGGTCGAGCACGTCAGCGCCCTCGAGAATAAACTGAATCGAGGAGAAAATCCCCTCTTTGACTTTATCGCCGGTGGGGCGGGTAATGTCTTTCCCCTCCGGGGTAACAAGGCGTTTCCCCTTGGCGGTTCCGGTAATAACTCTCATTGGCTTTATACCTCCGTACAGGATATATTTATTATCGTATTTTTCGCATTAAATGTCAATGTTATTCTTAATTTTGAAGGGCGGCGGTCCGACGTTCTATTCTTCGCTGTCGAGGAACGCCCGGAGGGATTTCGCCGCCGCGGCGGTCATTCCCGGCGCCGCCGCAAGCTCCTCCTCCGTCGCGGCTTTTATCGCCTTCATCGTTTTGAAATGCTTCAAAAGGGCGGCGGCGCGCTTCGGACCGACGCCCTCCGCCTTTGTTATGAACAGCTCAAAATTGGTTTTGCTGTGCTTCTGGCGGCTGTAAGTGATGGTGTAGCGGTGGACCTCGTCCTGGACGGAGGTGACGAAATTAAAGACCTCCCGCACGGGCGAAATTGCGATTTCGCCGCCGTTTTTGGCTATTGCCCTCGTTCTGTGGCGGTCGTCCTTGACCATTCCGAAAAGGGGCACGGCAATTCCGAGGCGGTCAAAAAGCTCCTGCACCGCCGCGACGTGACCCTTGCCGCCGTCGAGAAGAATGAGGTCGGGCATTTTCCCGAAGGAAGTCCCCTTCTCCTTTTCCTCCTCGTAATGGCTGAAGCGGCGCTCCAGCATTTCGCACATACAGGCGTAGTCGTCCGGCGCCGCCATATCTTTAAAGGAAAATTTGCGGTAGTCGCCGCGCTTTGGGCGGGCGTTTTCATAGACGACCATTCCGCCGACGACTGTCTCCGAACCGAAGTTTGAAATATCGTACGCCTCTATCCGCTCCGGCGGCTTTTCGAGCCCGAGCATTCTTGCGAGCTCGTCGAGCACCGCCACCTCCCGGCTGGTGCGGAGGTTTTCGTGGGAAAGGCGCTCCGCCGCGTTATTATATGCCATTTCGGTTGTCTTACGGCGCTCGCCCTTTTGCGGAACGATGATTGTGACCTTGCGCCCGGCTTTTTCCGAAAGCCAGCGGGAAAGAAGCTCCCCGTCATCGCAGGGCTCATGGAGGGCTATCTCCTTGGGAATATCGGTCTTTTCGGCGTAAAAGCCCTGAATAAACTCCGTTACGGAGGCGGGGTCCGTCCCGAAATCCTTAAGAATATATTCGTCCTTGTCAACGAGCTTTCCGCCCCTGAAGCTGAGCACCACGGCGCAGCAGGTTTCGCCGCTTTGAGCAACGGCGATGACGTCCTGTTCCTCAACCTTTGAAAAGACCACCTTCTGGCGGCTGGCGATGCCCTCAATGGCGCGTATCCGGTCGCGCAGAATCGCCGCCCGCTCGAAATCCTCCGCCTCGGCGGCGGCGTACATTCTCTCCGTAAGCTTATCTATCGACGCGGTGCTTCCGCCCTTTATGAACTCAAGGGCTTCGGCAAGGGTCTCGTTATAGTCCTTTTCGGAAATTTTTCCACAGCAGACGCCCATGCAGTTCTTGATATAGAAATTGAGGCAGGGTCTCGTTTTGCCGAACTCCTGGGGAAATTTCTTCGTGCAGGTGGGGAGCATAAACGCTTTGTTTGCTTCCGCAACTGTCTGGCGCACGACATAGGAGCTGATATAAGGTCCGATGTACTCGGCGCCGTCGTCGTTTTTCTGCAAAACGCCCGTCAGCCTGCTGTAGGGACCGGGCGAAATCCTGACGTAGCTGTACCCCTTGTCGTCTTTAAGAAGAATATTGTATTTCGGGGCGTACTGCTTAATAAGGCTGCACTCGAGAATAAGCGCCTCAAACTCGCTGTCCGTCACGATATAGTCGAAGTCATAGACGTGCTCAACCATTCGGTACACCTTCGGAAGGTGCTTTTCCACGTTGCGGAAATAGCTCGTGACGCGGTTTTTGAGTTTTTTCGCCTTGCCGACATAAATTACTTTTCCGCTTTTGTCGTGCATTATATAGACGCCGGGCTCCATCGGGAGGCTCAGCGTTTTTTTATGAAGATACGGAAGTCTCGGGTTATCCAAAGCGCATTGCTCCTTTCCGGCTTTTCACGGCGCTTTTGCCGCATTTCATCATAACAAAAAGCACCGCAAATAATCTACCTGCGGTGCTGTTTTTTCTGTCTTTTGCTCAGTCGGTGAAACCGGACTCTACGAGTTTTACGAGAGCGTCTACTGCTGCTTCCTCGTCGACACCGTCGGCAATTATGGTGATTTCGGTGCCGCCGACAATTCCGAGGGAAAGCACGCCGAGAAGGCTCTTTGCGTTTACTCTTCTCTCGTCTTTCTCAACCCAAATGGAGGATTTGAACTCATTGGATTTCTGGATAAAAAAAGTAGCGGGGCGGGCATGAAGACCAACCTGATTTTGAACTTTAACAACACTGGAAAACATGTTATTCACTCCTCACAAACTCACAAAATTTCTGTTTACATTATAACAGTTAGAAAGATTTAATTCAATTATTAGAAAGATTTTCTATACATATTCTATAACCGGACAAAGGTTTCGCCGATTCTTTGTAAGATTTGACTAAAAGATTTCCACCATCAACAGCAAGTTATACAGTATCGGAACCAAAAGCGACGGCAAAAGATTTGCGGTCTTGATTTTAGAATCGGTGATGAAGTTGAAACCGATACACATTATAAGCGCGCTTCCGACCATATTGAACTGGGTCATCATATTTCCGCAGCTTTCGAGTAAAGGCGAAATGGAGGAGGCGAAAAGGCTTATGATCCCCTGGTAAATGAAAACAGGAACGGCGGAAAAAATGACCCCGGAGCCCATTGTTGAGGCGAGCACAACGGAGGTCACTCCGTCGAGGACGCTTTTTACCAAAAGAAGGCTGCTGTCGCCGGAGAGACCGTCGTTAAGGGCGCCCATAATTCCCATTGATCCGATACAGAAAATTATCGAGGAGGACACGAAGCCCTTTGCGAAGCCGTCGGATTTCAGCCTTTTCTCAATCGAAAGCCCGAAATTATTGATTCTGTCGTCAAGGCGAAGCGCTTCGCCGAAAAAAGTACCTATAACAAGGCTCAAAAGTAAAAGCATTCCGCCGTTGTCGCCAAGTTTTCCGTCGGCTCCGACGGAAATCATCGTAGTAATTACTCCGTTTAATCCGATAACGAAAACTGCCACGCCCTCAACCTTAAGAATACTGTTCATAAGGCTCTCTTTGACTCCCTTTTTAAGAAGCAATCCGAGGGAGCTGCCCGCGATAATCGCTATTATGTTTACGATTGTTCCTGTCATCTATTTTTGTCCTCGTTCTTTTGAATCATATCCGGGCGCTTTTCGGCGGTGCGCCTTACCGCTTCGGCGTGGCGCCAATCGGAAATCAGCTTATGGTTTCCGCTCAAAAGCACCTCCGGCACGGCTTTTTCGTGCCAGACCTGTGGTCTTGTGTACTGGGGATATTCAAGGAGCCCGGAAAAATGGCTCTCGTCCTCGAAGCAGACGTCCTCGGAGAGGACGCCGTCGCAAAGCCTTGCGACGCAGTCCGCGAGCACC
Source organism: Oscillospiraceae bacterium (assembly GCA_016296485.1). Classification (GTDB taxonomy): domain Bacteria; phylum Bacillota; class Clostridia; order Oscillospirales; family Ruminococcaceae; genus UMGS1668. The sequence continues at coordinate 26,313 of JAEDJF010000003.1, forward strand.
AGCGCACCGAGCTCGCCGCCGGTTATCACGTAGTCCCCTATTGACACTTCCCTGTCCACAATTTCCTCGATTATGCGCTCATCGACGCCTTCGTAATGCCCGCAGATTATGAACAGGTGCTCATAATTTTCGGCGAAATCCACCGCCATTTGCTGGTTGAGCACGGCTCCCTGGGGCGACATATAGATTACGTAGGGCTTTGAGCACGCTTCCTCACAGACGTGCTCAAAACAGCGAAAAATTGGGTCAGCCTGCATTATCATGCCGTTTCCGCCGCCATATGGGGCGGAGTCCACCCGCTGATGTTTATCAAGAGTATAGTCCCTTATGTTGTGGCAATACATTTCCACAAAGCCCGCCCGGCGGGCCCTTCCGATGATGCTCGTGCTCAAAACCGCCTCGCACATTTCGGGAAAAAGCGTCGCAATATCAATCCTCATCGTCGAAAAGTCCTTTCATGGGGATTATATAGAGAACGCCGGAATCAATATCCACTCTGTCAATAACCTGTGGAATTGCGGGAATCCATGTTTCTTTTTTGTCCGCGTCTCGGACACAGTATATATCATTGGCGCCGGTGGCGGCAACATCGTAAACCTCGCCGTAAACGGTTCCGTTCTCGGAATCAACCACCTTTAAGCCTATAATATCCTGAATAAAGTATTCGCCTTTTTTCATCGGAATATCATTTCTGTTCATATAGAGGGTCTTTCCGATGAATTTTCTTGCGTCCTCTGGGGTATCTATCCCCTTGAGCTTCACAAGATAGACGTTTTTATGGGGTTTGATATATTTTACCGAAAATTCTTCCGCGCCGTTTTCGTCGAAATAAACCTTTTTTGCGCGCTCGACGTCCCCGGGGTCGCACCAGGGATACAGGCGCATATCGCCGCGGATTCCGTGGGTGGTGACAATTTCGCCCACCTCGAGAAATTCTTTTCTCATAAGTTCTCCCTCGTATAATTCCCCCGCCAAAAAATTTGACGAGGGAATTCGTTTCGATTATTCAATCGTGACGGCAACTTTCTTGCCGGCACGGTTAGCGGCAGTGCGCATAAGGGTGCGGATTGCCCGGGCAATTTTGCCCTGGCGTCCGATGACTCTTCCCATATCGGCGGGAGCCACGTGAAGGTGGTAAACAACGGTACCCTCTTCGTCCGGCTCGTCCACTGTTACAGAAACTGCGTCCTTATCCTCCACAAGTCCGCGTGCGATAACAGCAAGCAGTTCTTCCATATTTCGGCCCTCCGGCATTATTTAAGAACGCCTTCGATTTTGAGAAGAGCTTTAACGGTATCGGTGGGCTGTGCGCCGCTGGCGATCCATTTCTCAACCTTCTCTGCGTCAACTTTGATTACGGAAGGCTCTTTGGTGGGGTCATAGTAACCGACCTCTTCAATGAAGCGGCCATCTCTGGGATAACGGGAATCGGCAACTACGATACGGTAGAAAGGTGCTTTCTTTGCGCCCATGCGACGAAGTCTGATTTTAACGGACATTGGTTTTTCCTCCTATGGTGAAAAATAATTTTTTAGTATTTATCAAAGGCTTTCGCCTAAAGACCTTGGTTAAAAGGGCATTCCGCCGAGACCGCCCTGATTTTGCATCTGGCTCATCATCTGGCGCATTTTTTTACCCTGCTTTCCGTTGCCGGAAAGCTGTTTCATCATTTTCTGCATCTGCTCAAACTGCTTCAAAAGGCGGTTTACGTCCTCGACCTTCGTTCCGCTTCCGGCGGCAATTCTTCTCTTGCGCTGGGCGGAGATTATGGAGGGCTTCGCGCGCTCTTTCTTGGTCATTGAGTTGATGATTGCTTCGGTGATAACGAGCTGTTTTTCGCCCTTTTCGGCTTCCTCGTCGGTAAGTTTTTTCTTCGCGCCGGGAAGCATCGAAACGATCTGGCTTAAGGAGCCCATTTTCCGAACCTGCTTCATCTGTTCGAGAAGGTCGTTCATATCGAAGCTGTTTTCGCCGAGCTTTTTCGCCATTTCTGCGGCTTTCTTGGCGTCCATTTCCTCTTCGGCTTTTTCAATGAGGGTGAGCACGTCGCCCATTCCGAGGATTCGGGAAGCCATTCTTTCCGGGTAAAAGGGCTCAAGGTCGGTGAGCTTTTCGCCGCTGCCCACGAATTTAATCGGGGCGCCGGTCACCGCTCTTACGGAGAGCGCCGCGCCGCCGCGGGTATCGCCGTCGAGCTTGGTAAGGATTGTACCGGTGATGCCGAGCTTCTCATTGAAGCTGGCGGCAACGTTGACGGCATCCTGACCGGTCATGGAGTCGATTACGAGGAGAATTTCCTCCGGGTGGAACTGCTCCTTCAAGCGAAGCAGTTCGTCCATCAGCTCCGTATCAATATGGAGACGACCGGCGGTATCGAGAATAACGATATCGTTGCCGTAGTCCTTTGCGTGGGAAATTGCCTTTTTGGCAATTTCAACGGGGTCAATCTGACCCATTTCAAAAACCGGAACGTCAATCTGGCTTCCGACGACTTTGAGCTGGTCGATTGCCGCCGGACGGTAAACGTCGCAGGCGACGAGAAGCGGGCGTCTCCCCTGTTTCTTGAAATGGAGGGCGAGCTTTCCGGAATGGGTGGTTTTACCGGAGCCCTGGAGACCTACCATCATAATGACGGTGGGGATTTTTGACGAGAAATTTATCCGGGCGTTGGATTCGCCCATAAGAGCGGTTAGCTCCTCGTTGACTATTTTAATTACATGCTGTGCCGGGGTAAGGCTTTCGAGCACCTCGGCTCCAACGGCTCTTTCGCTTACCTTTGCGACGAAATCTTTCGCAACCTTATAGTTGACGTCCGCCTCAAGGAGCGCAAGGCGCACCTCGCGCATTGCGGCTTTTACGTCGCTCTCGGTCAGCTTTCCTTTATTTCTGAGTTTTTTGAAAACCGCAGAAAGCTTATCGGATAATCCTTCAAATGCCATTTATCAAAATCTCCGTTAATCGTTAAGGTGGCTCGCAACGCGGACGATTTCAGCCGTGTGCTGGGTGATTTCACGAATTGTCGCTCCGCGAACGCTGTCGTCGTCAATGGCGCGCGCCTCGCTGATAATAGTGTCGAGACCGTTTTGTATCTCGCGGAAGCGTTTCGCAAGACCGAGCTTCTCCTCCATCTCGAGGAGAGTTGACTCAGCTCTTTTAATGGAGTCGCGGACGCCCTGGCGCGTAATTCCGAGATGCTCGGAAATTTCGGAAAGGGAAAGGTCGTCGTTATAGTAATAATCTATGACGTCCTGCTGCTTATCGGTAAGAATTTCGCCGTAGAAATCGAAAAGCAGAGAAATATTCATATCCTTTGCCACAGGTTTCCGCCCCCTTTGTTTTGTTTTTGTAAAGCATTTCGCTTTACAATATAACGTTATTATTATAAAGGAAAAACCTTTACATGTCAAGTACTTTTTGTGCGTTTTTTATAAATTTGAGTATAGTATTTTGGGAAGAAGCAATAAGCAAAATTTGCATAAAAAAGTGCCGCTCCGAAACGGAGCGGCACTTAATCAATAATTAATTATTGATTTGCCCAGTCTGCAGGGTAGGTTACGTAAATGAATCTTACGTGATCCGGAGTGGAGAAATGAATGCTGGTGCCTTTAGGAATAAAGGTCATGTCGCCTGCGTGTGCAGTGACGTCACCGGCTTCAGATTTCAGAACCATGGTACCATCGATGATGTACTCGACTTCATCGTAGTTAAGAGTCCAAGGGAACTCGGTACCTTCTCTGAGCTCCATAACACCAGCTCCAAGGCGAGGAGACTCTTCAAGAGTGAGTACGTCGAGTGCGAAAGTCTTATCCTGTGCGGCAGGGCCGATATCAAAGGGGAAAGGCTCGCATTCGACAGTTGCAGTCTTGATGCTCATCATACCGTTGGAAAGAACGTTGCGTTCAAAGGGCATGGAGTCTTCATTTTTCATATTCTCGCAGACTTTGGCGACAATCTCTTTAATCAGCTGTTCACTGATGTTCATTGAAATGCGCCTCCTTCTACAGTTATTTTAGGCCGAAGGCCGAAATTTCGTAAGAAGAGCACCTATCGCGGCAATAGGCGCTCTCCAAATCAGATCGCTTCTTAAAGAAACAACTTTTAAAAGAATATTTCAGTTAAAATTATTTCTCAGTAGCGCCGGGGATTTTTGCAAGAAGTGCAGGAGCCATGAAGTTACCAAGAACTACTGCAAGGATACCAGCAACAAGTTTACCAACGATCATCGGGAAGATCATGTCAGGGTTGTTACCAGCGCAGAATCCGAGGTGGTCACCAAATACGAATGCTGCAGAAACAGCGAATGCGCAGTTGAGGAGTTTGCCCTTCGGGTTCATGTCTTTGAGGAGGTTGAACATTGCAATGTTGTTTGCAAGGTTTGCAACCATACCAGCGGAACCGGCGGCGTTCATGCCGAGAGCGGAACCGACTTTCTCAAGAGCTTTACCGAATTTGTCGGTAACGAACTTAACCATCGGATATGCACCAGCAAGGGTGATAGCGATGATACCGCAAGTAAGAAGACCGCCTGCAAGACCGTCATAGTTTTCGTCAACCATGAGCTCGAATACGGGGAATACGATACCGGTGTTGAACTCGAAGATAGCGATAGCAGTGACAGCGGTGATGAAAATGGTAACGCCGTTACCAAATTTATCGAAGCCTTTCATCATTGCGGAAGGAGCAAACCAAAGACCAGCAGCGATAGCAGCAGCGATGATAACAACAGGGATCATGTTGAGGAAGATGTCAGCAACGCCAAGTTTGTACTGAGTGGTGTTCATAACGAAACCGCCGGCGATGCAGCCGAGAGGAATAGTTACCATACCAACAAGAGTACCAGCACCAAGGTAAGGACGATCTTCAGGATCGATGATACCAAGAGCTACAGGGATGGTGAATACGATGGTCGGACCCATCATAGAGCCGAGGATAAGACCAGCGTAGTTACCGACAGCTTCGTTAGCAGCCATCTGCATTGCAAGAGGATAACCACCCATATCGCAAGCAAGAAGAGTAGTTGCGAACATGGAGGGGTCAGCACCAACAAGACCATAGACAGGTCCGATGATGGGGTTGAGGATAAGTGCAAGGATAGGAGCAACAGCTACAACGCCTGCCATGGACATTGCAAGAGGGCCCATTGCGTTGATACCTTCTTCAAACTGCTCGCCATAGCCGTGTTTGTTTCCGCAAATACGGTCGATAGCGCCGACAAGCATGAAGATGGCCATAATCATAACAACGATAGTGCTGATTGCGGTCCAGCCATTGAGGTTGGCAACCCAGTCTTTAAGGGACTGAGTGAACATAGGCATTGTATCGTTCCAAGTCTGAATAAGATCATTGAACATAAAATTGACCTCCTAAAAAATTAGTTTTTATCTCAAACTATATTCATAAAAGGGATATTCGCTAAAGGTACTGTGAAATACAAATCCTGTTCGCCGGACACTCCAATAAAGCGGAGGCCGCTTGCCCGGTGCGATAATATGTACTCGGCCCTTTTAGCGGGTCCCTAAAATGACTGTTAATACCTGTTTCACAACAGGGTTTTTCAAAGTTCAGTATGCCGTTTTATTTTATATCGGCAAGTACTGTATCATCGATAACACCAACTATTGCAGCGTCGATAGGCACGCTTGTTCCGACGG
>JAEDJF010000071.1 GCA_016296485.1 Oscillospiraceae bacterium
AAATGCACCATTTGTCGCCCTGGCGGTGGTGGGTGGCGCGCTTAATGCGGTAAATCGCCGGGTCTCGCATATTCATATTGGGGCTCGCAAGGTCGATTTTCGCCCGGAGGGTCTTTGACCCGTCCGGGAACTCCCCCGCCTTCATTCTGCGGAACAGATCGAGGTTCTCCTCGGGTGTTCTGTCCCGGTAGGGGCTGGGGCGGCTGGGCTTTCCGGCGTCGTTTCCTCTGTACTCCTGCATCTCCTCACGGGTGAGGTCGTCAACGTACGCCTTGCCCTCCATAATGAGCTTCTCGGCGAACTCGTAGCATTTGTCGAAGTAGTCCGAGCCGTAGAAAATTCCGCCGTTGGGCTCGTAGCCGAGCCAGCGGATATCCTCAAGAATACTCCTTACGTACTCGTCGTCCTCCCTCGCCGGGTTTGTGTCGTCGTAGCGGAGGTTGAACTTGCCGTTATATTTCTCGGCGGTGGAGGCATTTATCCAGATTGCCTTGGCGGAGCCGATGTGAAGGTAGCCGTTGGGCTCCGGCGGGAAACGGGTGTGAACCTCGGTGTTGACTCCCTCCGCCAGGTCCTTATCGATTATGTCATGTATAAAATTAGATACTTCTTCGGGCATATTTTGTATCCTTTCGTTTTTTCGGGGTCGCCCCGAAATTAAAGTCTCTCTTTTGCCTTTTCTATTCTGTTGAGCACCTCGTCCCTGCCGAGAATGCTCATTACGGTGTACATATCCGGGCTGTTGACCCTTCCGGTCACCGCCATTCTTATTACGGCGGAAACGTCGCCCACGTGTCCCTTGAAGCCCTCGGGATTTTGCTTGTATTCCTTGGGCGAAGCGGCGTAGCCGAGGGAAACGGAAAGCTCTTTCACCTTGTTAAACCACTCGGTCTGGTCGTCGTGCTCATCGTAAAGGGCGGGATATTTTTCGAGCACGGCTCTTACGTCCTCGGTGCTCATATTGGCGGGGTACTCGCTCCCGGGAACGAAGAGCTCGTCATAGAAGAACGCCATATAGTCCTTCATCTCGCTCCAGACGGCGATGTCCTTTCTGGGCTTCGGAACGCCGCGGCCGATGGAGATAATCGCCTTGGAGTAATCCGGGTTCCGGGTGAGGAGCTTATGGAAATCCGGGTCGTATCTTTCCGCCCAGTCCGTAAGGTAGTCCCAGACCTGCTCGGTGGTGAGCATGGCGACGACGTTTCTTGAAACGTCACGGAGCTTGTCCAAATCGAAAAGGGAGCCGGAAACGCTCATCTTGTTGGTGGTGAACTTGAAGTTCTCATAGGGCTCCTTGGGGTTCGCAAGGCGCCACTCCTCGAAGTTGGAGTTGAGAAGCGTAAGAAGGTACTCGATTACAGAAGGGACGGGGTAGCCTTCGGCGAAATAGTAATCGAGGGCAAGCTCCGGGTCCTTGCGCTTTGAGAGCTTGCGCTTGCTGCCGCCGTCCATCTTCATAAGCTGGGCGGTGTGGACGTATTTCGGGAGCTTCCAGCCGAGAGCGGCGAAAAGCTGAACGTGTACGGGCCAGGTGGCGAGCCACTCCTCGCCGCGAACGACGTGGGTCGTTCTCATAAGGTGGTCGTCAACGACGTGGGCGAAGTGGTAGGTGGGGATTCCGTCGGACTTGAGAAGGACGATGTCCTGGTCGTTTTCGGGCATATCAATTTTGCCCTTTACGAGGTCGTTAAGGTGGAGATATTTTTCCGGGTCGCCCTCGCTTCTGAAGCGAAGGACCCAGCTCTTGCCTTCAGCAAGGGCCTTTTCAATATCCTCAAGGGGCATATCCCTGTGTGCCGCCCATTTTCCGTAGTAGCCGGGGTTTGCGCCCTCCGCCTCCTGCTTTTCGCGCATGGCGGAAAGCTCCTCCTCGGTGCAGAAGCACGGATAGGCCTTGCCCTCGGAAACGAGCTTCTTTGCGAAAACGTGGTAAATGGGGGCGCGCTGGCGCTGGCGATAGGGACCGTAGTCGCCCTTCTCCCCGTCGATGAGGGCGCCCTCGTCGAAGTTGAGACCGAATTTCTTGAAGACGGAGATTATCGTTTCAACGCCGCCCTCCACGGCGCGCTTTGCGTCGGTGTCCTCAATTCTAAGATAAAAAACGCCGCCGCTCTGGTGGGCAAGGCGCTCGTCGGTGATTGCGCCGAAAAGGTTGCCGAGGTGCATAAAGCCCGTGGGGCTCGGGGCGATACGGGTAACTTTCGCGCCCTCGGGAAGATTTCTCTGTGGATAGCGGGCTTCGACTTCCTCGGCGGTCTCGGTGACGCCGGGGAACAAAAGCTCCGCGAGTTTACTGTAATCCATTGTCTATATTTCCTCCTCAAAAAGGATTTAAAGCATACATGGATATTTTACCATGTTTTATGGCTGTTTACAACCGTTTGGAGGTGATTTTTTGCGGTTTCCGCCGCCGCGAAAACGTCTTTTTTACAAGAAATTGTTTTAAGTTTCTCTTAATTTTGTGGATTTATAAATTTTTATCTGGTATAATATACATAATATTAAGCAATTTTAAGCTTAATATAAAAGAATTGCGGCGAACCGCCGCAGAAAGGACTTTGAAATGGAAAAACGGAAAAAACGCTTTGGCGACCGCTATGACGGACGGCGCGTCCGCACTTTGTCGCCAATGACCTATATCGTTCCTTTCATTATGAAAACAAGGAACGATGCTTCCAACCTTTTCTTCGGCTCCGTCGAAATGGGACGGGTCGACAACTACATCCGCAAAAAGCGCAAAGAGGACGGTCTCTCCGGCTTCGGCTTCATCCACGTGATAATCGCCGCCTACATAAGAACCGTTTCCCAGCGCCCGGGGCTCAACCGCTTCGTCGCCGGTCAGCGAATTTACCAGCACGACGAAATTACCCTCAGTATGATGGTCAAGAAGCAGATGGACCTCAACGCCCAGGAGTCCGCAGTGAAGCCCGTCTTTGAGCGGACGGACACCGCCGACGACGTTTACAGAAAGCTCGAGGAGCTTATCGCCGTCGCGAAACAGGAAGGCGACGTAAACCTTTTCGACAACGTCGCCAAGGTCATCAACTATATGCCCACCCTCATTCTTCGCGGGTTCGTGGCTTTTCTTAGCTTCCTCGACTATTTCGGAATTATGCCCAAGGTGATACATAAGGCTTCGCCCTTCCACTGCAGCGTATTCATCACGAACCTCGGCTCCCTCGGAATTCCGCCCATCTATCACCACCTTTACAATTTCGGCACCTGCCCGGTTTTCTTCTCCTTTGGCGCGAAGCGCACCGCCCTTGAAGTTCAAAAGGACGGCAGCGTTGAAAAGCACAAATACATTGACTACACCGTTGTAACCGACGAGCGCATCGCCGACGGACATTACTACGCCAGCGCGTTCAAATACCTCGACTGGATTTTCCGTCATCCGGAGGTTCTCGACAATCCTCCGGAGGAGGTCTTTGAGGACGTGAACTAAGCGCCCGCAATTTTTGAAGAAGGAGAACTTTGCAATGAAACTGAACTATAAGCGTACCTTTCTTGTGGGTCTTGCCTTTCTTTCCATCTGCACCTTCTGGCAGGCTTACGACAGCATTATCCCGCTGATTCTCAAAAACACCTTCCAGATAGGCGAAGCCGCCACCGGCAAGGTAATGGCAATCGACAATATGCTCGCCCTCGTGATGCTTCCGCTTTTCGGTCACCTCTCCGACCGGACCCATACTCCCCTCGGAAAGCGCACCCCCTACATAATCTGCGGAACCGCCGTTGCGGTGGCGTCAATGCTCTTTCTCCCCTATTTCGACAGCAAGGTGAACCTTCTGGGCTTCGCCCTCTGCCTCGGGCTGGTGCTCCTTTCAATGGCGACCTACCGCTCCCCGGCTGTGTCGCTGATGCCGGACGTCACGCCCAAGAAGCTCCGCAGCAAGGGCAACGCCGTAATCAACCTTATGGGCGCTGTCGGCAGCGTAATCTCCCTCGCCCTCATCCAGCTTCTTGTTCCCAAGGAGGGCAAGCCGAACTTCTTCCCGATTTTCGCAATCGTCGCCTCCATAATGGTGGGCGCCGTCGTGGTGCTCGTGCTTACCGTTCGTGAGAACAAGCTCGTCAAGGAGATGGAGGAGACCGGCGGCTACGAGAGCACCGAGGAGGAACTCAACGAGGAGCTCTCCAAGGGCAAAAAAATGCCCAAGGACATCTTGAAGAGCCTTATCTTTATGCTCCTTTGCGTCGGCTTCTTCTTCGTGGGCTACAACGCCGTCGGCACCTTCTTCAGCCTCTATATGACCAACTATCTCGGCACTAAAGGCGGCGACTTCGCCGGCTACCTTATGGTTGCGACGATTGCCTCCGTCCTCTGCTACATTCCCTCCGGCGCCATCGCAACGAAATTCGGGCGCAAAAAAGCCATTATGATAGGTCTTTCGGTAATGGCGTTCTGCTTCCTTGTAATGTCTTTCGTCAAGAGCGCGGGCTTCTATATGATTCCCTTCTTCGTGCTCATCGGCTTCGGCTACGCCTGCGTAATCGTCAACACCTTCCCGATAATCTGGGAGATGAGCAAGGGCAGCGACATCGGCAAATACACCGGCTACTACTACACCGCCTCCATGGCGGCGCAGATAGTGACCCCCATGGTCGCCGGGTATTTTATTGAGCGGCTCGAAAACTACGCCGTCCTTTTCCCCTACGCCCTTTGCGCCATGGGGCTCTCCTTCCTGATGCTCCTCAACGTGAAGCACGGCGACAGCAAGCCGGAAAAGCCTGCGGACAAAATTGAGGCTCTCGGGGCGGGTGATGACTGATGCCGAACTTAGCAACCGCGGTCCTTATGGTCGCAATCATCATTTTTCTTCTGCTTGCCTGCGCCTTCGTCTATCTGACTACCCCGAACAAATGGAGAATCTACGACCTTCCCGCCGTCTATTGCCACAGAGGGTATTTTGACAACGAGGAAATTCCCGAGAACAGCCTTCCGGCTTTTGAGAAAAGCGCCGAAAAGGGTCTCGCCATAGAGCTCGACGTCCGCCCCACCCGGGATCGGGAAATCGTCGTTTTCCACGACAGCAACATAAGCCGTATGTGCGGCGCGGACAAGAGGGTCCGGGACCTCAGCTTCGCCGAGCTTTCGGAGTACCGCCTCCTCGGAACCGAGGAGCGTATTCCCCTCTTTTCCGAGGTGCTCAAGGTCTGCGGCGGGGTGCCAATTTACTGCGAGGTCAAGACCGAGGGCGCGGAGGTGGAGCCGGAATTTCTCCGGAAGGTCTATGAGCTAATAAAAAGCTACGACGGGCAGATAGTCGTCGTCAGCTTCAGCCCCTTCGTGCTCAAATGGTTCCGGGAGAACCACCCGGAGCTCATTCGCGGTCAGCTCTCCGCCGGCGCGAAGCACCTCGGCGGAAACGGGCGGGCGGTGGCTTTCTACCTTTCCAACCTTATGACCAACTTTATGGCGAAGCCGGACTTCGTGTCCTACCGCTTTGACGACAAAAGCCTCGGGCTCTTTATGAACAAAATTTACGGAACAAGGCTCGTCGCCTGGACCGTTAGGTCGATGGAGGACGTGGAAACCGCCGCAATGGCGGGCTACTCCACCTTCGTCGGCGAACATTTCGATATGACGGAGGTTTGAGCGCCTTGAAAAACACCGAAGAAAAGACCAACGTGATGCGGGTTCTTGACCAAAAGAAAATACCCTACGTTCCCCACGGCTACCCCCACGAGGAGGGCGTCGCCGTTGACGCCGAAACCGTCGCGGGGCTCATCGGAAAGCCCCTTGAGGAGGTTTTCAAGACCCTCGTGACCAAGGGCGCAAAGGGCGGGTATTACGTTTTCGTCCTTCCCGGCGGCGGTCAGCTCGACCTTAAAAAGGCCGCAAAAGCCGTGGGCGAAAAGAGCGTCGAAATGTTAAAGGTCCCGGAGCTTCTGCCCCTAACCGGGTACGTCCGTGGCGGCTGCTCGCCCATCGGAATGAAAAAGCTCTTCCCCACCGTCTTTGACGAATCGGTGCTCAACCTGAGCACCGTCACCGTCAGCGCCGGGAAAATCGGGCGCCAGGTTGAGGTCGCCCCGGGCGACCTTCTCCCCCTTGTCCGGGCAAAAACGGCGGACTTACTGGTGAAATAAACATAAAAAAGGACCGGCAGAGCCGGTCTTTTTTTATACTTATAAAGTAAGGAAAGCGAGGTAGCAGGCGATTATTCCCACCGGGCAGATTATTCCGGTGAACTTGTTTCTGAACTTGAAGAGCACCAGGGCGAGCACCGACGCGATGGACGCGAAGATTACGAGGTTCATGGTCGAGACGTCGCTGATGGCGTAAATTCCGCCGCCGCTGTAGAAGAAGTCCGCCACAGAGAGAATCGTGAAGTTGAAAAGGCAGCTTCCGACGATGTTGCCCACGGCGATGTCGTAGTTTTTGATTTTAAAGAGGTTCCAGGTGGAGGCGGTTTCGGGAAGCGAAGTCGCAACGCCGAGGAAAATCGCCCCGGCGACGGTCTTGCCGAGGTTCAGCCTTACGCTGAGCTCGTCCGTAATATAGGTGAGGAGAATGCTGAAAACGACGATTCCGACGCTCACTATTGAGAAACGGACGATAATCTGTTTTTTCGTAAGGGTGACTTCGTCGCCGTCGTCGCTCTCCTCGGAGGTTCCGCCGAAACGGTACATCACCCAGACGGTGAGCACATAGAGGAGAATTATAAGAATTGAAGTGACGCTGACGCTACCGACGTCGAAGCCGAGCACGTTGTACTTATTGAGAAGTATGAGTCCGCTCATTGCGACGACGGAAAGCGCCACGACGGTATGGATTTTCGCTAGCTTGCATTTCGCGAAGGCGACCACCGCCGTCAAGAGGAACACGCTGAGCATCGCGTAGTTAAAAAGGTTGCTTCCGAGGATATTGCCGATGCAAAGTCCCGGCTGGTCGAGCATCAGCGTTGAGGAGATGCTTGTGAAAAGCTCCGGGAGCGAGGTCACGGCGGAAAGGAGTATTCCGCCGAGGAACGCGCCGGAAAGCGCCGTCGTCTTGTCGAGCATATCAACGTACTGGGACGCCTTTACGGAGAGCACCGTCACCAGCGCCGCCACCGCGAGATAGATAATATAAATCAATGTTTTTCATTCCTTTTAAAATATTTTTGTCTAACTTGATTATTGTACCACCCGGCGGTTTTTATGTCAAGATTGGGAGATTTTTGTTTACATTTCCGGGAATTTTGTGACAGGGAAACGCAGGAATGCGCGGCGCGGGCGCGGGCGCGGTCATAGGCGCAGGAATTTCCGAGGGCTTTCGCCGTGGGAAGATGAAACACGGCAAAGCCGTAGGGGCGAATATTATCCGCCCGGAACTTCCCTGCGAGGGGCTGGGGGTGGGTCGCGGAGCGCGCGGCGTACGACTTGCGCCGTTTTTTCGGATGCGGTCGCGCTTTCGGCTCGCTATGACAGCTCGCCGATGTGACCTATCGTGGGAAAATCTGTGCGGGGCGGCGGGAGCCGCTGTCCGGTCGAGCGCCCCCAGCTCCGTTTCGATGGCATCGTGCGAAACTCATTTTGCACGGTTTTGTCGGGAACCTCCCCCTGATGGGGGAGCATCGTTTGCGGGAGCAAACGCAAG